>CANQQB010000009.1 GCA_947625845.1 uncultured Oscillospiraceae bacterium
ATGACCATGGGCATCGTGAACCCGGACGGCGAGTTCTACGCCTGCTCCGGCAACGTGATGCTGTGGATGGACGGCGGTCTCAGCGCCGAGAAACACGGCTGGTCCGTGTACATGGAGACGAAGAACCCCAAGACCGCCAACATGGCTCTGGACCCCGCCAAGGGCGAGGTGTTCAGCGCGGAGCAGCCTCTGATGGTCGTCACCCTGGAGGTGGATAACGGCGCTACCGCCGGCGCGGCCAACGCTGTGCTGTACATCGACGACATCGCCTTCAAGGACGCCGACGGCAACGTGCTCGAGGCGGACACCGCCGCCGCGTTCACCGCCCCCGAGGGCTTCGGCGGGACGAAGGACATGAGCAACCTGCAGTACCTTGGCGCCGACGCCGTGGAGCTGGAGGGCATGGCCGGCAAGGCCGCCGACGGCTGGGCTCAGGACGGCGTGGACATGACCGAGGAGTTCCTGGCGGCTCTCGTCCCCGGCGCCGTCATTGAGATCGAGTACAGCAGCGAGTCCGGCGACATGTGGATCGTGATGCCCGACGCCACCGTGGGCTGGAGCCGCGTGGAGCAGCAGACCGCCGCCACGAACCTTTCCAAGAACATCTGCCAGATCACCTATGAGCAGATCGCCGCCGTCTGCGGCGACGACGTGGCTTCCTGGGGTGCGCGGCTTCAGTGCGAGGCCAGCGCCGCCTGGGAGGTCTACAGCGTGAAGGTAGGCCAGCCCACCGGCCTTAAGAACCTGGCCGGCAAGGTCGAGATCCCCGACATGGCCGGCAAGGCCGCCGACGCCTGGGCGCAGGACGGCGTGGAGCTGACGGAAGAGCAGCTTGCCCTGCTGGTACCCGGCTCCGTTATTGAGATCAGCTACGCCTCCGAGACCGGCGACATGTGGATCGTGATGCCCGACGCCGCCGCCGGCTGGAGCCGCGTTGGCAACCCCAACGACGGCCAGTCTCACGCGTTCAACGGCTCCGTGGCTCAGGTCACCTACGAGCAGATCGCCGAGGTCTGCGGCGACGATCCCACCACCTGGGGCACGCGCCTCCAGTGCGAGTCCAGCGGCGCCTGGGAGGTCTACGGCGTGTCCATCTGCTCCGGCGCGTTCAAGAACGTGACCGGCAGTGTGGACATCCCCGAGATGGCCGGCAAGGCCGCCGACGCCTGGACCCAGGACGGCGTGGAGCTGACGGAAGAGCAGCTTGCCCTGTTGGTCCCCGGCTCCGTCATCACCGTGCAGTACGCCTCCGACACCGGCGACATGTGGATCGTGATGCCCGACGCCGCCGCCGGCTGGAGCCGTGTTGGCGACCAGGCTCCCGTGTGCGACGGCTCTATGGCCCAGATCACCTATGAGCAGATCGCCGCCGTCTGCGGCGACGACCCCGCCACCTGGGGCACGCGCCTGCAGTGCGAGTCCAGCGGCGCCTGGGAAGTGTTCAGCGTCAGCATCGGCACGGCCGCGGAATAAGGTCCTGCGGCTATCCACCATTATCACTTAAAAGGAGGATTTAACGAATGAAGCGTTTTCGTAAAATAGCCGCCGCCGTCCTGGTGGCCGTGTTCATGCTCTCCTGCATGAGCATCGGCGCCTTCGCGTCGGACGAGCCCCGCACCATCACCATCGGCACCTGGTGGGACATCTACTACGATTCCACCCACACCGCCCTGGAGGACGACCCCTCCTACACCGGCAGCGTCTCCGACCAGATGCGCTTTGACGTGGTCAAGGCCGTGGAGGAGAAGTACAACGTGAAGTTCCAGTACGTCAACCTGACCTACACGGGCATCACCGAGTCCATCAACACCTCCATCCTGGCGGGCACCCCGGAGTGCGACATCTATCTGTGCGACCTGACCATGGGCATCCCGGCCGCCGTCAACGGCCTGGCCCTGGACCTGAAGACGGTCCTGCCCGCTGACGCGGACGTCCTGAGCGACCAGACCGTGCTGAACTATCTGGACCTTGGTGACGGCAAAGCGTGCCTGATGAAGCAGGTCCTTGGCCAGAACGTGGTGGAGGCCACCTCTCCGCTGGCCTTCAACAAGCAGATGCTGGAGGACAACAACCTGGAGGACCCCCGTGACCTTTACGCCCGCGGCGAGTGGACCTGGGATAAGTTCGTGGAGTATTGCCAGACCCTGACCCAGGACACCGACGGCGACGGCGTGATCGACCAGTACGGCTTCACCGGCTTCAAGGAAGACGTGCTGAGCAACCTTCTCATGAGCAACGGCGCCACCATCGCCGCCGGCACGGAGGAAGGCCTGAGCTCCGCCGCCACCGGCGAGGCCCTGCAGTTCTACTATGACCTGTACAACACCTACAACGTCTGCGAGCCCTACGTGGAGCAGGACAACGGCGACGTGATGCGTTTCACCTATAGAAACGGCAACATCGGCTTCTGGCCGAGCGCCGCGTGGATCGCCTCCACCAACGCCGACTATGACTGGGACGGCTCCGTTGGCTCCACCCTGGAGTTCGACACCGTGTTCGTCCAGTGGCCCACCGGCCCCAGCGGCAATCAGGAGACCAACAAGGCCAAGCTGACCGCCGGCTCCTTCTGGTTCATCCCCAACGGCGTGGAGGACCCCGAGCTGGTGTACAACGTGTTTGAGGCCCTGTCCAACTGGTACAATGACGACGTGGATATCCGCGACGACCAGGAGACCATGTGGTGGTGGTACGCCACCACGGCCAGCGACCCCGACCTGCAGCAGTCCAACTACGACGTGATGTTCGACCTTGGCTCCCGTGAGCAGTTCGACGTCTATCAGAGCCTGGAGGCCCAGGTGGACGGCTGGGATCTGGAGCAGCTCATCTTCGGCACCATGACCGCGGCCCAGTATCAGGAGACGTACCGCCAGCAATTCCAGGCGGCCATCGACTCTTACTTCGGCTGATCGGCCCGAAAGCTATCCGCAAGACATAAGTTCGGTGGGCCAGCACCATTCCGGTGCTGGCCCATTGTGAGGGGAGGGGAGACGGTGTTGCAGGGGCTTTTTTCGCCGGACGGACGTTTCGCCCGGTTCATGAATCTGCTGTGGAGCCTTATCCTGACCAGCGCGCTGTGGATACTGTGCTCTCTGCCCGTGATCACGGCCGGCGCGGCGTCCTCGGCGGCCTATTACGCCATGGCCAAGACGGTGCGCTTTCACACCGGCTCCACCGCGCCGGAGTTTTTCCGCTGCTTCAAACAAAACCTGCGCCAGTCCCTGCCTTTGAGCCTCGGCCTCACCCTGGCGCTGGCCCTGGTAGTGGCGGAGGCCATGTACCTTTACGGCGACGCGAGCGTGCCGCTGTGGTTTTTGTACGTTTTCTATCTGATGGCGCTTTTATTGGCGGCGCTGGGCATCTACGTCTGGCCCTGCCTTTCCCGGTTCCGGATGGGCAATATGGCCCTTTTGCGCATGGGTGTGGTGCTGCTGTTCCGCTACCTGCCATATACGATCGCCTTCCTGCTGGGGCTTGCGGCTCTGCTGGCGGGCATATGGCTCATGCCCTGGGGATTGCCTCTTTTTCCGGGGCTGGCGGTGTATTTGGAGACATTTTTGATGGAGCGTATCCTGCTGCGCTGTTCCCCCAAGCCGGAGGCGGGCAGCCCGGAGGCAAAAAAGTGGTATTACCACGTGTCCGGCGACGAGAGGGAGGATGCTGATGACAACTAACGAGCAATGGATCGCGGCGGACCACGCCGCGCTGCAATACAGCGGCCGCATCGACTTTGACGACCCCAGGGAACCGGTCTGGGTGTTCCCGGCCACGTACGTAAAGGTGCGCTTCACGGGGGATTTCGTCCGAGCCGTGGTGACCAACATGCGCGGCTGCTGGGACAACTATCTTGGCGTGCTGCTGGACGGGGTACAGACCAAGCTCCCCCTGGCGCCCTCTGGCCGTCAGGAGCTGACCCTGGGGGAGCATTTAGGTCCCGGCGCGCATGAACTGACGCTTTTCAAGCGGCAGGATTCCTGCCACCAGCTCCGCTTCCACGGCCTGGTGGTATCCGCGGACGCGGTGCTGACCGCCCCGGAGCCCCTGCCACGGCGGCGCATCGAGGTCTACGGGGACAGCGTATCCGCCGGCGAGGTGGCGGAGGCGGTGGACTTCTGCGGAAAGGTTGACCCGCCCCACAATGGGGAGTATCACAACAGCTACTATTCCTATGCCTGGTACGCCGCCCGGATGCTCCGCGCCGAAGTGCACGACATCGCCCAGGGGGGCATCGCCCTCATGGACGGCACCGGGTACTTCGCCGCGCCCGACTACCGGGGCATGGAGTACGTGTACGATAAGCTCGAGTATAACCCGGACATCGACGCGCCCAAGCTATGGGACTTCAACCGCTGGACGCCGCACGTTGTCGTGGTAGCCCTCGGCCAGAACGACAGCTGCCCGGACGACTATATGGCCCGTGACATAAACTGTCCCCAGGCCGTGACCTGGCGGGAGCACTACGCCGCCTTCGTGCGCAAGCTGCGCTCTGTATACCCCAAGGCGACCATCATCCTGGCCACCACCATCCTCATGCACCACGCCAACTGGGACGCGTCCATCGACACGGTATGCCGGGAGCTTGCCGACGATAAGGTCTATCACTTCCTGTACAGCCAAAACGGCAGCGGCACGCCTGGCCATATCCGTGCCCCGGAGGCGGAGCGTATGGCTCGGGAGCTGAGCGGTTTTATCGCCTCTCTTGGCGAGCGCGTCTGGGCAGACTAAACCTGAAAACAGACATGAACCGACCCCCTCGTTCGAGGGGGTCGTTGCTGTTATATTATACATATATCTCCGGGTCCCGGCGCATCAGCTCCATGCACATCCGTCCGTTGTGGTACGGACACTTCCACGGCTCCAAAATGGGATACCCCGGCACCGGCACGCCGAACTTGTCCACGGAGTGGAACCACTCGCTGCCCGGCCGGTGGTCTGTCTGCTTTTCCTCGATGAACCGGAAGGTGGCCGCCGCAGCGTCCCGGTATTTCGTCTCATTTGGAAGCTTTTCCCACAGATTCACCAGTCCCAGCACCGTCTCCGCCTGGACCCACCAGATACGCGTCTCGTTCACCACGCCCCTGTCGCACTCGTTGGCCAGGGAGTCATAGCTGTACGCGGCGTCGTACACCGCCTGCGCCATATCCCTGTCGATGGCCGAAATGCGCGCCATGCGCGCCTCGTCCCCCAGCAGAGCGCAGCCCCAGTCCATGAGCCAGCTCGTCTCGATGTCGTGGCCGTAGCTATAGAGGTCGATGATGGAGTTATAATTCTCGTCAAAGAACACAAGCTGCCGCCGCAAAGCGGGGGAGTAGATCTTGTTTTCGTATATATCCAGTATCCGCTCCATGGCCCTGCCCACGTCCTTGTCGCCGGTGGCCTCGTACAATCCGGCGTACCCCTCGAACACGTGCAGCAGCGTATTCATGGTCTTGGCGGCCATGACGCCGTTTTCGCTGAGCTTTTCGTTGGATTCCGGCCCCCAGTCGGCGGTGAACGCCTCCAGATACCCCACGTCGTCGGTGCAGTGTTCCTCAATCACCCGGAACAGCTCCAGCGCCAGGTCTTTGGCCTCGTCAGAGCCGGTCAGCCGGTAATAGGCCGCCAGAGCGTATATGGCGAAGGCCTGGTTGTAGGTGTGCTTGGTGGTGTCCATAGGCTTGCCGTCGTAGGTGCAGCTCCAATAGACGCCACCGTTGGCCCGGTCCAGACAGTGGTCCGTGAGGAACCGGTAGGCGTGCTCGGCGTACGGCCGCAGGTCCTCCCGCCCCAGGTCCATGCTGGCCCTGGAGAAGAACCAGAGGATACGGCTGTTGAGGATACAGCCCTTTTCCGCTTTCTTGTCCAGCGCCAGGTCCTGGCCCATGTAGCCGTAATAGCCCCCGTATGCATCGTCCTTCAATGCCGTCCAGAACGGCAGGATGACCCCTTCCAGGTGCCGCCTGGCGGCGGCAGCGATCTTTTCCATGCTGAGACCCTCCTTATTCGAAGGCCGTGGAGCGGCGCGTGATGATACGCCCGCCCACGACGATATTTTCCGCGACAGCCGGCTCGCCGCCGATCTGGCCGATGAGCTGATCGATGGCGATACGGCCCATGTCCTTTGTGTTGACCCGGTAGGTGGTCAGGGGAGGGAACCCCGGCCTGTCCTGGTGGTAATCGTCGTACCCGGCCACGGCCACGTCCTCCGGCACCCGCAGACCCGCCTTGGTCAGCGCGTCGATGAGCCGCAGCGCCGTCTCGTCGCAGTTGCACACGAACGCCTGTGGCATATCCTCCGGCAAAATCAGGGGGATATAGGTGGTGCGTCCCTGCCTGTCCTCCAGCACCCAGTCCGGCCTGAGCGCGATACCGGCCCGGTGCAGGGCCTTGCAGTAGCCCAGGTACCGGTCCATGATGGAGCTGGTGGACAGCACGCTGCCCACGAAGCCGATACGGTCCCGGCCGGTGTCCAGAAGATGCTCCGTGACCCGGTACCCGCCGGTCACATTGTCGCTGGTGACGGAGCACACCGGCAGGTCCTCGTCGTAAAAGTCCAGCAGCACGTACGGCAGCGCGCAGGCGCACACCGCGTGCAGATAGTCCCGGTCGATCTCCCCCAGAAAGATCAGCCCGTCCACCTTTTTCCGCTGGATCATGACGGGCAGGGACCGTCTTGCCTCCGCCTCCGCCGTCACCAGCTCCAGCAGCGCGGAATAGCCCCGCTCGCTGCACCTTGTCACCAGATTGCGGTATAGATTGGAATAAAACGTATTGTCGGCGAAGAACTGATCCGGCACCAGAATGCCGATGTTGCCGGAGCTGGCCCGCTCGGGGATATGCTCCCTTGTCCGCAGGGGCACGTAGCCCATCTGGCTGGCCGCCTCCAATATTTTTGCCCTGGTCTGCTCGCTGACCCCGTCCTTGCCGGCCAGGGCCTTGGACACGGACACCACGCTCACGCCCAACCGTTTGGCGATGTCCTCCATGCGCACCTTTTTGTCCATGCGCGCCCCTTACAGCTTGACGGCGTAGTCGCTGGCGTAGACCTTTTTCAGCGCCTCGCGGCTGTTTTTGCTCTCGCCGATGCAAAACTCCTTGGACCAGACCATGAAATAGGCCCATGGAATATGGCTTTGCTCCAAAAGCGTTATGTCGGGCAGATACCCGATCTCCGCCAGCGCGGCCACCTTCTTGCCCGTGGTGGCGGCAATCAGGGTCTCGTACTGTTCCCGGTAATCCGTGGGTGCGTATGCCGGCAGGTACTCGTCCAGGCTCACCACGTCCACATATTCCTCTCCCGGCCAGCCCTCCGCCAGCCGGCAGTTCCACACCCACAGCAGGTTGTGCAGACCGTGCGCCCTGGTGAAGTGGTCGAACATGAGCTTATATAATTCCTTCGCCACGGCCGGCCCTTGCGCGCCCCACCAGAACCACTTGCCGTCCGACTCGTGGAACGGCCGCCACAGTACCGGGATGTCCTCGTCCATAAAGGGCTTCAGCAGTGCCGCCATATGGTCCATGTCGTGGTAAAACGCCGCCCGCTCCCGTGTGCCGTCTATGAGCACCCGCCTGGCGTCAAAATCCGTGTGCTCGGCGTAAAAGGCCTTGTCCCGCCCGCCGACGGGGGAGTACCAGTGGAACGTGAAGGTCACGATGCCCTGGCGTTTCCGGCCCCATTCCAGGGCAACGTCCAGCGTGCCCTGGTTTTCCCGCACCTCCGTCAGACATTCCTCGCTGGCGTCGGCCCAGTTGATGTTGGGGGAGCAGGCCAGCAGCTCAAAGCCCCGGAGAAGCGGCTCCCGGCCGGTGACCTGACGGATGTATTCGAGCTCTTCCATGGGCACGGTCTGGGTGTGCTGGCCGGTGACGATGGCCTTGCCCGCGATATCGGAGAGATAATTTAAAAGCTTCCGCGCGTTTGGCGTGGCCAGAGGATCGACAGGGGTC
The DNA here is from genome assembly GCA_947625845.1 of uncultured Oscillospiraceae bacterium. Classification (GTDB taxonomy): domain Bacteria; phylum Bacillota; class Clostridia; order Oscillospirales; family Oscillospiraceae; genus CAJOIG01. The sequence goes on from CANQQB010000009.1 coordinate 7,924, forward strand.
TGCATAAGCGGCTCCTTTCTCGTTGTAACCTAAATTTTTAGCTTAATTACCTTCATTATATAAGCCCGCGCGGCCCCTGTCAATCATGAACATTTTAATATTGCTCCACGTCCTGGAGCGCGTCGTAGCCCTCTTCGCCGGTGCGGACCTTGACCACGTTCTCCACGTCGTAGACGAAGATCTTCCCGTCGCCGATATGGCCGGTGTACAGCACCTTCTTGGCCGTCTCGATGACCGTGCGGACGGGTATCTTGCTGACCACGATCTCCACCTGGATACGGGGCAGGAGGGTGATATCCTGGACCACGCCCCGGTAATACTCCGGCTTGCCCTTCTGCACGCCGCAGCCCATCACATTGGTCACCGTCATGCCGGTCACGCCGATGTCCAGCATAGCCGCCTTCAGCGCCTCGAACTTCTCCATGTGCAGCAAAATGGTCACGTTCGACATCTTCACCGCGCTGTCGGACGCCGCCGGCCACGGCGAGCGGACCTGGACCGGCACCGCCTCGTCTATGCCCACGGCGGGCACGTCCCCCGGACGGCTCTCCCCGGCGGCAGCCACGGCGGGCAGCCCCATGGCGGGCATGAAGTCCGCGTAGGCGCTGACCAGGCCGTGCTCGGTCACGTCCAGGCCCCGCAGCTCCTCCTCCGGCTTCACCCGCAGGCCGATGGTGGCCTTGATGAGCAGGAAGAACACGGTGATGGTCACCGCCGTCCAGCCGATGACCGCCCCGATGCCCAGAAGCTGTACCCCCAGCAGATGCAGCCCGCCGCCGTAGAAAAGCCCGGTGAGCGTGTCGTTGCCGGGAGCGGAGGTGGTGGCGAACAGCCCCACGGCGATGCCGCCCCAGATGCCGTTCAGGCAGTGGACCGCCACCGCGCCCACCGGGTCGTCCACCCGCAGCTTGTTATCGAGAAACCAAACGCCGAATACCACCAGCAGCCCGGACACCGCGCCGATGGCGATAGCGCCCGCGCAGTCGGTCACGTCGCAGGGGGCCGTGATGCCCACCAGCCCCGCCAGGGACGCGTTCAGGCACATGCTCACGTCCGGCTTGCCGTATTTGAGCCACGTGAACACCATGCACACGGTGGTGGCCACGGCGGGAGCCACGGTGGTGGTCAGAAACACGCTGCCAAGCTGCTGCACGCTGGTGCATGCCGCGCCGTTGAAGCCGTACCAGCCCAGCCACAGGATGAATACGCCCAACTCTCCCAGGGGGATGTTGTGGCCGGGGAAGGCGTTGACCTTTGTGACCTTGCCCTTGTCGTCCCTTGTGAACTTGCCGATACGCGGCCCCACCAGCGCCGCGCCGATGAACGCGCACACGCCGCCCACCATGTGGATGGCCACGGACCCGGCGAAATCGTGGAACCCAAGCTGACTCAGCCAGCCGCCGCCCCAGATCCAGTGGGCTTCAATGGGATAGATCAGCGCCGAGATCACCCCGGAGTAGATGCAGTAGGACAAAAATTTTGTCCGCTCCGCCATAGCGCCGGACACGATGGTGGCCGTGGTGGCGCAGAAGACCAGGTTGAACACGAAGTTGGACCAGTCAAAGTTTTCATAGGCCGTGAAGATGTCGAACCCCGGCCTGCCGATGAAGCCCAGCACATCCTCCCCCAGCAGCAGACTGAAACCGATCAGGATGAACACGCAGGTGCCGATGCAGAAGTCCATCAGGTTCTTCATCAGGATGTTGCCCGCGTTTTTTGCCCTGGCGAAGCCGCTCTCCACCATGGCAAAGCCCGCCTGCATCCAGAACACCAGCGCCGCGCCGATCAGGAACCACACGGCGAATATCTCGCCGGACACGCTCTCCAGTATTGCTTCCATTTTTTCTTTCCTTTCCTTTCCAAAACTTTAAAAAACGGCGAGGACGCCCCGACTGCCTGTCGCGACGTCCTTGCCGTTTCATTGTACGCATGATAAACCCGGTGTGTTCGATTGTCAAGGCACAATGCCCAAATTCAGGCCCCGGATTTGCACATTTTGTCAAATCCTCTGGTCTTTGCGCCCAATTGTCCCGCCGGTTTTATCACATTTTGCCATAGGACCCATAAGAATTCTTTATAGATAGCCCGGCCGGCGCGCCACGCGCCAACAGACCCGGCGGAAAAAGCGGTGTTGACGGCCGTGGACATACAGAGTATATTCAAAGTACCGGCGCGGTCCGCGTCCATCCGTGGGCTGCGTGCGCGATCTGACGAGACAATAATTTTTCATATCAGAGGTGTGGACTATGTTTTTTCAACAGGAACAGGCCAGGACCCAGACCAAAACGGCCCATGCCGTGATAGGTTCGCGCTTTGCCGGCCATCTGGACCAGGGCGCGTGGGACGGGGAATTTCTGACGGCGGACCGCACGGCGGCCCTGGGCTTTCTGGGCTTGCCCTATGAAGCGCCCGTCTGCGCGTATCTCATGAACCGGCCGGCGGTGGCCGCGTATCTGGCGGACTTCACCGGCGACCAGGCCTTCTGCGTCCGGGACGGCCAGGTCATCCATTTGACGGCCCGGGGAAGCTCGCCCGTCCCGGCGGACGTGGCGGCTGAGGTCCTGGACGTGCGGGACCGGGTACTGGCCGGCCCCGGCAATCTTAACGAAAAGGGCGAGTTATTGCTGGACCTGAAGGCCTACCCGGTGGGGACCCACTATCCGGTGAACCTGCTGCTTGGCGACCGGGCAGGGTACCCCCATCCGCTGTACACCACCCCCAAGAGCGCCCTGGACGGCCTGGGCAGGGGATCCTTCCGCGCCTCCGGCGGTACCCAGGTCCTGGCCACCCGCTATGTGCTCCAGCCGGAGGAAAACGGGGAACCGGCCAACCGGCAGTTCTATCTGGCCGAGAACGGCCGGCAGATCTTCTACTCCGCCGGCGTGGACGAAAACGTCGCCTCCGCCCATTGTCTGCACAGCCAGGGCCGCAGCGTGATCACCTGTGAGACGGCCTGCGGCCTCACGGTGCGCCGGACGATCTTCCTTCTGCCCCAGGAGCAGGGCATGCCCACGGCGGTGGAGGCCCAGCGTGTGGAGATCGAAAACCGCACGGACCGGGACCGGACCCTGAAGATCGTCATGACCGGCATGTTCGGCATCACCGACCCCGCCACCATCGCCAACGACATCGTGTACGCCAACATCGTGGCCGAGAGCGAGATATACTACCGAGACGGCCGGCCCGCCGCCATGACGGTGCACCACAAGCCCAAGGGCTGTCGTGGGGAGAAGCGCTTCGCGGCGCTGCTGTGCGCGGGGGAGGGCTTTGACGAATTTTGCACCAGCCTTCCCGACTTCATCGGCCGTGGCACGCTGGCCCGGCCGGAGCTGGCCGTCCATCTGCCCAGCCGGTACAGCCGAAAGATGACGCCCTTTTTCGCCATGGGCAAGACCTTTACCGTGAAGGCCGGCCAAACGGCGGTCATTGACGAATTTGTGGGCATGCTGGAGACGGACGGCGACGCGGCGGCGGAGCTGGACGGCGCATTGGCCTGTCTTCTGGACAAATACGCGGACCCGGCGGCCCTGACGGCGACGCTGGAAGGCGTGGAGCGGTTTTGGGATACCTACGGGTCCTATCTGGAGCCGGCCACCGGCGACGAGCGCCTGGACGCCTACGTCCGCTGGAACCTGCCCTTCCAGGTTCTGTACCAGACCTATGTGTCCCGCGCCTTTGCCTGGACCCAGAAGTCCTATCGGGAGACCGGCTTTCGGGAGATACAGGACATCTACGCGTCCATGTATTATCTCTGCGCCATGGGCAGGAGCGCTCTGGTGAAGGAGCTGATCGTGCCGTGGGTGAAAAACGTGTTCGCCATGGGCTACGCCTACCACAACTTCACCGTCCGGGGCAAGGAGCCGGGGGAGTGCTCGGACGACCAGCTCTGGCTGGTCCAGGCGGTGTATCGCTACGTGACCCTGACGGGGGACTACGGCTTTTTGCGGGAGAGCTTTCCCGTGGCCGGCACGGACACTGTCCGGCCATTGTGGGACACCATTATGGCCATATTGGAATACTCCGGCTCCATCTCCGTAGGCGCCCACGGCCTGCCCCTTCTGGACAAAGCGGACTGGAACGACACTCTCCGCCTGGACCGGGAGGTGCTGGACGGACCGGAGAAGGAGCGGCGCTACCGCAAGCAGTTGGAGGAAAAGGGCCAGCGCTGGGGAGCCGCCTGGGAAAATACCCTGTCCGAGAGCGTGATGAACGCCTGTCTATTGAAGATCGCCGCAGACGAGGCGGCGGAGCTGGCCGGACCCATCGGCCGGTCAGCGGACGGGGAAAAGGCCGCGGCTCTGGCGGCGCGTGTGGCGGCGAGCATGCAGCGCCACGCCTGGAAGCGCGGCTGGTTTGCCCGCTGCCTCATCAACGACGGCCGGCCCTACACCTATCTTGGCGCGCCGGGTGACGGCCTGAGCCTGGACCCGGCCGTGGACGGCAGCTACTACCTCAACTCCTACAGTTGGTCCATCCTGGCCAACGTGGCCGGGGAGGAGCAGATCGCCTCCATGCTGGACGCGGTGGAGCGGTACTTGAAGACCGACGCGGGACTCAAGCTGTGCACCCTGGTGGACTACGACCGCCTGGGAGTGGACACCGGCACGGCCCTCTATTTCCCCGGCGACCGGGAAAACGGCGGCGTATTCAAGCACGCGGCCATGATGGCCACGGTGGCGTCTTTACAGGCGGCCAAGACCGTGCGCGACCCGGCTTTGAGCAGGAGGCTGACGGCGCTTGCGTTTTTCATGATCGAGCGCACGGTGCCCTACCGGACCCTGGACGACCCCTTCGTCCTCAAGGGCAACCCCCGCTTCTGCACCCAGTACAACAACAGCGAGACCGGGGAGAACATCGGCCCCATGCTGTCCGGCACCGCCTCCTGGCTGAGCCTGGCGGTGTACGAATTTCTTGGCGTGGACGTGCGCCGGGATACCCTCCGCTTTTCGCCGGTGCTGCCGGACGGCCAGACGCGTATGGCCTACACCCTGCGTCTGCCGGACGGCACGGTCCGGGTAGAGGTGGAGGGAAGCGCCGACCGTTTCCGGTCCGGTCCGGAGAGCGTATACACCCTGGACGGCGCGCCCGCCGGTCCGGTGATACCAAGACCCGCGGACGGCAAAGCGCACACGGTGAAGATCGTCCTTTGAACCGCTGACGATGTGAGGAAGAGCGTATGATCAAGATCGGCATGGCCTATTACCCCGAGCACTGGGACCGGTCCCTTTGGGAGCGGGACGCCGCGCGGATGAAGAAGCTTGGCGTACACGTGGTGCGCCTGGGGGAGTTTGCCTGGGGGCGTATGGAGCCGGAGGACGGCCGGTTCGACTTCGGCTGGCTGGACGACGCCATCGACGTGATAACGGGGCAGGGGATGCAGGTGCTTCTGTGCACCCCCACCAACAGCGCCCCCATGTGGCTGTACACAGACCACCCGGAGACGGTCCAGTGCGGCCCGGACGGCCGGCCCATCGACCTGGGCATCCGAGGCCACCGGTGCATCCAGAGCCCGGTGTTCCGCCGCTACGCCGCGCGTATCACGGACGAGATGGCGAAGCGCTGCGCCGGCCGGCGGTCGGTCTTCGCCTGGCAGCTTGACAACGAGCTGGAAAACAACCACTGTACCTGTCCCGCCTGCCGGGAGGCCTTCCGTGGCTGGCTGCGGGACAAGTACGGCTCTCTGGCCGCGCTGAATCGCGCCTGGGGCACGGACGTGTGGAGCGGCCAGATCACCGCCTGGGAGCAGATCGAGCCGCCCGTGACGAAAGCGTACATGCCGGACTGGATGAACCCGGCCTGCATGCTGGACTATGAGCGCTTCGGCGCCTGGTCCCTGGCGGATTTTGTTCGGTGCCAGCGGGACATCATCAAGGCCCATGACCCGGCCGCGCTGGTGACCACCAACGGCTGGTTTCCCGCCAACATGCCGGACTTCTACCAGGTCTTCGCGCCCCTGGACGTGGCGGCCTACGACAACTACCCGCCCATGGAGCTGCCGGAGGACCCGGAGGCGCTCTATTCCAACGCCTTCGGCCTGGATCTCATTCGGGGCTTCAAGCGCAGGAATTTCTGGATATTGGAGCAGCTTGGCGGCGCGGGGGGCTGCTGGAGCCCCATGGGAGCCGCGCCGGAGCCGGGCATGCTGGAGGGCTACGCGCTGCAGGCCGTGGCCCACGGAGCGGACCTGGTGAGCTTTTTCCGCTGGCGCTCGGCCTGTTCGGGTGCGGAGATGCTGGGCCACGGCATCCTGGACCACGACGACCGGGACAACCGCCGTCTTGCGGAGATCGGCCATTTTTGCCGCCGGCTGGAAGCGCTTCCTGACCTGGACAAAACGGCCATCCGCAGCGACGTGGCGATATTATACGGCCCCGACCAGGAGTTTGCCCTCAAGAACCAGCGCCAGAGCCGCGATTTTGCCTACTGGACCCAGCTCCGCCTGTTCCAGGACGGGTGCATGAGTCTGGGGGTCAACGTGGACGTGATCGCCCAGGACGCGCCCCTGGCGGGGTACAAGGCGGTGCTGGTCCCCACCCATTACGTGACGGACCCGACCCTGGCGTCCCGGCTGGAGGCCTTCGCCTCAGCCGGCGGCACGGTGGTGCTCACCAACCGCAGCGGCGTGAAGGACGCGCACAACAACTGTATTTTCGGCCAGAGCCTGCCCACGGTCTTCCGCCATTTGTGCGGCTGCCGTGTGGAGGAATACGACGCCATCGGCGAGAGGCATAACCGCATCGAGACTCCCGCCGGGGAGCGCTTCACCGTCACCGGCTGGTGCGATATTTTGGCCCCGGAGGGAGCCGACGTCTGGGCACGGTACACCGAGAAGTTTTACGCCGGGAGCGCCGCCGTCACGAGAAACGCCTTTGGCGCTGGCCGCGCCTATTACGTGGGCACGGTAGGCCAGCGGTCCCTGTACCGGACGCTGCTGACGGAGATCTGCCGGGAGCTTGATATCCCGACGCTTGCTGACCTGCCCGTAGGCGTGGAGGTCACCACCCGCACCGGCCCCGGCGGCGCGTACCGATTCTTTTTCAACAACACCCTCCGCGAGCAGTCCTTCCCCCTGGACGGGGCGCGGGTATCCCTTGCGCCCATGGAGATGAAAATACGCACAGACGATGGCCAATGGGCATGAAGCAAGCGTATTGACACCGTTCGGAAATTGGGTACAATATGACATATTAATTTATCAGGAGGAACACACAATGGCAAATCGCATCGTACTGAATAACGTCTCCTATCACGGCGCGGGAGCCGTGGCCGAGGTGTCCAACGAGCTGGCCGCTCACGGCTGCAAAAAGGTCTTCATCGCCTCCGGCAGCCACGCGGTCAGGTCCGGCCAGATCGACGTCATCCTGAACGGCCTGAAGGCAAAGGGCATGGACTACACCGTCTTCACCGACATCAAGCCCAACCCCACCATCGAGAACGTCCAATCCGGCGTGGCCGCCTTCAAAGCTTTCCAGGCCGACAGCATCGTGGCCGTAGGCGGCGGCTCCGTCATGGACACCGCCAAGGCCATTGGCGTCATCATCACCAACCCGGAGTTTGCCGACGTGCGCTCCCTGGAGGGTGTGGCTCCCACGAAGAACCACGCGGTGTTCACCGTCGCCGTGCCCACCACCGCCGGCACCGCCGCCGAGGTCACGATAAACTACGTGATCACCGACGTGGAGCGCAAGCGCAAATTTGTCTGCGTGGACGTGCACGACATCCCCGACGTGGCCGTGGTAGACCCGGACATGATGCTGTCCATGCCCGAGAGCCTGACCGCCGCCACCGGCATGGACGCGCTGACCCACGCCATCGAGGGCTATACCACCGCCGCCGCCTGGCAGATGACGGACATGTTCCACCTGGAGGCCATCCGGCTCATTTCCGCCAACTTGCGCTCTGCCCTGAAGAACGACCCGGAGGGCCGCAAAAATATGGCCCTTGGCCAGTATATCGCCGGCATGGGCTTTTCCAACGTAGGTCTGGGCATCGCCCACTCTATGGCCCACACCCTTGGCGCGGTGTACGACACGCCCCACGGCGTGGCATGCGCCATGATGCTGCCCATCGTGATGGAGTATAACGCCGGCGCCACCGGCGAGAAGTATCGCCAGATCGCCCGCGCCATGGGAGTGAAAGGCGTGGACGATATGACCCAGGAGCAGTACCGCGCCGCCGCCATCGACGCGGTGAAGAAGCTGTCCGCCGACGTGGGCATCCCCGCCAGGCTGGACAAGCTGAAGGAAGAGGACCTGGACTTCCTGGCCCAGTCCGCCGCCGCGGACGCCTGCGCCCCCGGCAACCCCAAGCCGGCGTCTGTGGAGGACTTCAAGGCCCTGTTTCGCAAGATCATGTAATTGACCCCGGTCCGAGGCACAGTGACAGGAGGGACGAGACGTGAAATTTCATAACGGCGAGTGGCTCATGCGTCCAGGCGTGACGACCTACAACTGCGAGCAGATACGCCAGGTCCGCCAAAGCGGGGACGGCCGGGAGGTATCTCTTTTCGCGGTCCCCTACAAACATGACGGCCGGAGCCTGGACGGCCCCGCGCTGGAAATAAGCATATCCTCGCCCCAGCCGGACATGCTGCGTCTGCGGACGGTGCACTTCAAAGGCGTGCGGCGGAAAATGCCCCGGTTCGACCTGGACGACCGCCGCTGCCCATTGGACATCCGGGACGACGGTGACACGCTCACCGTCGCCTCCGGTCTTTTGACGCTGGCGATCCACAAAAAGCCGCCCTGCACCCTGACGTATTACTACGACGGCCGGAAGCTCACCAACGTGGGGGAGCGGTTCGGCTCTCCCATCCTCTGCTGCGCGGACACGCCGGAAGGGCCCCATATGATGTGCCAGCTCCAGGTGGACGTAGGCGAGAAGATATACGGCATGGGGGAGCGGTTCACCCCCTTTGTCCGCAACGGCCAGCGTGTGGATATCTGGAACGAGGACGGTGGCACGTCCAGCGAGCTTGCCTATAAAAACGTCCCCTTTTACCTAAGCTCCAACAGCTACGGCCTTCTGGTGGACGACACGGGACCCGTGTCCTTCGAGGTCTGCTCCGAGGCGGTGACGAAGGTGCAGTTCAGCGTCCCCGGCCAGAGCCTGGACTTTGTTCTCATCGGCGCGCCGGACCGGAAAGGCGTTCTGACGCGGTACACGGCCCTGGCCGGCCGGCCGGCGCTGCCCCCGGCCTGGACCTTCGGCCTGTGGCTGTCCTCATCCTTCACCACCAGCTACGACGAGCAGACCGCCATGGGCTTTGTGGACGGCATGCGCGCGCGGGACATCCCCCTGCGGGTATTTCACTTTGATTGCTTCTGGATGCGGGAAAACGAGTGGTGCGGCTTCCAGTGGGACCGGGACATGTTCCCCGACGTGGAGGGGCTTCTTGCCCGGCTGCACGAAAAGGGTTTGAAGGTCTGCGTGTGGATAAACCCCTACCTTGCCCAGCACAGCCCCGCCTTCGACGAGGCGGCGGAGAAGGGCTATCTTTTGAAAAAGCCCAACGGCGACATATGGCAGTGGGACCTGTGGCAGGCGGGTCTGGCGGTGGTGGACTTCACCAACCCCGCCGCCACGGCCTGGTACCAGGACAACCTGCGCCGCCTGATGGCCCAGGGTGTGGATTGCTTCAAGACGGACTTCGGCGAGCGCATCCCCACCGACGTGGTCTACTTCGACGGCAGCGACCCTGAGCGGATGCACAACTACTATACATACCTCTATAACAAAGCCGTGTTCGACGTGATACGCGAGGTGAAAGGCGAGCATGAGGCCGTGGTCTTTGCCCGCAGCGCCACCGTAGGCGGCCAGCGCTTCCCGGTCCACTGGGGAGGGGATTGCAACAGCACCTACGTGTCCATGGCCGAGTCCATGCGGGCAGGTCTGAGCCTGTGCCTGAGCGGGTTCGGCTATTGGAGCCATGACATCGGCGGCTTTGAGGGCACCGCCCCGCCGGACGTGTACAAACGCTGGCTGGCCTTCGGCCTTCTCAGCACCCACTCCCGCCTCCACGGCTCCGCCTCCTACCGGGTGCCCTGGCTGTTCGGGGAGGAGGCGGTGGAAGTATGCCGCCGGTTCACGAAACTCAAAAACCGCCTGATGCCGTACCTCTATGCCCTGGCGGCGGACAACAGCCGCACAGGCGTGCCCGTGATGCGCCCCATGCTGCTGGAATTTGAAGACCCCGGCTGCGAGGACCTGGACCGGCAGTACATGCTGGGGGACGCGCTTCTGGTGGCCCCCGTGTTCCGCTCTGACGGCAGCGTGGACTACTACCTGCCCCGGGGGACCTGGACAGACCTGCTCACCGGCGAGAGCGTGGAGGGGACCGGCTGGCGGCGGGAGAGCTTTGACTTTTTCTCCCTGCCGCTCTACGTGCGGGAGAACACGCTCCTGCCCATCGGCGGCCGGGACGATGTACCCGACTACGACTATACGAAGGACCTGACGGTTCGCATCTACGCCCTGGCCGACGGCGCCTGTGCCGCCCGCCGGGTGTGCGATACCGCCGGCGCGCCCGTGCTGGACATCACCGCCCGCCGGACCGGGGACGACATTACCGTGACCGTCCGGGGCAAAGCGGAGGGGCTTCAAATCGAGCAGGCAGGCACGGCCTGCCGCATACATACGGAAACCATGGAAAGCGAGGGCAACACGCCATGAGACGAACCATTGCAAGCATGCTTTTGGCCGCGCTGCTGCTGGCCGTTGCCGGCCCGACGGCCCTGGCCGACGGGGGAGGGGAGCCGGTGCAGATGAAGATCGGATGGAATTTGGGCAACACCTTTGACGCGCCCACCGAGACCGCCTGGGGCAATCCCGTCACGCCGCCGGAATTATTTACGGCCCTTGCCGACCTGGGCTTTGACACGGTGCGCATCCCGGTGTCCTGGAGCGGCCACACGTCCGGCGCGCCGGACTATACCATCGACGAGACCTGGCTGGACCGCGTGCAGACCGTCGTGGACCAGGCCCTGGACGCCGGCCTGACGGTGATCGTCAACGCCCACCACGACAACGGCGTCTACTACCCCGCGCCGGACAACGAGGCTGCGGCAAAGGAATATCTGGCCGCCCTCTGGACCCAGATCGCCGCCCGCTTTGCCGACACGGACCACCGGCTCATTTTCCAGACCATGAACGAGCCCCGCATCGAGGGAGCCTCCTACGAGTGGAACGTGGACGCGGGCAACGCCCAGTGCCTCGCGGCGCTGGACGTGGTGAACGCGCTCAACCAGACCGCTCTGGACGCCATCCGCGCCGCCGGCGGCTATAACGCGGACCGGTACGTGATCGTGAGCCCCTACGCCGGCTCTCCCGGCGCGGCGCTGCTGAGCCGGTTCCAAATGCCAAAGGACAGCGCCGACGGCCGCCTGATGCTCTCCATCCACGCCTACACGCCGTACGATCTCTGCCTGAACACCCGTTCTCTGGCGGATACCTTCACCGCCGACGGCCAGAACGCCATCGCGGGCATGCTGGACAGCCTGAACTATATGTACGTGCAAAAGGGCGTGCCGGTGGTCATTGACGAGATGGGCTGCATCGACAAGGATAACGGCGACACCCGGTACGCGTGGGCCAAATATTACGTCTCCGCCGCGGCGGAATACGGCATCCCCTGCCTCTGGTGGGACAACGGCGCGCTTCACACCACCGGGGAGAATTTCGGCCTCATCGACCGCAAAACGCTGGACGTATACGAGCAAAGCCGCCAGGCGTATCAGGGCCTGATGGACGGACTTCAATAAAGACGGAGTAAACCGCATGGGCATTTTATACGACGAAAAAAACCGCCTTTTCAAGCTGGACACCCCGCACACCAGCTATTGCATGGGCACGCGGGACGGCTATCTTCTGCACTGCTACTACGGCCCCCGCCTGCGCGGCACGGACGCCGCGTACCTGGCCCGCACGGACGAGCCGCCCTACACCCCGGCGCGCAGCGCCCGCGACAAGCTGAGCTTTCTGGACGCGGCGCCCTTTGAATACCCCACCGGCGGGGTAGGGGACTTTCGCACCCACTGTCTGGAAATTCGCACAACCGCCGGCCACAACGCCGTGGAGCTTTCCTACCGCCGCCACAGCATACAAAAGGGCAAGCGCCCCTTGCCCGGCCTTCCCGCCACCTTCGGCTCTGCGCACGACTGCACGTCCCTGACCGTGACGCTGGCGGACGACGTGCTGGGTTTGGAGGTAGATCTGGAATACACGGTCTTTGAGGACCTGGACGCCCTCACCCGCAGCGCGGTCATCCGCAACACCGGCGCGAAGGAGCCGGTGATTTATCTCACCAAGGTCCTGTCCGCGTGCCTGGACATGGACGACCGGGACTTTGAACTGCTCACGCTCCACGGCTCCTGGGCCCGTGAGCGCGTCATCCAGCGCCAACGCCTGGCCGTGGGACGGCAGGGAGTCTTCTCCGAGCGGGGGGAGACCAGCCACCAGGCCCAGCCGTTTTTGGCCCTTCTGACCCCCGGCACGACCCAGACCCAGGGCCAGGTCTACGCCATGCACCTGGTCTGGTCCGGCAATTTCGAGGCCCAGGCGGAGGTCGACCAGCACGGCCAGGTCCGCTCTGTTCTGGGTGTGAGCCCCTATGACTTCTGCTGGAAGCTGTCCGCCGGGGAGAGCTTTCAGGCCCCGGAGGCGGTGCTGGTCTACTCCCATCACGGCCTTGGCGGCATGACCCGCACCCTCCACGACCTGTACCGCGGCCACCTGCTCCGCGGCGAGTGGAAGGACAAAAAGCGGCCCGTCCTGCTCAACAGCTGGGAGGGAGCCTACTTCGACTTCGACACGGAGAAGCTGCTGGCCATGGCCAGGTCCGGCGCGGCGCTGGGCATGGAGATGTTCGTGCTGGACGACGGCTGGTTCGGCGACCGCCGGGACGACAACCGCGCCCTTGGCGACTGGTACGTGAACGAGGAAAAGCTGCCCGGCGGCCTGAAGCGGCTGGCGGACGAGCTGAACGCCATGGGGATGAAGTTCGGCCTGTGGATGGAGCCGGAGATGATCTCCCCGGATTCGGACCTCTACCGCGCCCACCCGGACTGGGCGCTGCAAGTCCCCGGCCGGCCGGCCGGCCTGTGCCGCAACCAGTACGTCCTGGACCTGACCCGCCGGGAGGTGCTGGAATACGTCTGGGACCGCATCGAGGCCATACTGACCTGCGCCAACATCGAGTACGTGAAGTGGGACATGAACCGCCAGCTCTCCGACCTTGGCAGCACAGGCCTCCCCGGCGACCGGCAGGGGGAGCTTTCCTACCGCTACGTGCTGGCGGTGTACGAATTACAGGAGCGGTTTTGTACGCGCTTTCCAAATGTTCTGCTGGAAAACTGTTCCGGCGGCGGCGCAAGGTACGACCCCGGCATGCTCTACTACAGCCCCCAGATCTGGTGCTCCGACGACACGGACGCCGTGGAGCGTCTGGCGATACAGGAGGGCACGGCCCTCGTCTATCCCCTCGCCACCATGGGAGCCCACGTCTCCGCCTGTCCCAACCACGCGGTGGGCCGGACCACGCCCATGGACACCCGCGGCCATGTGGCCCTGGCGGGGACCTTTGGCTATGAGCTGGACCCGCGAAAGCTCACGGAGGAAGAGCGCTCGCAGATACCCGGCCAGATCGCCCTTTACCACCGCTTTAACGCTCTTCTCCGCACCGGCGGCTACTACCGCCTGGCCTCTTACAGGGAAAACCACGCCTTCGACTGCTGGCAGGTGGTGAGCCGCGACAGGCGCACCGCCCTGGTCACGTACGTGCAGGTCCTGGCCGCCGCCAACCGCCGCTCCCGCCGGGTGCTGCTGCAAGGTCTTGACCCCGCCGCCAGCTACCGCCTGGAGGGCACGGACCGGATCTTCGGCGGGGACACGCTGCTGTACGGCGGCCTGCCCCTGGAGCCCCTGTGGGGGGACTTCCGGTCCCGGCTGCTGGTGCTGCGCATGCAGGAGGACTGAACGATGGACATGGACATGGAAAAAGCCGTGGTGCGCCGGGGCAATTGGTCCCGTCTGCGCTCTGTCATGGACCGTGCCGCCCGCGGGGAAAATATCTGCGTGGGCTTTCTGGGAGGTTCCATCACCCAGGGCAGCCTGGCCTCAAAGCCGGAATTGTGCTACGCCAGCCTGGTTGCGGACTGGTGGCGCAAAAGCTTCCCCACGGCCCGTATCCGGGCCGTCAACGCCGGCATCGGCGGCACCACGTCCCAGTTCGGCGCCGCCCGCGCCCAGGACGATCTGCTCCGTTACAGGCCGGACGCGGTGGTGATAGAATTTTCCGTCAACGACGAGAACACCGGCCATTTCCGGGAGACCTACGAGGGTCTTGTCCGCCGGGTTTACAGGACCGGCGCGGCCGTCGTATTGCTGCACAACGTCCGCTATGACGACGGCGGCAGCGCCGAGGACGTGCACCGGCAGGTGGGGGAGCATTACGACCTTCCCTCCGTGAGCATGCGTGCCACGCTGTGGCCCCAGGTCCGGGACGGCCGTATCCCGGCCCGGGACGTGACGCCGGACGACCTGCACCCCAACGACTTGGGCCACGCCCTGGTTGCCTCGGCGGTGACGGCGCTTCTGGACCGGGTGAAGGCCGCTGTTGACGCCGGCGCGCCGCCTGAGCGGGATATGCCGCTTCCTGAACCTCTGACCGCCAACGCCTACGAGCGCAGTACCCGCTGGCAAAACCACAACGCCTCGCCGACCCTGTCCGGCTTCGTCCCGGACGATACGCCCCAGGCGCACATCACGGAGATGTTCCGCCATGGATACACCGCCGGCCGCACCGGCGACGCCATCCGTTTCACCGTGGAGGGCACGTGCCTGGCGGTCCAGTACCGCAAGAGCGTAAAAAAACCCGCCCCCGTCGCCAAGGCGGTGGTGGACGGGGACGAGGCGAACGCGGTGATTTTGGACGCCAACTTTGACGAGGACTGGGGGGACTGTCTGTATTTACAGGACTTATTGGTCCACGGGGAGGACAAGCCCCACACGGTGGATATCACCCTCACCCGGACCCACCCCAACGACGCCGCACCCTTCTACCTGGTGTCGGTCATCGCCTCCCGATAAGGAAACAGCGCCCCGCGTCCTTCCCGACGCGTGGGCGCTGTCGATCGTGTGCAATGTCGGATGGACGACCGTTCGACAAAACGAGATTTGAGAGGAGGAGCTTTTGATGAAACGTTTTTGCCTCCGGATCGCGGCGTTATTGTTTGTGTTCGCCTTATGTGGCTGCCAAACCAAAGAAGACCCGGATCATTATGATGTCACGCATAATGGGAAAACCTACACCGTGGACCGGGAACAGGGAACCGTCAGCTGTGATGGGGTCGTCTACCGGTTTGCCATCTCCGGCGGAGGCGGTAATTCTGTTGATTTGGATATCACTTACCCGGACGGTTCCAGATACTATTGGACAAAGGATGAAAGCTTTGGCCACGGCGGATGGAGCGGCGACTATGACCCGGAGGCCTCAGGCTATGCGCCGGGAGAGGTTTTGTGGGACGTATTATCGCTGGACGCAGCCGGTCAGGGGCATTCCGGTCCCAGTCCTGTGCTGGCGGTGCTTCTGCTGGCATTGGGCGCGTTCCAGACGATCTGGCCCCGGACGGCGTGGATGCTGGGATATGGTTGGCATTTTAAAGACGCCGAGCCCTCTGAACTGGCTTTGACTGTGAATCGAACCGTGGGTGTTTTGCTGATCATCGTCGGTATCATCTGTCTGGTGGCGTCACGCTGACTTCCCGTTTGCCAAGACGTTGCCGCTCATAAACCGCCGTTGGCCCGGCGCAGGAACGCCCCCACGTCCTCGGCGTGGGTGAGCAGGTACCTATCCTCGGGGGGATAGACCGCGCCGCCGAAATATATGGCCGGATTGCCGTCGCAGCTATGGTCATAGGCGGTGCGGTGCATGGCGGCGTGCAGATACCTTGTCCCGATGGTGTCCCGGCACCAGGCGGCGTTTTCCGCCGTGACGCCTCCGCCGGGGAGTATCTCTATCCGCCCTGCGGCGTGCTCGATCATCGCCCGGATGGTCTGCGCCCCCTCGGGGACCGTGGGCCTCTGCCCGCTGGTCAGCACCCTTGTCACGCCCAGGTCCATGAGCGTGTCCAGCGCCGCCATCACGTCCGGCGTCACGTCGATGGCCCGGTGGAACACGGACTGCCTGTCCCCGATGACCGCCAGCATCTCCCGGCACCGGTCCGCGTCCACCGTGCCGTCCGGCCGCAGAAAGCCGAACACGATGCCGTCGGCCCCGTTTTCCACGAACAGCCGGGCGTCCTCCAGCATGGTCTCGTATTCCGTCTCGGTGTAGCAAAACCCGCCCTCCCTTGGCCGGACCATGCACATCACCGGCAGAGCGGGGGCGTGCTTTTTCACGGTCCGCAGCGCGCCCAATGTGGGGGTGAGCCCGCCGTGAAAGAGGTCAGAATTGAGCTCTACCCGGTCCGCGCCGCCGGCAAAGGCGGCGATGGCGTCGGCGGCGGAGCCGCAGCACGCCTCAAAGAATATCTTCTCCATGGGGTATACCTCCTTGTGTGTTCGTCTCTTCCCCGGCCGGGGCCATGATCAGCGCTGCCAGCCGGATGGCCAGGTCCACGGCCCCCACCCGGTACCCGGCGCTGGCGAAGCGGCCCCGGTGCCGGTTGTCGATGAGGGCCAGCAAGGGCAGCTCTCCGGGCTCTAAAAATAGCTGCCTGGCCAGATCGTCCCCCGCCCGGCCGTCCGGGTCGATGAGCACCCGCGCGCCGGGCAGAGCCTCCAGGACCCGCTCCAGGTTGGGGCTTTGCGTTTCCTCGGCCGTCCGGAACACCAGCGCCAGGACCAGGCCCCTGTCCATCCGGGCCCGCAGGGCGGGGGCCGCGTCGGCCAGTTCCAGCAGCATATGTTCCGTGGGCTCCGCCCCCGGCCGGAGGAAGCAGAAAACGCTCCAAGCGCCCATTATGTCCCCAAATGTCCCACTTTTGTCCCAAAATGTCCCACAATGGGCGCTTTTTGGGACATTTGCATCCGGGCCGTCCCGGAGAGCGGAAAAATCCAGTGGTATCAAGGTCTGCATGTCCTCTAAAGGCGCCTTACGAAGGGTCAGAGGCAGGGGTGCAAGCGCCCATGGTGCGCCCTTGCATGCGCGCACCCTGGCGAGGACCTTCCCGCTGGGCAGCCGCCGGACCGTGACGAGCCTGTAGTGGCCGGGCCGCAGGCGTTTGCGGTATGGCTCCGCCGTCCCGGAAAGGTCCAGAACGCGCCAGCGGTCGCCCTCCAGCCTTGCCAGGGACCAGTCCCTCCCATAGGCCGGTTTTTCCCCCTGGTCGGGTTCGAAAATCGCCTCCCAGGACCCGCCGGAAAAGCCGTCAAAGCCTTGGTACGCCCCGTTTTTCCAGTACTGCGCCGCCCCGTCTGACCGGTCCAGCCGGGCGGGCACGCCCAATGTCCGCAGCACCGCCGCGAAGAGCGTTTTCCGGCCAGTTTCGTCGGCCTGACCGCTGGCCAGAACGGCGCCGGGGGTCATGGACAGGGCGGGGTAATGATTGCCTGCCGAGTCGGGAAAGCTGGCCCGGATATACCTCATGAGCGCCTCCGGATGGGCCCGGAAGGCGCTTTTTTGCCCCTCGTCCAGCGCCGCCAAAACGCTGGGACGCCAGTATTCCAGCGGCTCCAGGCCGATGCGGGGGTTCAGGATCTCGGCCTGGAAGTGTTCCGCAGCGGCGTAGGGGAGAGCCGCCTGAAAGTGTCCCTCCAGGACCTCATAGGTCACGTCCCGCAGGTCCTTCTCCGCCATAGCCCCCAGCATCTCGGCCGCCAGGACCCGCTGAGGGCCCTCATGGGCGGCGTAGAAGCGCCAGATCTCCGGCCCGTTCCCGGCGGCCAGGGCGAAATAGCGGGGCCAGGGGGGCTCCGCGCGGTCGTATTCCGGCCTGTGCCAAAGCTTGGCGCGGTCCGCTCTGGCGGCGGCGCAGGCGGACAACAGGGCGGCGTTTTCCTCCCGCCGGGCGGCGGTCACGGGGACCCGGTTCCGGGCCGAGGGCGGGGCCGGGGCAAGGTCCAGGTCGACGGTTCCCTCGGACGGCGGGGCCAGGGTCAGGACCGTCTCGGCGCTGGCCGCAGACGGCCGGACAAGGGCGGCGGCGGTGAGGCCGCCGGAGAAGGCCTCCGCCAGCATGTCGCACAGGCCCACGGTGGCCGTGAAGCGGCCGTTTTCATCGCAGCGGCCCCGGAGAATGGGGCGAAAAGCGGCCATATTCAATACGGCCAGTTCCACCGCCGCGCCGGCGGCGGGTTTCCCGTCCGGGCGCAGCACAAGCACCGTGACGGGGGCGGTGGGGGCGTATCGCTCTGTGACGCCGTACAGGCGCACAGAGCCCATTTTTTCTACCAGAGGGTCATTCCCCTGGGGGTCATCGAAAAACGTCCTGTAGTGGACCAGAGGGGCCCTGGCGGCGGCGTCGCAGAACCAGCCCCGGTCCAGGACCGGTTCCGGCTCGCACGCGCCCAGAAACCGCCAGCGCTCGCCGTCCCATGCCTCCACCCAGGCGTGGTTGTCGTCACAGTGGGCCCACCAGGGTACGTACACCTGCCGGGCGGGGATGCCCACGCTGCGCAGAGCCGTGACCAGAAACACCGACTCCTCGCCGCACCGGCCTGTGCCGGTGCGGTAAGCGGTCATGGGGCTTTCCGTACGCTCGTCGGTGGACTGATAGGTCATGTGCCGGGCGCACCAGCGGTTCACCGCCAAAATGGCCGCCTGGGGGTCCAGGCCCGCCGTCTCCGGCGACAGACGCTGGTAGAAGAAGGCGCGGCAGTCGGTCAGGTCCTCGGAGTTCACCCGGGGGTACCAGACGAAGTGCAGGAACATGTCCTCGGACAGGTCCCGGCAATAGGGGCTGTGCTGGCGCAGGAAGAGGGCGTGCTCGCAGAAGCCGCAGATGACGGGAATGGGCACGACGGCGGCGTCGGAGATGGGCAGGGTCCCATAAGCCAGGGCCAGCAGGGTCCGCGTGTCCGGGTCCGGCTCGGCGGCGATGGCGGCTTCCAGAGCGGGTCCGGCCGGACCCAGGGTGGGCATAGCCTTCCGCCAGAGTTCATCGGCCAGGCGGAGCACGGCGTCTGAGAGCATCACGCGCCCTCCCGCAGCAGGAGTTTGACCACCGTGTCCGTCTTATCGGGCAGAGCCGGGTCGGGTCCCAGGTCCAAAAAGCACACGTCCGGGTAGTCGCTGTGGACCCAGCTGGAGGACAGGGGCACTTCGCTGCCGTCCGCCAGCATGGAGGCCGACAGGATATCGCTCTTGCGTATTTGGGGCACGGGAAGAGGTCCCAGGGCGTTTTCATAGATGTGCAGGTACAGGGCATTGCCGTTGCGGGTGAAGCGGCCAAAATCGGGCTTGGGAAGGTCCGCGGGGCCGCAGGCGCGTATGCTCTCGGCGTTCTTGGCCATCCAGCGGCCTATCCGGTCCAGGATGGCCGTGGCTTCCGGGGGGAACTCCCCGGCGGCGGTGGGGCCCACGTTCAAAATCATGTTCCCGCCTTTGCTCACGCACTCCACCAGCTTCTTAATGAGCAGGTCCGCGCTCTTGTAGTGCCTGTCGGTGCGCACATAGCCCCAACTGTTGTTCATGGTGACGCAGCTCTCCCAGACCAGCGGGTCCCCGTGCACGTCCCGCAGGCCGGCGGGCGGGATCATCTGCTCCGGGGTGATAAAATCCCCGTGCCAGGGGGTGGGTTGGCACTGGTAGAGGGAGCCGAAGCCCTCGCCGCTGGCCTCCAAACGGTTGTTGAGCAGGATGTCCGGCTGGAGCGTGCGCACCATGTGGGCAAGATCGGCGGCCCGCCATTTCTCGCCAAGCATGTCATCGTAGCTGAAATCGAACCACATCAGGTCCAGCCTGCCGTAATCCGTGCAGAGCTGGCGGACCTGCGCGTGCATATAGTCCACGTACCGCTCCCAGACGCGGCCGTCGTTGGTCCGGGCAGGGTCGTCCCGCAGGGGGTGATGGCGGTCGCCGTAGTGGGGGTAGTCCGGGTGATGCCAGTCCAGCAGGGAATAGTACAGCCCTACCTTTAACCCCTCCGCGCGGAAGGCGTCCAGAAACTCCCGGACGATGTCCCGGCCAAAGGGGGTGCGGGTGGACTTGTAGTCCGTGTTGTCCGCGTCGAAAAGGCAGAAGCCGTCGTGGTGCTTGGCGGTGAGCACGGCGTACGCGGCGCCGGCGTCCTTGACCGCGCGTGCCCAGGCGCGGGCGTCGAAGCGGGTCGGGTCGAAGGCGTCGAAGAAGGGCTGGTAGGCTTCCTCCGGCATGCGCTCCGTGCTCCGGACCCACTCGCCGCGGGCGGGGATGGCATAGAGGCCGAAGTGGAAGAAAATACCAAAACGGGCCTGGCGGAACCAGCGGACCCGCCGGTCGTACGCGCGCTTGTCGAACGTATACATGACATCCTCCCGGTGTGTTTGTTATGACTTATGATAGCATGCCAAAGAGGCTCCGTGCAACACGGGAAAGGCCAAAAACATGCAATTCAGGTCGTGATTTTGTCGATTCAGGACAAAGCTGTTGACAAATCAGGCAAAAAATCCGATATATAAACGCGTAACAGACTTTCATCACACCCATTAGGAGGAAAGGTAAATGCGCGAGAAAGTGAGACGGGTACTGTGCGGGATGCTGGCGGCGGCGATGGCGTTCTGTCTGGCGCCAGGGGCGCTGGCGGACGGGGCCGTGACGCTCATGCCCGGCGTGACGCCGGCAATGTCCGACGCCGATTGGTGGGCGGACAGGCAGGCCGGCGCGGACCAGGTCATATTGACGCCGGAGGAAATAGAGGCGTTCAACCTGGACAGCGCCGAGCAGGAGGGCACCATGGTCATGGACCTGCGCACCGGGTCGGATACATACGACGGCAAGGCGTACAACGAGAACCTGGAGAGGTCGGCCACGGCCGACGCGGAGCACTACTTCGGCTGGACCTACACCGGCGAGGGGGAAGAGGCCGACTGGGACTACTACCAGGCGATGATCGACAACTGCCTGGACCCGGACGAGAGCGAGGAGAAACCCGTGCGGTACGGCATCGCCGTCAGGCGTACGCTGCTGCGGGTGTTCCCCAGTCCGGACCCCATTCAGGACGATCCCAATGACCCGGACTTCGATTACCAGGCGCTCAGCTCCATACGGGTCAACGAACCCATGCTCATTTACAATACCTCCGCGGACGGGAAGTATTACCAGGCGCGGATATCCAGCTGCTCCGGCTGGGTGCCGGCGGAGGACGTGGCGCTGTGCGCGGACAAGGACGAGTGGCTGAGCGCGTGGGATCTGCCGGCGGAGAAGCTGCTGGTGGTGTACGGCAACAAGGAATATACAGACGCGTCCAACTCCAACCCGGACACGGCCGTGCGCATGCTGAGCCAGGGAACGGCGCTGGAGCTGGTGACGGATATAGAGCCGGACGAGCTCATCGGCAACCGGTCGCCGTATCACAACTACGTGGTCTACCTGCCTGTGCGGCGGGCCGACGGGGGCTATGAAAAGCAGATGGCGCTCGTTCCCGAGACGGCCAAGGTCAGCATCGGGTACCTGCCCCTGACCATGCGGAACATCGCCATGGTGGCGCTGGAGAGCCTGGGGGACGCATACGGATGGGGCGGGATGCTGGACACGGAGGACTGCTCCGGCATGATACGCACCATCTATAAGTGCTTCGGGCTGGACATCGGGCGCAACGGCAACTGGCAATACAATATGAACATCGAGAAGATCGACATGACCAACATGCCGCTGGAGGAAAAAAGGCTCATTCTGGACCAGATGCCCCTGGGGTCGGCGCTGTGCTTCGACGGGCATGAGATGATGTACCTGGGGAAGGTAGACGGGGAGTACTACGTGGTCAGTACCGTCAGCAGCATCGTGAGCCCCAATTCGGGGGAGATACTGCGGACACGGGACGTGATGATCAACGACATGCAGGTGAAGCGGGGCAGCGGCAAGACCTGGCTGGGAGCGCTGAATATGGCGTTCATGCCCTGCTACGCCACGGCTGCGGGGAAGACGTACGATTTCCCGGCGGTGGAGTGGTACCACGAGGGCGTGGCCTGGTGCCTGGGGGAGGGCGTGATGCGGTCCCTGGACATCGACGACACGTTCGGGATAGGGCAGACAGCAACCAGGGCCGATCTGGCCTACGGGCTGTGGGTGCTGTCCGGCGCGGCGGAAGAAGCGGCCGAGGCGGCGGCAGAGGCGGAGAGTGAAGAGGCCGAGGCAACGCCGGAGCCTGCGGAAGAGCCGGCGTATCCGTTCACGGACGTGGCCGAGGACGACGAGGCCAGAGACGCCATAGCGTGGGCAACGGAACAGGGACTCATGAGCGGCGTTTCGGATACGGCGTTCGCACCGGACGGGGCCGTGAGCCAGAACGACGTGCAGACGGCGCTGTGGGCACTGGCAAAGAGCGGGGAGCTGCTGGGGGCGGAGGACGGCCAGGTGCCATACTACTGGGCGCCGGAAGCGGGGGTCATAACCCAGGAGGACTGGGCAAATCCCATCGGAGAGCCTATGAGCCGGGAGGGGATGGCCATGTGGCTGGCAAGGTACGGCCAGCTCTGCCAGGCCGAACAGGAGGCGGAGGAAGAGATCGACGCGGACGCCGCGTAAAAATCATAAGGAGGGATCATCATGGACGAGAAGAAATTGAACGAGAAGGAACTGGAAGGCGTCACCGGCGGAGGGAGCATACTGGGCATGGGACTCAATTCAGCGAATTTTTACGTCGATAACTGTTATAAATGCGGCAAGCACAGGACGACGGACTGCCCCTATTTTGGCAACCACACGCAGGCCGCCAAGGATCTAGGCAACGGGAAATGTCCCTACAAAATTTGAAAAATTTTAAGGAGGAATTTATCATGTGCGAGAACAAGAATCTGGACGAGAAGAAGCTGGAACAGGTCACCGGCGGAGAGCTGATGGACGCGGCGACGAAGGTCGGTCCGTCGAGAGTGAGAGGCGGCTGCTTTGACTGCGTGTACAGCGACAGGACGGAGTGTCCTTTTCCACCAACCCGACTATTCGGATCAAGAAAGTGACGGGCGCAGAGACCTGTTACAGTTTCATAGCCAAAGGGTAAGGAGGCGGCGGTATGGACGAGAAAAACGTGGACGAGAAGAAGCTGGAGGGGGTCACCGGCGGGCGCGACAGTGTCGTGGAGTTTCACGAAAAATTCAAAACGAAAAACTGTATCCTGTGCGCCAAGTGGGGCAACGGCACGTGTCCCTATGAGGGGAACGCCTGGAAGAAGTTCTACGCGTTCAGCGGGGAATCGAACGCGGTGTGCCCGGATAGAGAAAGCAAGGGTTCGGCAAGAGAACTCAAGTGTTAAGGAGGCGGCAACATGGAGGAAAAGAAAGTGGACGAGAAAAAACTGGAGGACGTGACGGGCGGCTTCAGCAATGAGCCGGACGACGGGAAGTACGCGGGCATCCTTCACCAAGGCCGGCAAAGGTACGAGTTGGAGAAGAAAAAACAGGAGATGGAGAAGAAATGAAGGAGGAAAAGAAAATCAACGAGCAGGAATTGGAAAAGGTCAGCGGGGGCGGGGACATGGGGTCGGTGGAGGTCCTGTTTCGCTGTCCCCAGTGCGGGGAAGAGCTGCAAGGCAAGTTGATAGGACCCTTTCCGAAATGCCCTGCATGCTGGACGGCGATGAACGTCGTGTCCGGCAGCCAAAAGCTGGTCCAGGACTGAAAGGAGAGGATAAAACATGGACGAAAAGAAGATCAACGAGCAGGAATTGGAGAGCGTGAGGGGGGTAGAGTTCGCAACGGTGCTGTATCGCTGCCCCAACTGCGGAAGAGAGGGGCGTATGAGCGCGAGCGCGAGCGCGATTCCGCGGAAGTGCATTGTATGCAATGTGAACATGGTCAAGGTGGATGACTCGGATAAGTACCGGGAATTTGGATAAAAAAGGAGAAAGGACATGGCTTTTTTTGAAATGAACGAGGATATTTTGGACGATGTGATCGGCGGAGCGGCTAACCCCGCCGCGCCGGTGGCGACCGATACGCTCACCGATCGGTGCCCCAAGTGCGGCAAGAGCATCACGTTCAATAAGCGGGACTTTATGCTCACGTGCCCCTATACCAATTGCAGGGCCAAGCTCACCATCAAAAAGGGCAAGCTCACCCTTTGAAACAGAACGCGGGCGCGTAAAGCGCTGAACGAAACACACCTGAACGGTGCCGCCGGCAGAAAAGGAGCTTATAATATGAAAAACAGTATGTTCAAACGAGTGAGCGCGCTGCTGCTGGCGGCGCTGGTTCTGGCGGCCGCGTGCCCCGCGGCGATGGCCGCGGAGGAACCCGTGGCCGCAGAGCTGCCTATCGGCGGGGAAATGCCCGCGGATATGGAAGAAACCGTCGACGGGGAAGAACCGGTCGACGTAGAGGAACCGGTCGACGGGGAAGAGCCGGAGACGGTACCGGAGACGGTGAGCGAGCCGGCGGCGCGGGTGACAGCGGGCGGCGCGACGACGGAGTACGCCAGCTTCGACGAGGCGTTCGAGGCCGCGCTGGACGCGGGTACGGCGAAGGTGGAGGTGCTGCGGGACGTGACGGCGGGCGACGAGCTGGCCGTCACCGGCGGTAAGGAACTGACGCTGGATACGGCGGGGGCGACGCTGACGCTGCCGGACGGCGCGTACGTGTTCGGGAAGATGACCGTTGCCGGCGGGAGCCGGATCAACGGGCCGCTGCTCGTATCCGTGGGCGGACAGTTGACGCTGGAGGATAACGCGGCCGTGGCGAGCCAGAGCCAGGCGTACAGCGCCGCGGTGGTCCTCACCGGCGGCAGCGTGACCGTGGGCAGCGGCGCGCATATCGCCGGCACCTACGGCGGCGGGCTGCTGGCCGCGTCCAGCTTTGGGGCGTGCAAGGTGACCGTGGAGTCCGGTGCGCAGATCGAGGGCGGGACCTTCGGCGTGGGCGCGTACACGGACGGCTATGACGCCGAGGTGGCGCTGGACGGCTGCACCGTCACGGGCGGCGAGGAGGCGGTCTACGCGGCGGGCAAGACAAAGATGACCATCACGGGCGGGACGTTCAACGGCGGGGAGTACGGCCTGAGAGCCGCCTGTCAGGCGAGCGTCAGCGGCGGCACGTTCAGCGGCGGCGAGTACGCCATATACTGCCCCGAGACGGACGAGGACGGCACGCCTGTCCAGCGGCCGTGCGCCGTGCGGGACCTGCCGGGTGAGGGGTGCGGCTACATAGGCGAGGACGGACAGAGCGTGACGGTGCAGAACGAGCAGAGGACCCTGACCGGGCCGGTCGTCGTGGGGCCTGTGGCGGCATGCGTCCTGCTGCCCGGCGAGAGCGCGACCACCGGGTATTATACCGATCTGGACGAGGCGTGGACCGCGGCTAACGCGGCCGGCGAAGCCACCGTGGATGTCATGCAGGAAGTGACGGCCATGGGTTCGCTCCGGGTGGCCGACGGGGCGAAGATCCGGCTGTGGGTCGACAAAACGCTCACGGCCAACATCGACGTGGGAAGTCCGGAGGCCGGCGGTAGCGGGGAGCTGACGGTGATGATGGGCGTCATCAGCGGCCAGGTGTGCGTGTACGGCGGGACGGCGACCGTGGACGGGGCGGAGATAGACGGACTGACGCCTGTCCTCGTCCGGGGCGGCAGCGTGACGCTGCGGAATGGGGCGCTCGTCCAGGGCGACGCGTGCGGCGTGGCGGTGGAGGGCGGCAGGCTGACGCTGGATACGGCCGGGGTCGCCGGCGCGGGCACCTATGGCATCTTCGTCGGGAGCGGCGAGGCGGTCTTGAACGAGGGCCTCGTCACCGGTCCCGAGGCGGGCGTGTACGTGCAGGGCGGCACGTTCACCGGCACCGGCGGCAGCGCCACCGGTAAGGCGGCGGTGCTGGTGCGGGAAACGGTCGAGACAGTCCCCGCGTCGGTCAGTATCTCCGACGGCGCTTTTATCGGCGTCACCGGTCCCGCTCTGGCGCTGGAGAAGACGTCGGCGGGGACGAAGGTGAGCCTGTCCGGCGGACAGTACACGGGCATGCCGTATGCCATCGACGGCGGGTCCGTGAAGCTGGCGGAGCTGCTGGCGGCGGATATGGGGTACTTTGACGAGTACGACGAGCGTATCGTGCCCACGGCGGACCAGACGACGCTGGCCGGGGACGTGACCGTGCACGGGACAATACCTGTGGCGGAGGTCACCGTGAACGGGACCAGCACCCGGTACACCACCTTTGACCGGGCATGGGACGCCGCCGCAGAGGCGGACGAGGCCACGCTGACGCTGCTGGGAGACGTGACCGCGAAGGAAATGCTGACGCTGACCGGCGGCGGACACGTGACGGTCCGGGGCGGACAGTACACGCTGACGGCGGCGGGTGATATCCGGCTGGGCGATGTGCCCGACGCCAGCGGGTGGGACCGGTCCATGACCGGTAACGCGCTGACATTGGAAAGCGGTACCATCCGGGGGGCCGTCGAGCTCTGGGGCGGCAACCTGACCGTCAGCGGCGGGACCATCGTGTGCGCTGAAAACTATGGCTGCACGGTCACGAACCTGTCCGGCACCGTGACCATCAGCGGCGGCACGGTCATCTCCGGCGAGTCCACGGCGGTGTATCTCTATGGGACGGACGCCGATAATCTGCTGACCGTCAGCGGCGGCCAGGTGCATGGCGCGTTCTGCGGCGTCTCCGCCGACGCAGGACAGGTGAACGTCACCGGCGGCGAGATCGTCGGCGGGCAGAACGGCATATACGTGAGAGGTCATGAGGCGACGCCTGTTGCCGTCGCCGTCTCCGGCGGACAGATCACCGGTACGGAGGGCAGCGGCCTGAGCCTGGCGGAATACTGCTCCGTCACTGTCTCCGGCGGTACGTTCCAGGGCGGCGTCAACGCCGTGGAGTGCATGACGGAGGACGGTTTGGGCGAAGCCATCGACCAGAAGCTGACCGTGAGCGATCTGCTGGCGGCGGGGTACGGCTGGTTCGACGGCACCGGGGCGGCCGTCACGCCGACGGCCGGTCAACTGGTCCTGCCGGGGACCGTGACGGTCCGGACGCTGACAGCGCCGTCTACGGCGGCGCCTACGGCAACGCCGGGTGCGACGGCTACGGCCGCGCCTGTCACGGGCGACGAGACGCGGATACTGCCCTGGGCGGCGACGGCGCTGGGCTGCGGCGCGGCTCTCGCGGCCGTGACGGTCCTGCTGCGCCGGAAAGAGCGCGGGGAGTAAAGGAGATAAGTGCCATGAATGAACTGCGAGCGCGGACCAATCCCTCGTTCAACGCGGCCAGGTCTACCCTGGTGTATCTCATGCAGGCCGGGGACCAGAACGCGGCCAGGATGGCCAAGGCGCTGCGTATTGACCCGGATAAGGTGTTCCGGGGCGAACAGCAGGGCGCTTTGAGCCTGGGCATGGTGGCGTGCGTGGACGCTTACCACGAGATCATGGACCAGCTCCTGGCCGCCGGACCGGAGAAGACCCAGGCCGTCAAAAAAGGTTTTTGACGGCCTGAAAACGCCGTGTTTTTTGCGCCGCAGGCGGCGCGAAAAACGCCGCTTCGCGGCCCACGCGCCTGCGCCGCAGGCGCATGGCGGCTATTTATCCCATTCGAGGCGGGACTGGCGTCCCCCTCGAGCTCCCCCTTGCCTTACGTACATTTTCTAATTCTTTGACAGTCTGGGTGGCCTATCTGACCCAGTCGGAGGTGCGACAGTTCTGCGCCAACGTGCGGCGGGTGCTGCGGGAGTTCGGCGGGCGACTTCTCACCCCGGACCCGGAGGCGAGCAGACGTACCATCGGCACGCTGCGGGCGGTGATGGGCGAGGAGGCGTTCCAGAACGTGATGAGCGCCTACAATACCCTGTCCGCGCAGTCGGACGTGACGGTGGGGGGAAACGATCTGGTGGTCCCATTCCATGAGAACAGCGCCGAGAAGGCCACGGTGCTGCTGGCGGAAAACGGGCTGCGGGCGAAGATGCTTCCCATGGGCGAATATATGCCAGAGCTGAGGGTGTTCGCCAGGCTGGACGAGCGGCAGCGGGAGGATATGCAAAAGCTGTACGCGGACCTGCACGTGTGGGAGATCAGGCTGGACCCGGACTGGACCGAGCCGGCGGCGGTGCTCGGCGGCGCTTTCGCCATACGCGCCGACGTGGACGGCACGGAGCTGACCGTCACCCTGCGGGGGCGGGTGGACTCGCTCAGCGCGCCGGACTTCCTGGCGGCCTTTGAAAAGGCGGCCGGGAGCCATGCGCTGACCGACGCGCGTGTGGAGATGTCCAGGCTGGAGTACATATCCTCCGCAGGACTGCGGGTGCTGCTCATCATGACCAAACGCCTGGGCGTGGGGCACGTGACCGCCGCCGGGGCCAACGGGGTCGTCCGCGATATATTGGAGCAGACCGGGTATGACGCCATCATAACGCTTGTATAGACCCTTGCGAAAAAAGCGTTTGATGATATACTATGCCGGCCGGGCGGTCGGCGGCGCACTTTGAAAAAAGGAAGGAAGAGCGTGATGAAAAAGATGTTTGCCCGTATGGGCGCGCTGGCGGCGCTGCTGGTCCTGGGGGCTTTCCCCGCCGGGGCGGCGCTGGCGGACGGGGGCGCGGACCCGGACGACGCGTCGGGGTTCGTGGACCTGGCCGAGGCGGTACCCGACGTGATATTGGAGATACGGTACTATTCCACCTATAACTTCGTGGGCGATCGGATAGACGGCTATGAGGAGCCCTGCGCGCTGCTCACGAAAGAGGCCGCCGAGGCTTTGCTGGGCGCGGCCGCCGCCGCGATGGAGCAGGGGTACAGACTGAAAATATACGACGCCTACCGGCCTCAGACGGCCGTGGATAACTTTGTCCGGTGGGCGGAGGACACGGACGACACCCGCATGAAGGCGTATTTCTATCCGGAGCTGGACAAGTCCGTCCTGTTCGACCAGGGGTATATCGCCGCCAAGTCCGGCCACAGCCGGGGCAGCACCCTGGACCTGACCCTGTTCGACATGGACACGGGCAAGGAGGTGGACATGGGCGGCACCTTCGACTATTTCGGCGAGCTTTCTCACCCGGACTATGTGGGGGAGCTGACACAGGAGCAGATCGACAACCGCAATATCCTGCGGGATATCATGGCGGCGAACGGCTTTAAGCCCCTGGACACCGAGTGGTGGCACTTCACGTTGGAGGACGAACCCTATCCGGATACGTATTTCACCTTCCCGGTCAGCGGGGACTCCGTCGCCCCCCAGTGACAGGGGGAGCGTTTGAGATGGACGAACGGACATTGCGGGACGAGGCCCTGGAGGGCGTGAGCGGCGGCGTGGGCGGCATGGGCCGCGCCAGCTTCCCCGCCGTGGCGGAGGATTTCGCCAGGGCCAGCCGCTGCCGCGACTGTCCCAACAGGGACCTGAAGCTCCACCATGGGATATGCATGGAGGAGTATTTGGTGCTGCTGAATGAGTTTACGATAGGCGGCCCGATACAAATGCGCTGCCGCCGCCGGCCGTAAAACCCGCGGCGGCGGTAAGACGCCCCGGCGCGGATCGGGGGCAGAAGAGGGGGGAACGGGGATGAAAAAAGCTGCCGGACGGCGGGTCATCGTCGGCGCGGCCGCGATGGTCGTCGCGGCGGCGCTGATCCTGGCTGTGTTCTCCATGCTCAGCGTGACGGATAAGGCGGACCAGTCCCTGGGGGATACGGAGGACATACGCTTCGGCTGGCGCTATGAGGTGCTGACCGACGACGGCGCGCGGGCCTATGAGCCGGCGTATGTGGACAGGTTCGATCTTCGGCTGCCGGAGGATACCCGGGCCGTGCGCGTTACCCGTACCATGACGGAGGATGTCCCCCAGGCGGAGTTGGAGTGGGTGAGCTATCAGAACGGCGTGGAGGTGGCGCTGGACGGGGTGCCGCTCTACACGGATTTTCCCGGCCTGGAACGGGACGGGGACGGATTCGTCCATCCCGACGACGGTCAGTGGGAGCGTATCTGGCAGCAGCAGGGCGAGACGGTGCGCACCACGCGCATGACCCTGCCGGGGGACTACCTGGGACGGGAGCTGTCCGTCACCACCTATTTCCGGGAGGGGTACGGCCAGAGGCCGGAGTATCCCTTCCTGGGGAGCGAGGACTCGGAGGCGGCGCTGTATGTGGTCACCTCGGTGCGAAATGACGCCATCATGACCGTTTACGCGCTGTTGGCGCTCATAATGGCGGCGGTGTTTTTGGTGGACCTGTACAACAACCGCAACGGGGACGGCCGGACGCTGCTGCTGTGCCTTTACTTCCTGCTGCTGTTTTTGCGGGAGGCATACGGCTCCACCGCCGGGTATTACAGTATCCTGACATCCAGGCTGGATCTGCGGTTTTTGGAATGGGTGTATATGGCGCCGCTGTATCTGTATCTGGTCCTGCGGCTGAAAAGCCGGTGGAAGTGGGCTCTGTGCGCACTGGTGGCGGTATGGACGGTCTATGAGACTGTGTGGGAGCTGATATGGAAGCACATCTATCCCGATGGGACGGCGACGCTGGTAGGGCCGGTGACACTGGGGGTGCTGCTGGCGGTGACTGCGGCGCTGGCCGTCGACACGCTGCGCCGGAAAAATCGCACGAAGCGGGAAAAAAGGCGCATGCTGTTCTATGGGCTCATCGCCGTGGGGACCGCGGTGTTTTACATGCTGAACCGGGTCCGGGCCTGGGGAGGCGACTTCATCGGCTTTTTCCGGGACGAGCTGTGGCTGAGCCTGCGGGATGGCAACTGCTGGTCCTGGGTGAGCATGCTCACAGCCGTCATATCCTGGATGACCGTGCTCATGGTGATATCGGAGGCCATCCGCAGGACGCTGGCGACCCACCGGACCATGGACGTGCTGCGGGAGCGGGAGCGGCAGACCATGGCCGGATACCAGAGGCTTCTGGCCTCGGAGGAGGAGACAAGGGCGCTGCACCATGAGATGCGCCACCATATGCTGGCCCTGTCCGCCATACTGGCCGACGGGGACGCGGAGCGGGCTCACCGGTACGTGGACGCCGTGGCAGACGATCTGGCACAGGTGCCGGCGGGCCGGTATTGCCAGAATATCCTGGTGGACAGCATCGCCGGGAGCTTCCTGGATCAGGCGGCCGGCGAGGGGATACGGGTGGAGCACCACCTGAACTTGCCACAGACAATGAATATCGCCGACGAGGACCTGAGCGTGTTTTTGAGCAATATGCTGCAAAACGCGCTGGAGGCCTGTCGGCGGATGGACCAAAAGCGGGAGCGGTATATCTGGGTGGATATGCATCTGCGGGGGAATTTCCTGTGCGTACAGTGCGTCAACAGCGCGCCGGACGAGCCGGACACGCGGGAACGTCAGGGGCACGGATACGGCCTGGCGGCCATGCGGGCCGTGGCCGAGAAATACAACAGCGTCCTGCTCCCGGAGCGGACGCCGCGCGGCTATTCCGTGACAAGCGATTTTTGCCTGGAAAAGATTTGATATGTTAGCCGAAGGGGTGGCGCTGGCGGTCATAGGCGGCCAGGGCGAACTGGACGGTGGCGTAGTCGGCCCGGCTCATGGGCACCATGTCCCCGGTGGACAGACGGAGCCTGTCCCGGCCAAGCACGGCGATGTGCTCCAGGTTGACAAGATAGCTGCGGTGGACACGGGCGAACCGTCCCACGGGCAGCTCCCGTTCCAGGTCCTGGAGCGTGGCACGCCAGGCGCTCTCGCTCCCGTCCCGCAGGCGGAGCCTGACCACATGGTTGTATACCTCAAAAAACATCGCGTCCGTCACCGGCAGACGCACCGTCCCCTGGGGGGTGGTGAGGGACAGCATCTGGGGCGCGCGCCGCTCCAGAAACCGGTCCAGGACTTCTTCCAACTGCTCGGGGCGCAGAGGCTTGAGCAGATAGTGCAGGGGATGGGCGTCATAGCCCGCCACGGCGTACTGGGCGCTGCTGGTCACGAACACCAGATCCAGGTCCCAGTTCCGCTCCCGCAGGAGCCGGCCAAAGCGGATGCCCTTTTCCTCGCCGAATAAGATGTCCTGAAATATGAGCTCGCACCGCTCGCCTCGCTCCAGGGCTGACAGCGTCTGGGCAGGGTCGGGGTAATAGGTGACGTGACATTCCGCGCCCCGCTCCGCGAAGGAACGGGACAGCAGGGACGAAAGAGACGCGGCGAAAGCGCTGTCGTCGTCGCATATGATGATCTCGTACATGGCCGGACCCCCTTTGCGCCGGGAATAGCCGCAGCGCATTTACATTGTATCACATTTTTCCAAAAAATCAAAGCATACACAACAGAAGGAGCAACAAATGGGAAGCACAAAACTCTCACCGGTGAGCCTGGCAATGTTCTACGGGGCGAACCGGGACTTCGCAAACGCCTTCAGCGTCCGGGTGACGCTGAAAAACCCCATCGAGCCGGAACCGCTGCGGCGGGCGGTAGACAAGGCCATGGAGCGGTATCCCTACTTTGCCGTGCGCCTGACCGTACAGGGCGAGGACCTGGTGTTGGAGGATAACCCCCTGCCGGTGACCATCGTGGCGCACCAGAGCATGGTCAAGCTCATCGAGCTTGCCTACCCTCCCAGGCTGAAGGGGTCGGACATCGAGCGGCTGGCCATATGCAGCCGGGGCATGGTGATGCTCCAGAGCCAGCCGGAGACGGTGTGGGACACGGTGAGAAAGCAGCTTGCCCTGGAAAAGGAGCTGGAGGGGCTGACGCTTCAGGAGAAGTTCGACCGGCTGCGGCCCATCGTCACCGGCGCAAGGACGGGCATCGGCAATCTGCCCGCGTCCGCGCCTGTGAGCTTCAAGGTCAGCTACGTGGGCCGGACGGATTGGGGCAGCATGGCCAATATGATAGAATCCGTGCACTGTTCCGTGACCACCGACGGAAGCGGCATCTGCATCGAGATCAACACCGACAACGGGTATTTCGACTACTGCTTCATGCAGGAGTTCGAGGACGACAAGTACGCGAACACCTTCGTGGACCTGTTGGAGCAGGAGGGCATCTACTGCACGGTCAGCGGGCCGTACGACGTACACGTACCCAAAATGCGCCTGCCGGACGAACCGGAGGCATAATGGGCGATACAAGGGAACAGGATATGATAAAGCGGCGGCCTATCCGCCAGCAGGTGCAGCGGATGGTACTGCTGCTGTGCGTGGCGGCGCTGGTGGTCACAGGCCTGCTGTGGGCCGGGAGCCTGTTCGCGCTGCGGGACACGGTGCAGCGGGACAGCCAGGACCTGGGCGAGAGCGCGGCCGCCGCCGGGGGAGAGGCGCTGCTTGCCCAAATGGAGCAGAATCTTTACGAGGGCGTGCAGAGCGAGGCCGCTGTGGTGGACGCGAAGCTGGAACGCTACGCCGCCGATGTGCGCAACTTCGCCTTCTATGCCCACCGGCTCTACGAGGAGCCGGCGGCCTACGTGCCCCGGGAGGTCCTGCCTCCGGACGCGGCCAGCCAGTATACCTATACCATGCAGCTTGTGTGGCGGGACGAGGACGTGGATAGGCAGGCCGTCCGGGAGGAAGTGGGGCTGCTTGCCAACCTGGCGCACATGTGGCAGCCGGTGATGACCGGCGACGCGGAGAATATCGCGTCCATATACCTGTGCACGGAAAGCGGGTTCATGATCAACTACGACGAACGGTCCGACCTGACGCCGGCGTATTTTGATTATGAACAGTCCTCCTGGTACCAACTGGCCAGGGACAGCGGGGACGTGGTGTTCACGGTCCCCTATATGGACACCTTCGGCCGGGGGCTCATGCTCACATGCGCCGCACCTATAGAGGACGGGGCCGGGAAGTTCGCCGGCGTGGTGTGCATGGACATGATGGTGGAGGACCTGGTGCGCACGGTGCTGGACATCGACTTCGGCGAGGGGTCCTACGGCTTTCTGGTGGACGGGGCCGGGTATATCATCGTCTCGCCACAAATGGAGTATGACGGGACCTTTGAAAATGTCCGGGACCAGGATTGCCAGGCCCATGAGGCGGCGGGCAGCATCCTGAGCGGGCAGGCGGGGGTCGCGCCTACCTCCGGCAGGCTCTATTACGCCTACGCGCCTATCGACGCGGCCAACTGGACACTGGCCATCCATATGCCGGCGGATATGATCACGGAACCGGCGGAGAGCATCCGCACGGATATTGCCCGGCGGACCGGCGTCACCGCCGGGACCATCGATAAAAGCATCGGGCGCACGGGGCTTATATCCCTGGCGGTGTTCGTGCTGATCATCGCTGCGGTGATCGCGCTGGGCGGGGGATTTTCCCGGAAGCTCACGGGACCGCTGCTGGAGCTGCGCGCGGACGTGGAGCATATCAGCGCCGGGGACCTTGCCCACCAGGCCGCCGTACGACGCAACGACGAGATCGGGGACCTGGCCACCGCGTTCAACACCATGGCCGGGTCGCTGGACCGGTATATCCGGGACCTGACGGCGGTGACGGCGGAGAAGGAGCGTATCGGCGCGGAGCTGGACATCGCGACCCATATCCAGGCGTCCATGCTGCCTTGCATCTTCCCGCCGTTCCCGGACAGGACGGAGTTCGATATCTACGCCACCATGGACCCGGCGAAAGAGGTGGGCGGCGACTTTTACGACTTCTTCATGGTGGACGAAAGCCACCTGGCCATCGTGATGGCGGACGTGTCGGGCAAAGGCGTGCCGGCGGCGCTGTTTATGGTCATAGGCAAGACCCTCATCAAGGACCACACCACGCCGGGGCGGGACCTGGGCGAGGTGTTCATGGAGGTGAACAAGCTTCTGTGCGAGGGAAACGGGGAGGAGCTGTTCATCACCGCCTTCGAGGGCGTGCTGGATCTGGAAACGGGCCGGTTCAATTTTGTGAACGCCGGGCATGAGATGCCGTTCATCCGCCGACAGGGGAGATACGCGCCGGAGAAGATACGGGCCGGGTTCGTGCTGGCGGGGATGGACATGACCCGGTACAGGATGGGGTCGCTGCAAATGGAGCCGGGGGACGCCATATTCCAGTACACCGACGGGGTCACCGAGGCCACCAATGGGAGCAACGAGCTGTACGGCATGGAGCGGCTGGAGGCGGTGCTGAACAAAAACGCGGATGCCGCGCCGGATGTGCTGCTGCCGGCGGTGAAAGCGGACATCGACGCCTTCGTGGGGGACGCGCCGCAGTTCGACGACATCACGATGCTGTGTCTGGCGTTCAAGAAGAAGATGGAACGGCTGTGAGGCTGACAAAGCAATAAAAAATGGGGGAGAGAAGTCCGAAAACTTCTCTCCCCGGTTTGTTATGTTTTGCGGGTCAGATGGTGAAGATGAGGCGGTTCACGCCGTCGGCGTAGTCGTGGGTATAGCCCCGGATGGCGGCCTTCACCAGCTTGACAGACAGCTCGTCGCCCTCCTGCACGGGGTCGAAGTCGCCGCCGTTCCAGGTGAAGCGCATTTCCAGCCGGTCCTCCTTCTCCGAGTACTCCACCGACACGTCCACCGGGAACGAGGCGCTCAGACTGGGCACGATGCTCTGGGCCAGGATCTCTTCATAGACGCTCTGCATGCCAAGTACCCGTTTGCGGCCGAGCAGATTCTTCTCGCCAAACTGGCGGATGCTCTCGGACTGGCCGATGAAATCGTAGTCCGGGGACTGGGCGGTGAGGGACAGGGTCTTCAGCCGCTGGACGAACACACGGGTCCGGTCCTGCTTCGGGTGGTCGAAGACCTGGTCCGGCGAGCCCTCTTCGTAGATGATGCCCTGGTCCATGTAGAACACGCGGGTGGACACGTCGTGGGCAAACTGCATTTCGTGGGTGACGATGAGCATGGTCAGTCCGTCCGCCGCAAGCTGCTTCATCACGCTCAGTACCTCGCCAACCATGGTGGGGTCCAGGGCGCTGGTGGGCTCGTCAAAGAGCACCACCTCCGGCTCCATGGCCAGGGTCCGGGCGATGGCCACACGCTGCCGCTGGCCGCCGGACAGCTCGTCGGGGTAGCGGTCGGCACGCTCCGCCATACCCACCAGGCGCAGCAGGCGCATGGCGTTGTTCACCGCGTCCTGCTGGGAAACGCCTTTTAAGAGCATGGGGCCAAGGATGATGTTCTCCACCACCGTCAGGTGGCCAAACAGGTTGAAGGACTGGAACACCATGCCCATCTTCCGGCGTACCGCGCTGAGCTGGGCGGGCTTGGCCGTGGTCATCTCCTGGCCAAAGGCCAGGATGCTGCCGTCGGAGGGGGTCTCCAGCCGGTTAAGGCACCGAAGAAGCGTGCTCTTGCCGGTGCCGGAGGGGCCGATGATGGTGACCACGTCACCCTTGTGGATATCCGCGTTCACGTCCTTGATGGGCGTGGCGTTGGGATAGACCTTTTTGAGGTGGGAGATGGTGATGATCGGGTCGGAGCTGTCCGTGCCCTCAATACGGGCAGCGGCCGGGATCGGGTCGCCGGTGGCGGTAAACGTCTTCCGGGGCCGGCGCTTGGGGTCCAGGCGCTTTTCCAGCAGGCTCAGTACCGATGTCAGAAGCCAGGCCAGCAGGAAATAGATCACCGCCGTGGCGATCAGGGGGAAGAACGCCTCAAAGGTACGGCTGCGGATAAGGTCCGTCACCTTCGTAAGGTCCTGCACGGCGATGTAGCCAACAACGGAGGTCATCTTCACCAGGGAGATGAACTCGCCGCGGTAGACGGGCAGAACGTGCCGGGCGGCCTGGGGCGCGATGATCTTCGTGAAGGTCTTTACCCGGTCAAAGCCGATGGCCTGGGCCGCCTCCCACTGGCCCTTGTCCACCGCGTCGATGCCCATGCGCATCATCTCGGATACGTAGGCCGCGAAGTTGATAGAGAACGCCACCACGGATACCGCTACGCCGCTGATGTTCACGCCGGAGAACACGATGTAGAAAAGTACCATCAGCAGCACCAGCAGGGGGACTCCCTGGATGATGCGTATCAGGGCCGCTACCAGGGCGGAGGGGACCTTATAGCGGCTGCGGCGCACCATGCACAGGCCAAAGCCAAGTATGGTGCCGAACAGGGCGGAGAGCAGGGAGATGATGGTGGTGACACCAAGGCCGGACAGGATCATCTCCCACCGGTTTTCCCGGATGAAGGTCTTTTCAAAGCTGTCGGACAGCCGCTCCAAAAAGCTGCCGCCGGCCGCATCGTCTCCGCCGGCCACCGCGACTACCACGCCGCCGGTATAGGTGGGCTCGGTGAAGTTCATCTTCTCCATGCGCTCGTCGGTGACGGTGATGCCGCCGGAGCCAATGTCGTATTTGCCGGCCTCCAGTCCGGCCAGCATGGCCGAAAATTCCACGAGCTGGATATGCAGGCCGTAGCCGTATTCCTTGCAGAAGCGGGTCACGATGTCCACGTCATAGCCCACCAAACGGTTGTCCTTTATGTAGGACAACGGCTCCATGCCCGGCGTGCCGGCGTATTCGATCGTGCCGTTGGCGGCGGGCAGGTCCGCCGGGGCCTCCACCGTTTGCAGGTCCGCGTCCGTGCCGAACCAGACGTCCTCGATCTCGTCCAGGGTCCCGTCCTCGCGGATCTTGGCTAAAAATTCGTTCATCTCGCTCTGTAGCTGCTGGCCCTCGTCCGTCTTGGGCATGGCGATGGCGTAGCTGTCCTCACGCAGCATCTCGGGCATATAGGTGACGCCGCCGACCTCCGTGCTCAGCACGCGGGCCACGGGCTCGTCGACCAAAAAGCCGTCCAGCTTGTTCTGCCGGAGCGCCTCCGCCATATCGGAATAGTTGTTGTAATACAGCTTTTCCGGGGCCTGGAAGGTGCTGTCCACGATCTCGTCAAAGGAGGAGCCGGTGATGATGCCGATGCGCTTGCCGTCCAGCTGGGAAAGCTGGGTGATGGCCTGCGTGGCGGACGCCGTGCTCTCCGGGGCCTTGACCAGCAGGGCCGTCTCGGTGGTGTAGATGGGCTGGGAGAAGTCGATGCGCTCCTGCCGCTCGGCGGTGATGTTCAGGTTCGACATGATGCAGTCGATCACGCCGGACTGGGCCGCGGCGATCACGCCGTCAAAGTCATAGATGCGGAACTCCACATCCATGTCCAGCCGGGCCGCCAGACGGGTGGCCATCTCAATGTCAAAGCCCCAGAGCTGGTTGTCCTTGTAGTAGCTGAAGGGCTGCACCATCCCCGTGGTGCCTACCACCAGGGTGTCCACAGGGTCCTCCGGCAGGGGGATGTGGGGCATGGTCTCGTCAGCCTGGTCGATCCAGCGGCTCTTCATGTCGTCCAGCGTCCCGTCCGCCTCCAGGTCTGCCAGAAAATCGTTTATCTGTTCCGTGAGGCCGGTAATGTGCGCCTGGCGGGATATGCCGATGGCGATATCCGTCACGTCCCCCAGCGTCTCGTCTAGGACCGTGAGCCCCTCCAGGCCGTTGTTCAGGGCGAAGCGGAGCATGGTCGCGTCAAAGGCGAAGGCGTCCAGCTTTCCCTGCTGCACGGCCAGGTATCCGGTCACGTTGTTGGTGTAGCGGCTGAGCGTGGCGTTGGGAAAGGCCTTTTCCGAGGCCATGTCCCCCTCCGAACCCTGAGCCACGCCGATGGTGCGGCCTTTCTCGTTGAGCTGCTCCAGGGACGTGATGGCGTTGTCCTTGCTGCCACAGCCGGCCAGCAGGCATGCCAGCACCAGCACCGCCAGCGCCAGCGCGCCTATCCGCGTCCATTTGGAAGTTCCTGTCATGTCGTTATCCTCCCTTAAAAATGTCAGACCTTAAATTAAATTATGGTATGACGTCCATATTATACTCCATGCCGCGCTGTTGTTCAATACGGCGGGGGATAAAAAACCAAATCGCCGTCCAAATGGACGGCGATATTGGCGCATATTGATTTTTGCCGGTTCCTGTGATAGTATGTCGACAAGCCACGTTGTGGCCCGCGCTGTCGGCGAAGGTCAGCCCTCGTTTACGGGGGCAGCTTCTTGCCCCCTGATCTCTTGAAAGGGGGGCTGCCCATGAGTACATCCGAAGTTCTCGAACTTTGTTTGGTAATCATTGGTATTTGCAGCCTGTTCATTCAGGCGAAAAAGAAGTGACCGCCGGTAACCCTCACAAGTTCGGCGATCACTTCAAAGCACTTTAAGGGCTGACCGGAACCGACAGCGCTCTTTGTGGTTATAGTATAGTCGATGGGGATGGAAATGTCAAGGGCTGTTGTGGGATATCAACTAGCCGAATTTGGACGGCTTCCTTAACTTTTTTCCAGGACCTGGCCGTCTTTTACGAGGAACACCCGGTCAAAGGTCTCCAAAAACGCCGGGGAGTACTCATGGATGGCCGCGATCAAAATGCCGCATTGCATATCCGTGATCTTTTTCTCCACAAAGCGTCTTGTTTCCGCGTCCAAACCCGTGGTAGGCTCGTCCAAAATCAAAACACCGGCATTTCGCACCAGTGCGCGGCCAAGATTCAGGCGCCGCTCTTCACCGCCGGACATGCCCGTTTCCTCTGTGCCGATGCGCGTATCCAGCTTGTCCTTTTGCCCGCTGTACCATGGACCAAGCCCCACGTCCGATAAAACCTTTGTGAGCTTTTCCGGATCCGCGTATTCGTTGTCAAACATCGTCAGGTTGTCCCGGATCGTCGCGTCAAAAATAAAGGACCGCTGCTCCAATAACGAGATGTTCTTCCTAAAATCCCGGTAAGTATACGACCGAATTGGCAGCCCGTTTATCAGGTACGTGCCGCTGCCGCCTGTCAAGGCGGCGAGATAACGTATCAAGGTGGATTTTCCCGAACCGCTTTCCCCAAGGACCGCGATCCGCTCGCCTTTCCGGAGCGTCAGGTCTACGCCGCGCAATACCGGCTTATCGTTGTTTCGGACGGTAACGTCCCGCAGCGCGATCTCACGCACGTCAGCCAGCGTGTTTTTGCCCCAGCCGCTCTCTTCCTCCGCGGTATTATCCAAAAACGCCGTGAGCTTATGGCACACGGCAGACGCCGCGACGACGGAGGTATACCGCTCGCTGATGATCTGTATCGGGCCGGCCACAAATGTCATGAGCTGTGAAAATATCACCAGCTCCGGCAAGGTTATATATTGTTTTTTGACAAAGAAAATGCCGAAGACCCATGTGCATAAAAATACCAGATTCCCCGCGCCGAACGCTCCCGCGTAAAGGATGGCGTTCATCTTGCTGAACTGTTTTTTCTTCTGGAAAAGCCGGTCGTTCTCCCGGTCGTATTTTTGGTTGATACCGGCAAAACTGTTAAATACCCGCAAAAAAGAATACCCGTTCAGGATTTGCGTAACGATGTGCAGATGGGTCTTTTTGGCCTCCTGCTCTTCCGTTTTCGCTTTTTGCAGCGGTCTTTCCGATAGCTTTGGAAATATAACGGGAATGACGCTGATGACAAGCATAATGGCCGTCATGATCGGCTGGATCCTTACGGCGGAAAATATCGCAAGACCAAAGCAGCAGATCTGAAAATAGACAGCGCCAAGCGAGCCGAAATAATCCTGCTCTACGGTGGGAATATCATTATTGATCAGCGACAAATAGTAGCTGTCCTCATTTTGCCGTTTTTCCTCGTTGGAGAGGCTTTCCATTCGCCGGATCACGTCCGCGCGCAGCGACTTGCCGATTTGATGGATGGCCCGGTCCCTTGTATAATCCATCAGGAAATTCAAAAATGTATCCAGGAGGATATACAACAGGGTGACGATCGCCAATGTCAGAAAACCTGTCTGTAAACCACCTATGGCGGCGTCCGTAAACGCTCCCAGTAAGTAGGCCAAAAGAACGGACGAAATCGCGGCAAGTAAATTGGACAGTCCGAAGCAAAATACGGACCTTCCATTTCTCTTTGCATATCGCCACATAAGCTTTCCCTCCTTCCTTTGCAAATACCATCGGGCCGAAGCCAAAATGAAAGGACACGTCTGACGACGTGTCCTTTCGTTTGGTGACCTAGCGGGGACTCGAACCCCGGACCCACTGCTTAAAAGGCAGTTGCTCTACCGCCTGAGCTACTAAGTCGTAGTGGCAGGGACGGCGGGATTCGAACCCACGATATCAGAGTCAAAGTCTGGTGTGTTACCCTTACACTACATCCCTATGGATGCCGCCATCCGTGCTGTGAAACTGAATAGGCCGACCGGCTGGACCGGGCAGCCTATTCATGCTATGGGGTGGGAGATGGGACTCGAACCCACGACACCCGGAACCACAATCCGGTGCTCTAACCAACTGAGCTACACCCACCATATTTATAAATTGGCACGCCAGAAGGGACTCGAACCCCTGGCCTACTGCTTAGAAGGCAGTTGCTCTATCCAC
>CANQQB010000010.1 GCA_947625845.1 uncultured Oscillospiraceae bacterium
TGGACCGCCTCCCCTTCGAGCAGATGAACGACATGGCGGAACGGACAGTCCCCATCCAGGGCGCCGTGGGCTTTCTCGTGGACTGGGACAACACAAAGCGCACACACTCCACCGTCGGAGAGGTGGACGTCCGTGTGATCCATCCAAAGCAGATCGCGCCACAGCCTGGCGTCTTTACCTCCATCGCGGATATGGACTGGCTGATCATCATCAACCCAACCACCAAGGACGCGGTGCGCCGCAAGTACGGTGTAGACGTCTCCCTGGAGTCCGAGGAGGATCCGCAGGTCCGCACCCTGGACGCAGAGGTCTACGACGACGCCGTGACGGAGTACATCGGATTCGAGCGCAACGACGACGGCGGCATTAACCGCTATTGTTGGGTGGGAGACATTGAACTGGAGGACCTGGAGGACTACCAGGCCCGCCGGCAGCCGGTCTGCAAGCACTGCGGCAGAGTCCGCCCCATGCCTGGCCAGATGATCTCCGCCCGGAAGGGCGGCATGCCTGGGCCACAGGTGGACCGCCAGGACATAGAGCGCCGCGTGGCCGGCAAGATGCTGGCAGCACAGATGGCGCAGTCTCTCCTCACGGGAGAGGGCCGGGAGCAGAAGGACGGCGGCCTGGCCTCCCTCTCCGCCGTCCCCTACGACACCTCCGATCCGGATCCGGTGGAGTATAACGGCGGTCCATGCCCATGGTGCGGCTCCAACAGCTGGGAGTCCAGAAAGCAGGACTGGGAGGAAGTCGTGGTGCCGATCCGCAACGCCCAGGGCGAGGAGATCATCCCAGGCGCAACGCCAGGATTTGACGAGGACGGCAACCCGGTCAACAAGCCCACCAAGATTCCGTATTACAAGCCGGACGTCTTCCCGCTGGTGCTGCAGCGCTCCGTGTCCGTGTATGGCCAGCTGTTCGGAAACTCCGACGTGGATCAGATCCGGGATCAGCAGAACACTATCAACCGCATGGAGCGCAAGGTGGTAGACCGCTTGCTGAAGGCCGGCACGCGGATCACGATGCCGGCAGACAGCAACCTGAACATAGACTCCCAGGACCAGGAGACCTGGTACGTCAACAACCCTCAGGATATCACCATGATAAAAACCCTGCAGTTTGAGGGCAACCTGCAGTACGAGCTGATGTACCTGGCCAACGTCTACGAGGAGGCCCGGCAGCTGCTGGGCATTACGGACTCCTTCCAGGGCAGGACGGACACCACCGCAACCAGCGGCAAGGCCAAGGAATTCGCGGCGGCGCAGTCCGCCGGACGGCTGGAGTCTAAGCGGATCATGAAGAACGCTGCCTATGCCCAGATGTTCGAGCTCATGTTCAAAAACTGGCTGGCATACGGAGACGAACCCCGCCCCATAAGCTACAAGGACACCCAGGGCAACGCCCAGTACCAGGAGTTCAACCGCTACGACTTCCTGGAGAAGGACCAGGACGGCCAGTATTACTGGAATGACCAGTTTCTATTCTCCGTGGATGCCGCAGAACCATTGGCCAGCAACCGAGAGGCCATGTGGCAGGAGACCAGGCAGAACCTGCAGACTGGCGCCTTCGGTGATCCGACGCAATTGGAGACCCTGATTCTCTTCTGGTCCCAGATGGAGGGCTTGCACTACCCAGAGGCGGCGAAAGCCAAGACGGCCCTGGAGGACCGCCTCAAACAGCAGCAGATGGCCATGAAGCAACAGCAGATGGCGATGCAGCAGCAAGCGGCTATGCAGCAACAGCAGATGACCATGGCCCAGGCACAGGCCCAGAGACAGCAGCAGGGCGCCGCCGGCGGCGGCCAGCAGATCGACCCGCGCATGCTCCAGGCCATAGACAACGCGGCCCGTCAGGCGGCCCAGAGAGACGCCCAGGCCGGGCGCAGACAGTAAGCATACATCACGCCAGGGCGACGGCCCCAGGCGGTGTAGTTGCGCAAGGGAACGCGGAAAAATCCCGACAACCCAGGAAAGGAGGACATGCACCATGGCAGAGAAGAAGCCAACCGGCAAACCGTGCTATATCGGTCGGATCAAGAACACTGGCTCCCAGATCGTGGAGGCCCCGGTGTCTCCCGGTCCCAAGAACAAGACTGGCACAGTCCGCACCGGCACAGACCTCCGGGCGGGGAAGGGCAAGTAATACCAGCCTAGCACCACCACTCGCACGGCAACGCGTAAAAATGCCGATCGCAAGGGAACGCGGAAAAATCCCAAACTCGCACGTCAACGCGGAAAAATGACAGCCTCCTGGCAGGAGGGGAAGGAGCAACCATGACAGAGAGTGACATTTTCGAGGCGCTGGGCATCGACCCAAATCAGACGCAGACGCAGACGGACCCCCAGGCAAACAACCAGGGCAGCACCCAGGCAGACACCCAGGACCAGGGAACCGATGCAAATGGCGGTACCGCCGAGAAACAGCCGAAGGAGACGCAGACCGACGATGACAAGGGGCAAGGCGCAAACGGGCGGGGCAACGCCGAACCCGCACCCGAAGACGACCAGGACAGCGGCGACAGAGGCAAGGCAGCAGAGACCAAAGCAGATCCCCGTGCACCCAAGGGCGAGAAAAGCGCGGAACAGGCAGAGAAGCGGAGACGCGACGAGGAAGAGGCAAGAATCAGAGATGCCGTACAACGGGCTCTCGCCGAAGAACGGAAGCGGAACGACGAGGCCCAGCAGAAACTGTTTGAGGAACTCAACCTCCGCGACACCTCCACCAACAAGCCCATCAAGAACTTGAAGGAGTACCGCGACTGGAAGGACAACTTCAACGCCCAGAAGCTGCAGAAGGATCTCAAGGCCGGCAAGCTGACCCAGGAGCAGCTCTCTCAGCTCGTGGACAGCAACCCAACAGTACGGGAGATGAAGCGCCGCCAGCAGGAGGAGGACACCCGGAAGCGGCAGACGCAGCAGGAGGCAGCCCGGAAAGAAATCGAACGGCAGCTATCCGAGATCAACAAACTGGATCCGTCTATCAAGACGATAGACGATCTGCGCAAGATGGACAACTATCAGCAGTTCTATCAGACTGTCTCTCGGGGAAACAACTTCGTGGACGCGTACAAGCTGGTGAACTATGACAAGTTGATGTCCAACGCCAGCAAGCAGACCGCAGAAGCGGCCAAGCAGCAGGCGCTCAACAACGCCAGAGGCAAGGATCACCTGACGGGCATCAAGCCCCAGGGCAAGGGCGGCGGATCCATTCCGGATGATGAGCTGGAGATTTTCCATGCCATCATGCCCAACACCACAGACAAGGAGATCGAGGCATACTGGCGAAAGACTCACAAAGGAGGGAAATAAAATGGCGTTTGAGCTCTACTCCAACGCACACGGCGCAGTGACTCCCCTGGAGTACCTGCCCGCCGAGGCCGGCACATATGAGCCTGGCCAGATGCTGGCCTTTAAGGCCGGCAAACTCTCCGCCATCGCCGAGGACGAGGCGGGCATCCCGCCGTACATGTCCCACGCCGCCAAGACAATTGGCAAGGACGGAGACAACATTCTGCCATGCGAGCACGTTTCGCATGACGCCGTATACGAGACCACCCTGGACGCTGCTGCTGCAGGCCTGGTGCCTGGTAACCTGATGAAGGTCAAGGCAGGCGGCCTGGCCCCAACCGGCAC
Source organism: uncultured Oscillospiraceae bacterium (assembly GCA_947625845.1). GTDB lineage: Bacteria > Bacillota > Clostridia > Oscillospirales > Oscillospiraceae > CAJOIG01. The sequence continues at coordinate 3,630 of CANQQB010000010.1, forward strand.
GGAGGGCGGCTCCTTCGTCGTGGTATCCGTAGACGGTACCGCCGAGGGGGACAAGGTCCGTGGCCGCTTCGAGCCTCAGCAGGCAGCGGCCAGCGAGGCCGTCTAATCAATCTCTGAAGAAGAGGAGAGAACAAGAGATGAAATTCCAATTCACCGAGGCCTCCGGCCTTGCGGACTCCATCTATGGCAAGTGCCAGACGCCTATCAAGATGTTCCTTGAGCAGCGGGGAGAGGCCATGGAAAAGGCCTCTCTGCTGAAGGAAGTCTTCACCATGAACACCTCCAACAACTTCGGCGACACATACACCGGTATGACAGCCATGGAAGGCTTCAAGCCCGTGGGCGAGTCCGGCCCGTACCCAACAGACGGCATGCAGGAGGGGTACAAAAAGACCATCCTGTATCACACCTGGAAAGACTCCTTCTCCATCTCCAAGGAGATGATCGAGGACGCAAAGCTCATGGACATGAAGAAGAAGCCCCAGAACTTCCTCACCGGCTACCACCGGACCCGCGAGAAGTTCGGCGCCGCCCTGTACGGCGCTGCCATCCAGGGCAAGAAGGAGACCAACTTCAAGGGCGTAAACTTCGACACCACATGCAACGACGGTCTTCCTCTCTTCGACAAGGCTCACACCTCCATCCTGGACAAGAAGTTCAAGCAGTCCAACATGTTCTCCGACGCCTTCTCGGCAAAAGCCCTGGGTGCGCTGGAGACCCGCATGCAGAACTTCCGGGGCGATGCAAACGAGCTCCTGGACGTAGCCCCAACCACCATTCTCATCCCAAATGACGCGGATCTGAAGGATGAGGTATTTGCCGCCATCGGCGCGGACAAGAACCCCGTCAACTCCAACAACGCGTTCAACTACCAGTACGGTAGGTGGCGCGTGCTGGTCTGGAACTACCTCAACGACTACGTGGCCGATGGCAAAAAGCCATGGATCCTCCTGGACCAGGACTACAACGAGAAGTACAGCGGCGCAGTCTGGACGGACCGGATCCAGCTGGAGATGTCCTCCAAGATCGACGACAACACGGACTCCAACGTGTGGCGGGGCAGATCCCGTTACAACGCTGGCTTCGTGGACTGGCGCTATGTCGCCATTGGCGGTGTAGACGGCGGAGACACGCTCATCGCGTAACCTGCACAGCAGGAATATGATTTGAGGCCCCGTGGGCAGGGTGATACCCGCTCACGGGGCCATTTGGAAAGGGGGCTATCCCTTGACAGTCCGAGAAGCGATAGAACGCGTGGACGACGTAAAGCCAAACTCTTTCACGGAGCAGGACAAGGTCCGCGCACTGAACCAGCTGGAGCAGAAGATAATGGCGGAGGTCTTCTATTGGCCTCCAGTGGAGATCAACCGGCAGCAGCTCATCTATCCGGATTGCCTGGATTACGAGCTCCTGGTGGATCCCCCCTATGACGACATTTACGAGTACTACCTGGAGGCCTGGGTGGACGAGCACAACGGCGAATACGAGCGATACGCCAACTCTTCCGCCCTGTTCAACAACAGGTACGGAAATTTCCTGGCATGGTTCAAGAACCTGTACAGCCCCATTGAGGGCTATCACGGAGAGGAGAGGAGGTTTAGACATGGCTATGTATGAGAGGGCCCCGTACTACATCACCGCGTACGGCCTGGCCTGTAAGCACGGCTTCCACGGCACGGAGGCGGAATGGCTGGAGTCCCTTCACGGAGAGAAGGGCGAGGACGGCCAGAACGCCGAGATTCAGAGATCCGGGAACAAGATCCAGGGGCGCACTGGACCGGAGGGCGAGTGGTCCGATCTCTTCGACATCGACGAGCTGAAAAACGACGTGGTCCAGGAGACGGTCCAGGAGGCAAAGACAGCTGCCGAGAACGCGCAGAAGGCCCAGACGGCGGCGGAGAAGGCCAAGACAGAGGCGGAGACGGCTGCCAAGTCCATCGCCGGAGACACCGACGCGGCGGCCAAGTCTGCAGCCCAGGCGGAGACGGCAGCTCTGGCGGCGTCGGAGTCTGCCAAGTCTGCAGCGCGGAATGCAACCGGCATTGCACAGTATACGCAGAGAGCCCTGGCTGCGGCAGAAGCAGCAGAGGCCGCAGACCAGTCTGTATCCCAGACGGCCCAGGAGGCCCTGGACGGCGCTCTGCTCTCCCGATCCTGGGCGGTAGGAGCCACAGGCAAGCGGGAGGACGAGGACAACAACAACGCCAAGTACTGGGCGGCCAAGGCCAGGGCTGCAGCCGAGGAGGCGGTGGCGCCGGCGGTGAATGTGTATAACATCATCGTCGAGGACCGGGACACCAAGGAAAACTTTGCAGTCCTGGTGGAGAACGGACAGCTGGTCCTGGTCAAGATGGAGAAGAAACTGAACGCGACCGAGATGGATCTGGTGGACCGCCAGACCGGCAAGGCCTATGGCCTCATAGTCTCGGGAGGCGTGCTGCAGCTGGAGGAGCATCCAGCGGAAGGAGGCTAAACAATGGCAACTCTGCCAGTAGTGATGGAATCACAGAAGGGTGTGGCGGACGGCGTGGCCCCTCTGGGACCGGACGGGATCGTGCCGGAGCAGCATCTGCCAAGCACCATCAACGACATCAAGGAAGACACCACGGCCATCAAGGAAGACACAGAGGCACTGCAGACAGATCTCACCGAGGCCAAGACAGACCTGGCGGCTGCCAAGACCGATCTGGCCCAGGTCAAGAAGGACACCGGCAACCTGATCACCATCCTGAAGCGCAAGCCGATCTGCTTTGGCTTCAAACGGATCCAGGAGGACAGCAATCCGGAGTCCCGAATCATCTACACCCACGAGGCCGTCGGTATGACGCCTGCCAAGATGGGCGCAGAGTCCTTCTCGTACGGAGACTGGGCCGATGCCTGGTTTGTAGCAGGGAACTATCCCTGCATGCTAAAGCCGGACGGCACCGAGGCCTATCGCCTCAACCCCAACGACTACGCCAAGCGGGCGGACAGCGGCGAGGCATCAGGCATCGAGAACGCCGAGGGCGATCTGAACGCCATGGCCGCTATCCCCACGATCTGGGTAAAGCGGTACATGGAGGGGAAAGACGAGTGCGTGGTGTTCTGCCAAGAGCGCTATGACGACTCCTTCCACGCTTTCGCCCACACGGACGCCAAGGGAGTCATCAAGGCCCACGCGTACCACGCCATCTTTGAGGGTTCCAAGGATAGCGCCGGGAAGCTCCGCTCTATCTCCGGGGCGGCGCCATGGAACACCACCGGCGGTATTGAGCCGGAGCGCACGGCGGTCAAGAAGAATGGCACAGACTGGGACATCCGCCCAGCGTCCTTCAACTTCCTGGTGGCGGACATGTGCACCATGATCTCCAAGAATGACAACAGCCAGGCCGCTTTCGGCAACGGCAACATGAGCGCCGGAACTGGTGCGGAGCATCTGCTGAACACCGGCATGCTCAACACCAAGGGCCAGTTCTGGGGCGACACGGTTGGTGCCACGTCCGGCGTGAAGATCTTCCATATGGAGAACTTCTACGGCAACCGCTGGGAGCGCCTGATTGGCCTCGTCCAGCAGGGCGGCTCCTTCCTGGTCAAGATGACGCCGGAGGGCGCAGGGTACAATCTCACCGGCGCAGGATACGACGCTTTCCCGGTGGGTATTGGACAGGTGGCCAACACCAACGGATCCGGCGGCCAACACCTCACATACACCTGCGATCTGGGCACGCTCCCATATGGCGCAACGTTCGATGGCACGGCCACCACCTACACCAGCGATTGGCTCTGGTGGAATGTGCTGTTAACCACGATAGCGCTTGCCGGCGGCTGCTGCAGCTACGGTGCCCGCGTCGGCGTCCGCTGCCTCGCCCTGAGCCTCGCGGCTTCCTGGTCGTATTGGGACCTCGGCGGCTCGCCCTTCAAAATCTAACTCTCCGGGGGGCGTGGGGGGTGCCCTCCCACAAACCGCGATGAGCTGGATCTGAAAGAGAAGATCGCGCAAAAATCCGAAAATACCGCGTGCAGCAATGCACGCAAATAGATCGTTGCACCCTGCATTTCCGTCGAGGACAAAAGGCGGAGGGTGCGAGGGTGCATGCTCCCGCCTTAGGCCATGTTCCCGGTGCCGGCGGCTACTGCAACAACGGTGCCCACGACGGCGTCCGCTGCCTCAACCTGAACAACGCGGCTTCCAGGTCGAATTGGAACATCGGCGGCTCGCAGTTTCTTTCCAACTAACATAATGGGAGCATGCATCCATGCCCATTGGCAAAAATGAACCTCGTCGGAGAGGTGCGGCTAGTAAGCAGAAGGCTCAACGTCGCATAGAGGGAAAGAAAGGTTGAATCTCTCTGAAATCGTATAACGGACTGTACCAGCGCATGCTGGACATAGAAGAAATCAAGGCGGCGATCCTGGAGGCCTCCCAGGGCAAGCGGAGCCGCCGGACAGTGGCGTACACATTGGACCGCCTGGACGAGGCCGCGCAGAAGATCCAGGACATCCTCTTCAACGGATGGGAGCCCAGGCCGCACCCGAGGCGCCAGCTGAAAGAGGGAGGCCACAAGAAGCTCCGGAACAATATCCAGAAGCCCGCGTGGTGGCCGGAGCAGATCATCCATCACCTGATGGTCCGCCAGTTAAAGCCCATCATCATGCCGAGGATGGCGGAGAATATCTGCGGAACGGCTGGCCGGAAGGACCAGCAGCTGTACAAGCGCAAGGAGAAGGCCAAGGGAAAAGGCGCTCTCTATGCCTGCAAGAAGATGCAGGCCTGGCGGGGCAAGTACAACGGGAAGAAATGCTACGTGCTGGAGACGGATATCAAGAGTTTCTATGACTCCATAGACATCGATATCATGATGCAGAAACTCCGCCGTCGGATCCGGGACAAGAAGTTCCTGGATCTATGCGAGGCGGTCCTCCGCACAGCAGGTCCAGGCATTCCAAAAGGCTTCTACACCTCTCCGTGGTTCGCGCAGCTGTACCTGGAGGACATGGACGAGTTCATCCTGCAGAGCAAGTTCGCGGATCACTACGTGCGGTACATGGATAACATGTTCCTCCTGGGCCGGAACAAGCGTCAGCTCCGCAAGGCCAGAGACAGCCTGGAGCAGTACCTGCAGACAAACCTGGGGTTGCATCTCAACAAGTCAACGCAGGTCTATCGTTTCGAGTACCAGGCCAAGGACGGGAGGGAACGCGGGCGCCCTATTAACTGTGTAGGCTTTTCCATCCACTGCAACCGCGTCAGCCTCCGAAAGTCCATTCTCAAGCGGATCCGGGCCAAGGCCAGGAGGATCGCCAGGCGCGGAGGCCTCCGCCTTTTCGACGCCCGTGCCATGATGAGTTACAAGGGATGGCTCAAGCACGCGGACGTAAATGGATACTATCAGAGGCACATCAAACCATGGGTAGATCTACGGTCTATCCGCCAGCGCATATCGAAGGGAGGAAAACAGAATGGCCACGAAGTGGCGCACACTGAGGTGTGCAGTAAAACTGCCTGAGACGGACGAGACCTCCAGCCCGTCCACCGTATACCAGCGCAGGAACTTCAAGCAGGTGCAGGAGCAGGACGAGATGGGAGGCGGCCAGCCGTACCAGCTCTGGGAGTTCGAGGAGAGACAGCTCACCAGGGCGGAATGGGACGCCATGTCCAGCCCCGCCCAGCAGCTCACCATGCAGACGCTCAACGACCTAAAGGCGGACATCGCCTTTATCGGACTGTAAGGAGGGACAAGCCGTGTTCGAATACCTGAAAGAGCAATGGGCCATGAACTACGTCACCGAGGCCACGCTCAAGAAGTACGTCAAGCTTGAGAAGAAGAAGCCTGGCGCCGGGATCACGGAAGAGCAGTACCAGGAGATTACCGGCACACCATACGAGGAGCCCTGAACATGGAGGACTCCCTGAACAGACTCAAGGTCTGGTTTTCAACCGTCCTGGGGATCCTAACCGGATTCTGGGGATGGTTCGGCTGGCTGCTGGTCCTATGGATCGTCTGCATGATTGCAGACTACATCACCGGCACCCTGGCAGCCGTAAAGGCCGGGGAGTGGTCCAGCAAGGTAGCCCGCGAGGGGATCTGGCACAAGCTCGGCATGGTCTTCACAGTCGTCTTGACAGCACTGGCAGACCTCCTGCTGCAGATCGTACTGGAGCATATGCCGATCATCAACATACCATTCGCCGGCGTGCTCTGCCCGGTGCTGCTGGTCTGGTACGTGGTTACCGAGATCGGATCAAGTGCGGAGAACGCGGTGGCCATGGGGGCGCCCGTCCCTGCATTCGTGGAAAAAGCGTTGAAGAAGGCAAAGGACATGGCGGAGAAGGCCGGAGAGTCTATGCTGGGCGAGGATGAAGAAGACGACAAGGAGGACAGAAAGCGATGAACAACACAGACTTCGAATACCTGGCAAAGACAGCGGTAGTGAACTACCACAACAGCCAGGCGGACTCCACGGACAAAAACGGAAAGATCAGCACAGACGATGTCTTTGTGGTCTGGATGGTTCGCGCATTGCAGAACAACAAGGCACTGCTCTCCACAAATATTCCGGACGGCATGTACTACGAGTTCACCTGGAGCGGGGACAAGCAGGAAGGCTACCTGGACGCGTACAAGAAGTGGAAAAACGTCGTGGTGCGGGGGGCTGAGTCGTGAAGGAACTGAAAGACACGGTGCAGGACATGCTCTCCCAGGACTGGCGGGACCGCGTCCGGGCGGAGTATCAGCAGCTCACCAACCGGGCCATGGGCTTACAGCGCATGCTGGACAAGCGGGAGCGGGGAGAACTGGACTTTAAGCCGCTCTGCCCGAAGATGGTGCTGGAGCGCCAGCTGATCTACATGCGGGGATACCAGGAAGTACTGCAGCAGCGGGCCCAGATCGAGGGCATAGACCTGGAGGGCCCGGAGAAATGAAGTACACGGTACAGAATCCGCCCATGCGCTGCTACATGACACAGTCTAGATGGTACCGCATGGCCAGGAACGTAGAGCCAATGGGCGTCTGCTGGCACAGCACAGGGGCAAATAATCCGAACTTGGCCCGCTATGTCCAGCCGGATGACACGGCAGCGGATCGGGACCAGATACTGCAGCTGCTGGGAACAAACCAATACCGCAACGACTGGAACCACCTGCCGGACCTGGCTGCCGGCGTCCATGCCTTCATCGGCCAGGATGCCCATGGCGAAGTCCGCGCCGTGAACGTAGGCCCGTGGATCAAGGAGGCATGGGGCGTCGGTACCGGTACCACTGGATTCAGCCTGAACCAGGGATGGATCCAGTTCGAGATATGCGAGGACGGCCTAAACAATGCGGTGTACGCCGCCCAGGTGTACCGCGAGGCCATCCACCTAACCGCCTATCTCTGCCAGCTATTCAAACTGGACCCGAAAGGAACAGTAAGTTATCATGGCATCAAGGTGCCAGTGATCACATGCCACGCGGATGCATTCAAGCTCGGTATGGGTTCCGGCCACGTGGATCCGCTCAACTGGCTGCCGAAGTTCGGCTACACAATGCAGACAATCCGGGATGACGTGCACACGCTGCTCCTGGAGTATGAGAAGGAGCTGCAAAAAGAGGAGGAACAACCCGTGCAGACAGGCACAGAAAAGCGGTACCAGAATATGCAGGAAATCCGGGATGGCTTCCCATGGGCTGCAGACACGGTCCAGAAGCTGGTGGACGCCGGATACCTCAGCGGCACAGACGATGGGCTGGATCTCTCTCAGGACATGCTGCGAATGCTGACGGTGATCCATAAGGCCGGAGGCCTGCCGAAGATCTGATAGCAGGGCAACCTCATCAACCTCGGCAACCGAAAGAGGTTGATGAGGTTGCAGCAGGACAAGGGGGTGTGAATCTATGCCCAGTATGAATGCAATGCTGGACAACAACCTGCCTACCTTCGATGGCAGGAAGAGCTTGCCGGACAGGGTCCAGGCCATAGAGGGGTATATATACCAGCTGCTGGAGCAGCTCCGCTACTCCTGGCGCAACATAGACCCGTCCGTAAACTTCAACACAGCGGCGGCGCAGAAGTACGAGGAGACCATAACAGGGCCCATCAAGATCAGGATCGAGGACACCGAGGGGAACATCAACGAACTGAATGTGACAGCCAAGGGGCTGCAGATGGATCTGTACGGTGAGGGAGGAACCAGCGGAAAGCCCGCCAAGGGCTCCGTCAAGTGGACTGCCCAGGAGTTCCAGCAGTTCTACGGCGAGGGAGGAGACTGGACCAAACTGCAGCAGACAGCAGAGGGTCTGGTGCTGGACATGTACGGAGAGAACGGAACAACAGGCAACCCTGCCATCGGCTCTGCCAAGTGGGCTGCCACGGGATTCCAGCAGTTCTTCAAGGAGAACGGAGCATGGACGCAGATGCAGCAGACTGTGAACGGGTTCAAGTTCGATCTGTACGGAACGGATGGAGACAGCGGAGACCCGGCAGAGGGAAGCATTCTATGGACGGCGAAAAGCTTCAACTCCTTCATGTCAAAAAACGGAACCTTCTCCCAGGTACAGCAGCAGGCCAACAAGATTAGCTGGTTAGTCAAGAGCGGAACGAGCAGTTCCAACTTCACAATGACAGACAGGGCGATGGAGTTGGCCACTTCCAACCTAACCCTTACAGCAAAGGGAGTAGACTCGGGCGGAGGATCGTACTCACAGCTTACACTCAGCTCCGGCGAGGCGGAGATCACATCAGCAAATATCAGCTTCAACGGCCTGGTGCGTTTTACAGACCTCAACACAACCGGCACGCCGTCCGAGACGTTCATCAATGGCGGATTGATCAAGGCTGGGTCTACGATCATGGCGCCCACGATAGCCTGGGGCGATGCCGCAAACATGCAGGGGGCCTATGGCTTCCTCACATACGGAAAAGGTTATAATGACTACGGCGTTACGGACATCGTGGCACTGTACAGCATGTTCGGCATTAAGATCAAGTGCAGCAACCAAGACTCCGGCATAAACCTGGATGCGTACCACGTCTGGTGCACAACGGACGCCAACGCATTCATGGTGATTTACAATAAAAAAAGTACAAGCCTGGTGTCGCTCATCAACCAACTGATTGAAGCGGCGAAGTAACGGAGGGAACGGAATGGAAGACAAGAAGAATATCCCGACACTCAAGAGAATGTCTGAGATGCTGCAGCAGGCCTGGCAGCACAGCAATAACATCCAGGTCTGCGGCCCGTCTGTAGACTTTCTCTGCATCGTCCGGCAGACGATCCAACAGACGGCACAGCTGCTGCTGGACTACGCGGAGGCCCATCCGGAGGGGGCAGCAGATGAAGCTCCCCACGATTAAGCAGCCGTCCGGGATCAAGAAGGAGTACCAGGACAAGTTCAAGGGCCTGAACCACAACAAGGGCGCCGGAGACGGCGAACTGTGGGACATGCGCAATCTCACCAGCGAGTACTTCCCGCTGCTGGCCACACGGCCGGAGAGGCGGTTATACCGCAAGCTGAAAGAACCGCATGGAATGTTCGAGTGGGAGGGCCTGGCCTGGGTGGATGGGGACGGTTTCTTCTTCAACGGAGAGCGCAAGGGCACGGTCTCCAGATCCGCCAAGAGCTTCGCCGCCCTGGGCGCATACATCGTGATAATGCCGGACAAGGCCTGGTACAACGTGGACACCGGGGAGTTTGGACAGCTGGAGTCCAGCTGGAGCGGGCGGCTCACTTTCACCAACGGCCTCAGCTACGGTGAAGAGGCGAAAGCAAACACCCTCCAGGCCTCCGGCGTGGCCTGGTCCAACTACTTCAATCCGGGTGATGCCGTAACCATTGAGGGTTGCACCAAGCACGCGGAGAACAACAAGACGCCCATCATCCGGGAGATAGACGGGGACAAGCTCTATTTCTACGAGTACACCTTTACCCTGGATGGAGAGGACGCGGTGGCGCCCTACACCGAACCGGGGCAGATCTCCCTAAAACGCACGGTCCCGGATATGCTATACATGTGTGAGAACGAGAACCGCCTATGGGGTTGCGACAAGCGCACAATCTACTGCTCCAAGCTGGGGGACATCTTCAACTGGAACGTGTTCGAGGGCCTGGGGACGGACGCATACGCGGTAGACACCGGATCTGAGGGCAGCTTCACCGGCTGCATATCGTACCTGGGCGTCCCGATCTTCTTCAAGGAGAACATCCTGTACAAGGTCTATGGCACCATGCCGTCTAACTACGAAGTCACGCCAACCAACAACATACCGGGAGTGATGGAGGGCTGCAGCCAGTCCCTGGCGGTGGCCGGGGAGACGCTGCTGTACCTCTCCACGCAAGGCGTCATGGCATACTCCGGAGGCGTCCCGATCACGGTGGCCCAGCCATTCGGCCTGGATCGCTACCGCGACGCGGCTGCCGGCAGCACCGGGAACAAGTACTACATCAGCATGAAGGGCCCGGACGGCTTCGTGCTCTTCGCCTACGACGTGTACCAGGGCATGTGGCACACCGAGGACGAAAAGCACATGACCCACTTTGCCCGCTGGAACGCCAACCTGTATATGCTCCAGGATGACGGGCAGATCTGGATTACAGGCAATATCCTGGATCCGCCGGAGGACTCCACCCCGGAGGGCCCGTTCCAATGGATGGCAGAGTTTGGGGACATCGTGGAGGACAACACCGCCGGGGCAAGCCCCAACAAGAAGGGTTACTCCAAGCTGCAGATTCGGCTGGAGCTGGACGAGGACGCCGAGGCCACAGTGTGGATCTCCTACGACACCGCCATAACCTGGCAGCAGGTATCCACCCTCAAGCCGAAAGTAAAGCGCTCGTACTATCTCCCCATAATCCCGCGCAGGGCGGATCACATCAGACTCAAGATCACAGGCCAGGGCCAGTGCCGCGTGTACGGAATGGCAAGAGAATACTATGTAGGCAGTGAGCTCCGCTCTCTGCCAGGCAGACAGTGAGGAGGGAAAGAACAATGGCGACTCCCTACAAAACAGTGAAGCCCAAGGTACCGGACGTGAACACATACCCGCCCACGGGCAGCGGTGCGGACACGGTGCCGGGCGCAGTACCGCAGACCGTAAGCAACACCACGCCCCAGACCGTGAGCACCACCACGCCCGGCGGTGGATCCGCACCGCAGACATCCTTCCCGGGCGGTACCGCCGGGAACAACGGCTACACCGGAGGCTATGGCGGCACGGGGTACCAGGGCGGAACCAACAACCCAAACGGAACATTCGGCTTCTACGGCCCAGGGGCCTACACAAGCCAGCCGGGGCAGGACACGGGATACGGATCGTACGGCGGGGGCAACTATTACCAGCAGTCCAACGGCGTTTCCCGTGAGGACTTCTACAACGCACTGCAGAACTCCGGCTACACGCTCAACGACGACGACAGCCGCCTGGCGGACATGTACCCGGAGTTCGGCATGAGCATCCTGGGATTGTTGAAGGACTTCAACGATCCCAATGCCACGCCGGAGCAGAAGGCGCTGCTGCACCAGCAGGCCCAGGAGCTCCGGTCCAGTTACGGCGGATACGTCGGATCCGAGGACGGCACAGGGCGGATCTCGGATGGCCTCCTGCAAAACCAGATTGACGACAGCATTCAGCGGCTGCAAAGCTATCCTGGCTTCAACTGGAACGGTGAGAAGCCAACGTACACGGACGGCTACGGGGACACCCTGCAGGCGCAGCTGGACGCACTGCAGAACTACGGGGACTTCTCCTATGGCGGAGAACGGCCCACATTCAACGATCAGTACGCCCCCAACATTCAGAACTACCTGGGCCAGATTGAGGGATACCAGGATTTCTCCTGGGATCAGCCCCGCCCGGAGTACACCAACCAGTACCAGCAACAGCAGCAGACGCTGCTGGATGCCCTCCTGAACCCGGAGGAGTTCAGTTACGATCCGGAACAGGATCAGCTCTTCCAGAACTATCGGAAGCAGTACCGCAGGGAGGGAGACCGGGCCACGGCAAACGCACTGGCCCAGGCTGCAGCCGCGTCTGGCGGAAGGACGTCCTCCTATGCTGCCATGGCCGCCGGCCAGGCCGGGGACTACTATGCCGCACAGCTCAGCGACAGGATCCCGGAGCTGTACCAGCTGGCATATCAGAAGTACCTGGACGACTATGCCAGGACACAGCAGCAGCTGAACACAGTAAACAACATGGAGGCCAGCGATTACAGCCGCTATCGCGACGATTACAACCAGTGGAACCAGGACCGCGCCTTTGGCCTGCAGTCCTGGCAAGCCAACTATGACAAGCTCCTCCAGGGCCTCGGCGCATACCAGGACGCCAGGAGCCAGGACTACAACATGTACCAGACAGAGTTGGACCAGTACAACCAGGACCGCAACCTGGCGTACACGGAATTCCAGAACAAGTTCGGACGGATGCAGGACGCATACAACGCCACGCTGAGTGCGGACAACAACGCATTCAACCGCTACCTTGCCGAACTGGATCAGTACAACCAGGACCGAAACTTTGCATATGGTGTGTACAGCGACGACTACAACCGGGCGCTCAACAACCTGCAGGTGCTGCAGAACCAGGAGCAGACCGACTACAACCGCGCCCAGACGGAGCGCCAGTGGAACTATCAGCTGGGCAGAGACCGGATCTCCGACGAACGGTACCAGGACGAGACAGCATATAACCGTCAGCAGGACGCCCTTGCACAGGAGAACTGGCTGAAGCAGTTCGAATACGGACAGCAGCAGGACGCACTTGCCCAGGAAAACTGGCTCCGCCAGTTCAACTACAACGCAAGTCAGGACGCCCTGGACCGGCAGCAGTACAACGACCAGTGGCAGCACAACCTGCAGCGCGAGCAGGTGGAGGACACCTGGCGAGAGAAGGAGTGGAATTACCGGACGGAACAGGATACGCTGGATCGCGAGATGCAGCAGCAGCAGATGGAATACGAGATGAGACAGGGCAACTACGACCTCATGGCGGACTGGGTACAAGGGATGGTAGACTCGGGCCAGTGGACAGAGGAGCAGGCATTGGCCTACCTAGATTCGCAGAACGTGCCGGGGTACACATACCAGGCAGACAGCGCGAACCAGATGCCAGATACACGGCTGCCGCTTGGTGCAGCGATGCAGGACATCTTCGGAAGAAAAGACCTGACGATGGAACAGAGGCAGGGGCTTGCCTATCAGTGGATGCTGGAAGCAGGGTACACACCGGACGAGCGGTACAATCCGAACAGGTGACAATAGCAAAGGGGGTTAAACCGTGGCTTACGGATACGGTAACAACCAAAACAACGGGCGCCGCATGACGCTGCAGGAGCGTCTGGACGCGATGAGAAAGACGGCAATCCAGGGGCACTATGGCTTTTCCCAGGATGACACGCCGAAAGAGCGCCTGAAGAAGCGCCTGAAGGCACTAAGGGATGGGTACGGAACGATCCCGCAAAGCAGCTGGACAAACCGGCAGGAGCAGCAGGAGCAGGACACCACCTCCCCGTCGATGCAATTTGACCCGCAGCACAATGAGGCAGCGCCGAAAGGTGCTGGGACAACAACAAACCGGACAGGGGCAGGCACAGGGGAGGAACGGCGTTTCGACCCGCTGCACAACACACTGGCAGCAGCAGGAGGCCAGGACGGCACGAGCCGTCCTGGCTCCGTGACGCCAACAACGGTGGAAACGACTCCGACAAGCACAAGGCAGCAGGACAACCGCACGTTGGAGCAGAGGTGGCTGGACATGATCGCAGACCAGCGCCGGGAGCGGGAAGAAGCTGCAGAGGCCGGGGAGGCCCGCCCGGTGCAGTCCTACACGGTGAGGGAGGATTCACCACTCAGCCGCATAATTGCAGAGGTGACGGGCACGACGCCAAGCACCGCGCAGGCAGAAGACTATCAAGGGGAACTGGACCGCATCGCAACAATTATGCCCATGATAGACCGCCTGGAAAAGGCGATCCGCACTGGTGCGCTCTCTCCGGATCAGCAGAAGGAGCTGGACGAGGCCAGGGCGGCGCTCTCTCCGTACCTCCCGGACCTGGCGCAGACCAACAGTGCGGATGAGCTGCACAACAACCTGGAGTACCTGGCACGGCAGCGCCAGGACATACAGAACCGCCAGAACCTGGGGACGCTGCTGCAGAACCAGGACGCAATGGGCGCGTACGAGAAAAAGGACGAGTTCACCCAGGACCTCACGGATCTAAACTACATGATCTCGGATCTGGTGAACGGAGGCCGGGCGGACTCGGACAGATACAAGGAGCTGAAAGAGAAATACAGCCTCACAGACTCCATGCTGGCCGGATACGTTCGGGCGGTGCAAACTGGCATCGAAGAAGAGGACTGGGAGGAAGCTGGCCTCACAGACTGGCAGAGTGTGGCCAATCTGAAGAATAACCTGCAGGACAACATAAACCGCTACAGCGAGCGCATGACAGAGGCCGGAGTGGATCCGGATCAGCTGGAGGAGTACATCACCAGGACGGCGAAAGAGCAGGAAGTACTGGACCAGGCGGAGTCGAACAGGCTTTACATGCAGGAGAATCCTCTGAACTGGCTATTTGGCTCTGCTGTATCCGTCTTCAGCAATATTGGCTCTTCCTTAGAAGCGCTGAATATGTACATCCGCAATCGGGATAACAACGACCCGATGAGCGAGGACTACAGGCCATACTCCGTAGCAGATCTGCCAAACACAATCTACACCCAGGCGTTGCGCGAGGGTGGCGGAGAAGCGGTCGCCAACACGTTCGACACAGTCAAAGCACTTCTTGGCGGTGAAGATACCGAGGACGTTCGATGGTTGGGGAACTTCCTGTACAACACGGGCATGTCCATCGCAGACTCCGCAACCGTGATGGCAGCTGCAGCCGCAACTGCCGGAGCCGCAGGTCTTCCAATGGCTGCAGCAGAGGCTATGACACTGTTCACAATGGGCGGGACAGCAGCCAGCAACGCCGCAGTGGATGTGATCCAGCGCGGAGGCAGCAATCAGCAGATCATGCAGGAGTCTCTGGCGTCCGGAGTCTTCGAGGCGTTCTTTGAAAAGTTCAGTGTAGACCGGATCTTTAAAATGGGTCACGTGGGAACGGTAAAGGCCTGGGTAAAGGAGATGCTGAAGCAAGCAGGCATTGAGGCATCCGAGGAGATGGCAACAGAGACCGCCAACATCATCGCGGATGCAATCATCATGACAGACAAGTCGGACTTTGAGATGGCGGTGCAGCAGTACCGGTCGGACTTCATCAACAACGAGGGATACAGCTACGACGAAGCGGATCAGGCCGCCAGGGCTGCAGCCATCGTGGACATGGTGAGACGAGTTGGAGAAGCCGGCCTGGGCGGCGCTATCTCTGGAGCGGTGATGGGCGGTGTTCACAACTTCCAGGGTATGCGCTACGAGTCTGCGGTGCTGGAAAACGCCAGGAATGGCATAGCACTAAACGCTGAGCAGAGGGAAAACATTTCCCGAAACGTGTTAGACGGAGAAGGGCTGCTGGCAGAACATGACCAGCTCATCCAGGAATACCGGGCACGCCATGCAGAGGAGATAGCGGCCAGAAGTGCGCAGAACGGCCAGGAAACGGCGCAAAACGGCGAGAACGGCAAGGGGGATACAGACACACGGCAGGATGGCCAGAACGGCAACCAGGACGAGCAGGGGCCGGACAATGGTCAGAATAGACGGGGCCTCACGCAATCCATGCAGGAGTGGATGGACAAGTACCGCGAACGGCAGCAGGCCAGGAGACAGCAGAGGGAGACGCGGCGAGAGGGCCGCGTGTTTGCTGCCAGAGACATGCGCACATATCGGGACGGCGAAGCCGGGCGCGGTATCCTGACAACGGGGGACTATGCAAACCTGAACAGACTGGCCAGGTCCTCTGGCCAAAATATCTACATTGTGGACGACGTGGAAAATCAGGATGTCCAGGGGTGGTACAAGGACGGGAGCATATACATCACAGAAAGCGCACTGAGAAGCGGAAGCAGCGCATGGACTACCGCTGTTCATGAGGCCTCCCACGCGCTGAAGGAGACGGCGCCGCAGCAGTACGCCAGGCTGCAAAGAGCTGCTGCTGCCATGTACGGCAGCGAGGAGAACATGATTCGCACACTGCAGCAAGCCTCCGCCAGAAGTGGGGTAGAGCTCACGGCGGAAGAGGCGGCAGACGAGGGCGTGGCGGTTCTGATGGAACGTATGGCATACAACCCGAACTTGTTCGAGCGTGTGGCATTCCGGGACATGAACGCCGCACAGCAGATCTGGATCACAGTCCGGAACGAGCTGGGCAACATTCGGGACGCCATCACACACCGGGAGCTGAGCAACACCGAAAGAGTGGTGAATGCTTGGGGCGATGCGCTGGATGAGGCCAGGAGAACCGCCAGGACAAGACGCCAGGGCACGACAACCGAGGGCACGGACAACGGACAGGACACAGCCGCACCTCCGCCGGCGCCGGCTGCCGAGGGAGATCAGACAACCACCGCGCCGACGCTGGAGAACGGCCAGGGACTGCGGGCGGGACCGGAGACAGAAGGGGAGACGGCAGCGCCGCAGACGGAGGGTGAGACCGTAACGGAAGAGACCGGAGAAGAGACGGCTGCCCAAAACGAAGGGGAAGAGACTGTAACTCCGGAGGCCGGAGAGGAACAGACGGCAGAGCCGGTACCGCTGGAGCAGAGATCTGTTGAAGAGCTGCAGCGGATGCTGGACGAGCAGCGCAATAATCCTACCATGACGCCGGAAGAGATGGTGGAGCTGGCAACAGTTCTGTACCAGAAGCAGCAACAGCAGGCGGAGACGCCGGTGCTGCAGGGCGACGGCCTGACGGCGGGCCCGGTGGAACAGGACCAGGCAAGAGAAGACCAGGAGCGTCAGGCCAGAGAGGAAGCTGCCGAGGAACGCCGGGAGGCGGCGGAGACAGAGGAGCAGACAACAGAGACCGAGGAGACGCCCCAGGAACAGATGCCGGCACTGCAGGGCGAAGGGCTCACCGCTGGGCCAACAGTGGAAGAGCAGGAACAGACCAGGGCCCAGGAAGAGCAGACACAGCAGGAAGAAGAGGAACGCCAGAGGGCAGCGGAACAGGCAAGGCAGGAACAGCTCCGACAGCAGAGATGGCGCAGACAGCAGAACGAGACCAGGGCGCAGTGGCTGGATCGTCTTTATGCCGATCGCCTGAGCGGGCAGCTCACGCAGGAGGAATTCGAGCGCGGGATAGATGATTACAGCAGGAGCAGACAGGACAGTGTAATGGCAAGCCTGCAGAACGCTCTCCCGATGCTGGCCAACGAGGAAGGCCTAAGGGCTGGAGATCTCACCGAGGAGGAGCAGGCGGCCGCCAGGGTGCAGAGTCTGCTGCCGTCGGAAGAGACAACAGAGGCAGAGGGCGCGGCAGAAGCAGAAGAGACGGCGGACGGTACAGAGGCAGAGAACACAGAGGAGACCAGGGAGACGGCGGAACCGGACGACGGAACGAGAGCATATCAGGATAGGGTCATTTCGCAGATCCAAGATCTGATGCAGCATGACACTACACTCCGCAATCTGGCCCAGATGCAGCGCCAGGGAATTCTAACGGATGCCCAGTACGCAAATCTGCGGGACGCTGCATTGCGTGCGAACGACCGATATCAATCCCTGGTGCGCAGCCTGACGTGGACGAACATAGACCAGACGCAAAGCGCCCAGGAGCAGGGCCAGGCGGTCCAGGATGAAGAGAGGACACCGCAGCCGAGATCTGAAGTAGAGCGAACCCAGCAGCGAGTGCAGGACGAGCTCACCATGGGGGATATCAGCTACGACGAGGCACAGATCCAGCTCCGTATGGCGGAAGCTGCACAGCTGCCGGTGCGGAGTGAAGGCCTGGAAACTGAGGACGGACTCCGGGCCGGAGAGCTCACGGAGACGGAACAGAGAATCCAGGATATCACACAGCAGATGGCAGATCTGGAGGAGAGCATCCCGGCACTGCGCGGAAGCCGCCAGAACATGGAGCAGGGATACCTCTCCCAGGAGGCGTACGAGCAGCAGAGGCAGGAGACACTGCAGAACAACGAACGGTACTTGGATCTAAGGCGCCAGCTCACCGAGGCCAGAAACAACAGATTCCAAGAGAGCAATCCGGAGTACGAACAACAGGCGGCGCAGATCCGGGACAGCTACGAACGGGCGGGCCTGGCTGAACATTACGACCGGATCCAGCAGGCGAAGCAGGACTATCTCAACGAGGACGACACGGTACAATGGATCCAGCAGACATACGAACGTGGAGACATGACGCAGGCCGAGAGAGATGCGGAGATGTTGGACTATCTGACGAACAGCACGGAGTGGCAAAACCTCCTCACACAGGAGCGCAACCTGGCAAACCGACGGGACGGCGCGACAGCCGAGACGGCGGAGGACCTGCCAAGACTGCTGCCGGCGGACATGATCGAAGAGCAGCAGACCAGGAGCGCCGATGCAGAGAACCGTGCAGAGGCCCCGACACTGGCGGAGATCCGGCAGCAGGCACGGCAGGAGGCACAGCAGAGAGGACAGGCGGAGATAGAAGAGCAGGTCCAGGAATTCGCCCGGCAAACATCTGATCCGTCTGTAACGGTGGAGCAGGCGCAGAACCGCATGGCGGAGATCTCACGAGAGATGGCTGAACAAAGCCCGGATATGATGGCACTGGAGGATAGCCGAAGGGCCGACGCGATCACAGAGGACGAGTACCGCCAGCGCAGGGCACAGATTCTGCTGGCAAACACGGAGTACCGCGAGATGGCCAGGGCAATCATCGCCAAGGGCCTCAATCAGATCCAGCAGCAGGAGCAGACACAGAGAGACGGCAGAATGTACCGGCTACAAAGCACCAGCGAGGCGGTGGAAGCGGCGCTTGCGCTGCAACAGCAGCTGGAGCAGGACAACAAGGAACTGCGGAAAACCAACAAGCGGCTGGAACGGCGCGTGGCCTACTACATGGAGCAGTGGAAAATCACGAATAGGCAGCAGGCAGACCCGGCAAAGGTACAGGAATACGTACGAAGAGAAATGGATTACTACGGCAGCCAGGCATACTTGGATAGCGTGCTGGAGAAGGTGACGGCTGCCTACGACCGCATGGCAACACTGGACCCGACAAAGGTGGACATCACACAGGACCAGCAGGTGAACGAATTGCTGCAGGAGGCTGCAGAGGAGATCGTGCGCAATGCGTACGAAGACTGGGCGGCGGAATACGGCGACGACCCGATGGTGGACTACATCCGTACCACGGCAATCGATATTACAGGGCTGGAAGAGGAAATCAAAAGCCGCTACGACACAATGAAGAATTTCCGGAAGGAAATGCGGGGAATCCTGCGAATTGCGACAAAGGCGCAATCCCGCAATGCGCAAAGCCCGGCGGGGCTGGTGCAGGAGCTGGAATCCACGTTCGGTACACGGATAACGCAAGGAGACAGCGAGGCGGAGGCTCTATTCTCTCTGATCCAATATGTTGAGCGCATGACAGAGGAAAACTGGCAGCCCAGTTTTGACGAAGAGGGGGTACAGGCAGAGTCTGCAAACCTGGCCGCGAAGCTGAAGGAGAGTTTCTTCACCCTGCCGAAGGTACGGGAGACACGGATGGACCGGCTGCAGCAGAAACAACAGCAGGAGCTGGACAAGCTGGAGAAGAAGTACCAGAAGCGCATAGACCAGATGAACCGGGAGAACGAGCAGACAGAGGCGTACCTCAAGAGCCGCATTGAGCGCACAAAGACGAGGGCGGCGATGGAGCAGCAGCAGATTCGGGCGCGGCACGCGGCGGCGGATCTGGCCAGGCGAAACAACCAAACCTCTCGGGAACTCCGGGACAAGATCTATCGCCACGCTATGCAGCTGAGCCATAAGCTCTTGAACCCGACGGACAAGCAGCATATCCCGGATACACTGCGGGACGCTACCAAGGCGCTGCTGGAGTCCCTGGACCTGGAGTCCTCCTTCGGCTACACCGACGACACCAGGACGTCGAGACGGCCCAACAAGGTAACCATCACTACCACCAACGAGGACGGCACAACGACAGTCCAGGAGATGCGTCGGGAAGATCTCTACCCGACAAAACGCACAGAGGCAGCCAGGGAGCTCTCCAAGGCTCTGACGGAGCTGCGGGACAGCGGCTTGAGTGAGATCACGATAGACCCGGACCTGGCGAACAAACTGGACCAGGTGGCCAACTTCCCGGATCGTATGGTGAGTGAGCTGGACAAGGAACAGCTGCAGGTGCTCTGGGAGGCAATCACCTCTCTGGAGCACGCTGTAACCAACGCAAACAAGATGCTTGGCAGAAGCCGCATCGAAAATGTCAGCGACCTTGCGGTGCAAATCATCAAGACGGCGAACCAGGACAGAAGCCGGAGAGACGCGACACGCCAGGACAAGTACAACTATCTCGGCATAGTTGGGATAGTGGATAACCTGCTGCAGGTGGAGCAGCTCACGCCGGAGACATTCTTCCACCGGATGGGACCGGGCGGAGACGAGCTTTTCCGCCAGGCAAGGCGGGCCCAGGAAGACCAGGTATTCATCCTGAATGAGGGCAGACAGGTCTTCAAGAACGCTATGAAGTCTGCGGGCATTGACGAAAAGCAGGTGAGAGCGTGGGAGAAAGACCAGGACGCAGACGGCCACACCTTCACGTTTGAGGGTGCGGAGGAGACAAGGTCAATCAAACTCAGCACAGGGCAGATTCTGGAACTCTGGCTGTTGTCCCAGCGGGAACAGGCCATAGACCATATCACCATCGGCGGCATCCAGTCCAAGGTGGGCGAGACGACCGCCAAGAAATTCGGAGTGCCGATCAAGGTAAAGAACACATCGGCAGACGCGGTATTCATCGGCGCGGAAGGGATCAACACCATCACCAAGGGGCTGACAGACCAGCAGAAGACATTCGCAAAGGCGCTGCAGAACTACCTGGCCGGAGGCCTGGCTGCGAGAGGAAACATGGCATCCGTGGAAGTCTACGGCTATTCCAAGTTCACGGAGCAGAACTACTGGCCAATCACGACGCAAAGCGAGTCTAACCAGGTGGACTTCACCAAGGGGCGGGACAACGCAAACGGTGCAAACATGATTTCGTCCTATGGCATGGCCAAGGCAACGGTGCCGAACGCCAGAAATCCTGTGGTGCTTCGCAATGTGACGGACACATTTGCCCGTCACCTGGACCAGATGGCCACATACGCGGCCTGGCTGAGCACCAGCGAGAACCTGGCCAAGGTGTACAACTACAAGCTGATGGAGGAGTCCACAGAAGGCAAGCGCCTAAATACCACAGTGCGGTCTGCGGTGAACAAGATCATGGGAGACCAGGGGGATACCTACTGGCGAAACCTGCTCTTTGACATCGCCATAGGGACAAAGGCCGGGGCGGAGAGATCTATCACGGACGCGGGCCTGAATGCATTCAAGGCCGCTGCCGTGGGTGCGAATATCCGCGTGATTCTGCAGCAGCCAACGGCCATTATCCGTGCCGCCGAGATGCTCAACCCAAAGTACCTCACCAAGGTAAAATCGCCGTTCCAGGCTTTCGAGCGTGCCAAGCAGCACAGCGGAATTGCCCAGTGGAAAGACTGGGGCTACTTCGAGCTTGACACAGGGCGCAACCTGCGGGAGCTGATGCTGGGTGAGGATAGCGCACTGGACAAGGTGAAGAACGGCATGATGGCCGGCGCCGGCATGGCGGACAACTTCGCATGGGGTATCCTGTGGAACGGAGTCGAGGCCGAGACAAGAGATCTGCACCCGGAGGTGCTGGAGGGATCCCAGGAGTTCTGGGACATCTGCGCGGAGCGATTCGGCGCGATAATCGACAGGACCCAGGTTGTGGACTCTGTGCTGCATAGATCCCAGATCATGCGGAGCACCGGAGGCCTGAACCGTTTGGCCACGTCCTTCATGTCTGAGCCTACCAAGGTGTATAACATGATCGTCCGAGACATCTACGACATCGGACAGGCGATCCGGACAGGAGACAAGGCAGCGGTGAAAGCCGCACGACAGCACGTGGCCAGGACAGCGGCGGCGCTGATCATCAGTTTTGCGGTGAACGGCATAGCCAGGGCAATCCCTGATTTCTTCCGTTCCGACGACCGGGACAAGGACGAAAAGACGTTCTGGGACGAGTGGTGGGAGAACTTCACCAGCGACTTTGACCCGCTCTCGTACATACCGTACCTGAGAGACATCGAGTCCATTATCCAGGGCTTCGACGTCGAGCGATCGGACCTCTCCGGGATCTCCGATCTGGTCCAGTCCGCACAGGCACTGGTCCAGGCGGTGAACGGTGAGGGCAAAAAATCAGTGTTCAACGCTGGCCAGGCCATGGCCAGAAAAGGCGCTGCCGCCCTCGGCCTCCCGGTGGACAACCTGGCACGCGATGCGACGGCGATCTTTAACACGTGCCTCTGGAAGTCCGGCAACTATGTCATGACATACAACCTGGACAAGATCATGTTGAACCAGGGCAACAAAGCAAACGACGCGACGTTCTACGACACGCTGTACCGGGCGATGATGGACGACAACAAACAATACCGGACGATCTACCAGGACATGATCGCCAACGGCTACAGTGAGGAGTCCATCAAGTCCGCCATGGAGCAGCGCCTCTGGAAGGAGGCGCAGGAGAAATGGGCAGGCGAGGACGATATCACCGCGACCGGATCCGGGCTGTTGCCGGTGGAGTGGCAAGCACCGGGGAAGGATACGAAGTGGGACAAGTTCCTGGAGGAGATCCGGGACGAGGACAACTGGGCGGACGTGATCGGCGATGACTACTGGGGAATGGCAGCAACACTGCAGGATGCTCCGACGGGAAACAGCAAAGAGGCAACGGCGGAAAAGCGAAGAATGATCGCGGATCAGCCGTACACCGAAGACATCAAGGAAGATGCGATGGAGGCGATCCTGAGCGAGGGCGCATTCAAGAAGTACATGGCAGCCAGGGCCGCAGGGGTATCGACGTACAACTATGTAGATCTCCTGGAGGACATGGAAGCTGAGGCGGAACGCGTACGCGTGAAGGAAGGAAAGAAGACGGCCACAATCACAATGGACATTGTGGAGAAGATCCTGAAGCAGTCCAGCCTGACGAAGAAGCAAAAGGCCGCGATCTGGAAGAGCTACTCAAGCGCCAAGAACCCGGTGAGCCCCTGGGGCTGACAAGAGCAAACAAGAAGAGCACCCGGCGAAAGCTGGGTGCTCTTTCTGCTGCAGCAGCGCATGACAGGCGCGATGATGCCAAAAATGATGCTATTTTATTGGAGGATGTGGCAAGAAGTGTTGCGGCGTAAGGGCTTTTGAGATGCTGGATACAACCCGAAGTGGGTTGCCCTAGGGGCCGAAACAGTGAAAAATGAAATACGCGAAATAGTTATTTTTAAGTGGAATATAGCAAAGAAACAAAGGAAAAGCGGGCAAAAAAGTTCAAGAAAAGAAAGAAAGTGGGAGAATGAGAAAAGGGGGAAAGCATGGAAACGCCAAGATTCATCAAGATTTGATGATGCTAAACTGCTGCTACTTCTGCGCGGCTTCCGGTATGCTCGGTCTCTCCATGAGCTTCATATACCTGTGCAGCGTGTCGGAGTCGTTATGGGTATAGATGTTGGCAGTGGTGCTGATGTTCGAATGGCCCATATACCGCTTGGCAATGTCGATGGGCACGCCGTTCTTTTCGCAGTTCGTACAGAAGGTGTGGCGGAGGCAATACACGGTTAGATCGTCTGCGAGCTTGTGACCTTTGATCCTGCCGCGGGGCGTTGTCTCAGCACCGAGATAAATATTAACAGACCTTGTAAAAGAGGACCACCAGCTGTACATGGTGCACTTGCTGGCGATAGAACCGGATGGGCCAGGGAAGACAAGGGAAAATGGGGGCCCTTTGAGAGGCCGAAGGATGTTCACAAGCTCGGACACCATAGGAATATCTCTGCTTCCGGCGTCGGTCTTGGGCGCTTTGATCTCGGTGGTACCGGCAGCGCGGGCAGTGTGGATGTGGATCTCGTTCCGCTCAAAGTCTACGTCATTCCATACGAGCGTGGCGGACTCTCCGGGACGCATGCCAGTATAAAGCAGAGTCTGGATCCATGCGCCGCGAGGGTGTGTCCGGGCGACTGTGAGAAAAGCATCTTGCTCTTCGTCGGTGAGGGAGCGGTGGCTGCCGGAAGTGCCGGACGGCTTCTCCAGCGAGGCAGAGGGGTCAAAGAGAATCAATCGGGAAGTGTGAGCCTTGGAAAACATAGACCGAAGCAGAATAGCAAGCTTGCTGATGTGATCGGAGCTCATGCCGGCCTGGGAATTCAAAATCTTCTGCAGATGGATGTCCCGAACGTTGCACAACTTCATGAGCCCAATGGACGGCGAAACGAGGCGGCGGTACATGGACTCCTGCCGCTTTAACACGGGCTGGCAGATACCTTTTGGAATACGGTAAGTCTCGAACCATTTATCAAACCAGGCGTCAACGGTCATGTTACCGCCGGAGACGTCAACACCTTGCTTTAAGGCGTCAAGCTTCTGCTGGAGCTTCTGCTGAGCCTCCTTCGCGGTGGAGCCGTACGCGGAGTAGCTCTTGCCGTTGTACCGGGCAGACTTGCGGAACTTGGTGCCGGATGGCTTTTTGCTGGGATTTTTGCTTGACATTTGATCACCTCTCTTTTATACTGAGAGGGCACGAGGCCCTCTTTTACAGACGGCCAAAAACATCCTCCAATGTTGCTCGTGCATGCCGGCGTCAGGGGCCTGCCCCCCTGGCGCCGGCTTTTATTGTTTGATGAACTGCTTGAAGTATTCAGGTGTGTTTCCGGTGTAAAGGTCAAAATCTATACGTTCACGCGAAGGGGAAGCAAGAACATTTTCAGCGATTTTGACATTCTCGACAGCAAAATCTAAAAGACGCCTAGAAGTGCCGGAAGATCTAAGATAATCGACGCAGTTGAAAAAGGCATCACGATAATAACTATGCCTGCTCGGGTAGAGAGAACTTTCTATGAGCTTGTAGTATAAACACTCAAAAAGATAGTAAACGTCATTTGATTCAAGCAATGTGCTACGTTTGAAATCAATGCGTTCGCGAAGGCCATAAAGGCGGTTGTATTTATCCTCTAAATAATTACAGAGGTCATGATAGAAAACACTGCCGGGAGAGATGCGAGAACCGGACGATGGGACTTTGGCGTTTCTTGCTATCCTGCAGGCGCGACGCGCAAAATAATGAACAGCGCCGAAAGTTCCATAATTTCGTTTGTTGTCGAAAAAATGAATTGGGTAGAAAATTGCAAAGAAAGTGAGAAGAGACCACAAAATAACCAAAGGGTTGTTGATGATTGTTTTTATAATATCAAGCATATAATCGCCTTCTTTCTGGAGCTCCAGTACGGTATGTACTGGAGCTCCTTTTGTTTTGCTACCGGATTGGCAAGCCGTGTTTGATCCGGTAAATCATGATGCTGCGGATTCGCCCGGCGGTTTCTTCTCGAGAGCAAGCTGCTCTTCGAGAGCGGCGCGGACTTCGTCGTCTGTCCACTCCTGATCTCGGCCAGGATCTGGCCTGGGCGGTGCTGGCTGCTCGGAGCGTACGGAGTCCACAAGGCCCTCCATGAAGTTGTATACAGCCTGCAGTTCGGAATCCGAGAGAGACAGCAACTTGGAGATGAAAGACTTGGCCAGTGGGGAAAGATTCTGCTCTGCCGCGAACTGGTCCACAGGATCTGGCATGTCAGTCTTGAACATAGGGCCGGAGCCGTTGAGAAGCCAATCTTTAGAAGCACCAAAGCAGGAGCAAAGCAAAATTAGCATCGAATCAGTGACTGGCCTGTACTCACTCTCGATCTTACTAATTGCAGTCTTGCCGACACCGAGTTTCTCGCCGAACTCCGTTTGAGTGAGGCGCAGTGTGTTCCGCAAAAGTTTTACCCTGGACTGGATCGTATTGGGGGTACCGTCTGCCATATTAATCACCACCTTTCCGGACAACAGGCGGGTCCTTGCTGATTGTAGCATACAGAGTTCCCCTTGGCAACAGGGGGATAAGAAAAAATTTTCAAAAGGGGCTTGACAAGTTGGCAGAGGGCACTATAATAGAAGGCAGGGGCAACCCATGTACAAAACAAGGAAGGAGGACAACGGCATGAAGCAGAACGAAGCGGCCCGGGTGCGGGATGAGCTCACCGGAAAGGCGGTAAAGCTATTTCTGGAACTCCCGGAAGAGTGCCAGAAGATCTCCCACGCATTCATGCTGGGGATGGAGACGGCACGCAAGATCGATCCTGGGGACAAGACCGGGAAAACCGCGTGAGCGGCAGGAGCAACATTGGAGGAGGAACGAACATGGCAAGACTGATCGCATCAACGGGGCAGCTGGCAGAGATGCTCCGGAAGAACGCAGAAAGCATTCTGCAGGAAAGCGACTGGGCGGTGTTCCTGGTGATGCCGGTGGAAGGCAAGGACCCGGAATGGCGCATCCGGATCGTGCATGTCGCGGAGAACGAGTGGGGCAACCCGATCCGGTGGAAGACTGAGGGAGACCGGGAGATAGCCCGGTATGCCAACACCATCGACATGGACGCAGTCATGATGAACCTGGCCAGTCTGATGCTGGGGCAGACACCGCAGGAGATGCAGTGGCCAAACTGGCTGGTGATGGCAGGCACGATCCAGGCGGCCAGAGACACCGGAACCAGCAAGCTCTGGGAATACCGTCTGCGCCTCAACATGGAGCCGACGGAAGACGAGCTCAACAAGTGAGCAACATTGGAGGAGGAAATACAATGGCAGCAACAATGACACTGGCCCAGGAGCTGGAGACGGCCCTCTATGGCAGGCGCAACCCGTTAGCCTGGCTGCTGGTGGCCAAGGACAAGGAAGGCACGTACCTGGGCAAGGAATGGGACATCCAGCTGGTATACCCGATCGTGGATGAGGACTGCAACCCGATCCGGTGGGAGAGCGCAAGCAGCTACCAGAAGGCACGCTATGCGATGCTGATGGATCACCAGGCAGTGATGGTCAACCCGCGCTTGGACTTCAACCTGGACATCATGGAGAAGGAACCGCACTACGGCGCCATGGCAGACGCGATCATGGCCGCCCGTGCCAACGACAAGTTCAAGGTGCTCTGGATGCTGAACCGGCTGCAGGAGCCGGCAAAACTCTGGCACTTCGGCCGGGATGAGATCCCGGAGAAGGGGCGCAACGTTCTCTGGCAGCTGGAGAACAAGGTGCACAGCTACCGCCAGAGAAACGAGTGGTACAGCATCGACGTCTTCTGCCAGCCCTTCGACGAGTTCGAGGAAGAGGGAGAAGAGGAGACGTGGCTCCGCGTGGAGGAAGACGGGGACGTCATCGTGAAAGGCTGGAGCTACCTGCCGGACCTGGAGAAGGGCATGGAAAAGCCGGAGGGCTGGGAGGACGAGGAAGACCAGAGCGTGTACCCGTCGGACGACCGCTGGTACGTCGTCATCAAGGAGCACAACGGGCGCTTGTACTACGACATGGACCGCTGGACAAGCAAGGACGGCTGGGAGTGCTACAAGATCAACCACAAGAGCAAGGTGCGCTTCTACGCCGTCCCCGAGATCGCGGCGGGCAAGTGGTAGGAGGTGGCACAGATGTTCGGGAATAAGATCAAAGGCAGGGCAATCATCTGGGCTGAGCAGCAGGAAGAAGGACGGCTGCGGATATGCGCAAGGGTGAAGGCGAAGTCTGGCGAGGTGCTCCTGCACATGGTGGGAAGCATCATTATCTCGGTAGCAGAGGACATAGGAGTGGATCCGATGGAAATGGCGCGAAGAGCAGTGGAAAAGGTAACCAAGGGCAGGGAGAAGAAGGAGGCGCAGGGATGAAGGACGAGAGGAAAGTAGTGGGCACCGCCAAGCTGACCTGCGTCAAGATCGGAGACGGCATGGGCTGCCATCTGGAACTGAAGACGGAGGACATGGCCGCGCCGGTGCTCATGATCAAGCACCTTCTGACGGAGACATCCAAGCAAATCGGCTGCGAGCCGATCCAGCTGGCAGTCCAGGTGGGCAAGATGGCGCAGAAGGGCCGGGACATGAAGGTGGAGGTAATTGAGTACTACAACGACGGAGAGGAGGAAGACAAATGATCTGGCATGACAGACTGCATTCCCTCCCCCACATGGCGGGAGAGTACCTCCTGTATGGGAACACCGAGGAGCACGGGCAGACCTACACCACAACCACGCTCACCACGGGCCGCGTGGAGTGGCTGCGAAAGTGCGGGCGCTTCACCCAGGAGGAGGACCACCACATGGAAGTCTTGGCCTGGGCGCTGCTGCCACGGCTGCCGCTGTATCCGAAGTACCTCAAGAAGGGCCAGGATCCGGACTTCGTGAGCACCGCAGAGAGAATGCCTGAGCCCGGTGGGCCGTACCTCACGGTGGTAGAAACGGAGGACTATTTCTCTGGCCATCCGGCCTGGCTGTACTGGATCCAGTACATCGAGGAGCATCCGGAGGGTGGGAAGCTCTACTTCGACCGCGACTGCGACAGCGACTATTACCGCACGCTGTACTGGGCCAAGATCGATCCGCCGCAGGTGAGCAAGAGCACCAGGGTCTGCGCGATCTGCAAGGCGTGGAACGGATTCGAGTGCCAGGACGGCAGCGACGGAATGGTATTCGGCGGCTGCACCTGCTTCAAGACCGATATCTATGCCAAGGTGTAGGTATTGCGGGGCGGTGGTTCGGTGGATCCGGACCACCGCCGGGGCCAGTATGCCGGTGGATGCAGATCCGGTGCGGTTCTGGAAGACCGGCAAGGAGTCCCGCGTGGTGCTGCAATCAGGCCACACAGTGGCCTGCAGCCTCCACGGAGAGAAGGGCAAGTATGACGGCATAGGCTTCGTTCCGCACTGGGCAACCTGCACAGGGGCGGACAAGGCCAGACAGAGGACGGCGGCAAGGAGGAAAGCATAATGGACAGCACCAACGAAAAGCTGATGGCGCTCCTAGATCCGGGCGAGAGGGCCTATTTCGACCAGGCTTCCCGCCGGATTTTCAAGGTGATGCCGGGGCTGGGGCTCAACAACTACAAGGGCCGGTACAAGTACATAGACAAGGGAGACCGCATTTCCGGATGGAAGTGCATGCACAACCTTCCCTGGGCAGACACCAGGGAGCAGGCGCAGAAGGACCTGGACGAACTGGCCAGGAAGAAGAAGTGGCTGCCGGTGATCCGACCGGAGGGAAAAGCAAATGGTTGACTTCGGGAGGATCGGAAGACACCTGGAAGACCGTGGCTACTTCGACGAGAAGAAAGAACGGGTGTTCAAGGTGATAAGCACGTACCATGTATCAACCGGGGAGACCTGGTACCGGGGAAAGTGGAAGTATGTGTCCGAGGAGCCGGCCGGAGAGTACGGATGGAAGTCGGAGCCGAAGCTGCCGAAGCGCTCCACGGCGTGGGAGGCAGAGCAGGACCTGGAGGACCTGGCAGAGAGGAAGGGTTGGCACAAGGTAAAAGTCCTGGCCAGACGCGGATTTGTTGAGGGGGTGCGGTTCCTGTGAGCAGCAAAAAGCTCCTTCAGCAGATCGAGCAGAACTGGGAGACGATCCGCCACCGGATCGGAGACGAGCAATACATGACGGTCTATCGGCTGAACCCAGGAAAGTGCTGGACCGTGCACACATTTCCGGTTGTGGAGCACAACGGCGAGGCATGCGGCAAAACGTACACGGCGGGCTATGAGCTCTCCCAGCAAGACTATGAGCAGATACTGCAGATGGCAGAAAAGTCCATACTGATTGGATGCTCGGTATCTGGAAATATGTTTTTGCCGGAGACACCGAAAGAAATGGCGGATTCAGCAGAGAGGTGGAGATGCACATACCCAGGTGACTTCGAGGAAACGCTGGAGATCTACGCTCCGGGTGCCTGGGAGAAGCAGTGGGCGAGGCGGAAGAAAAAGCTGGAGGCCTTGGAGGCCTCCAAGGAGTGAGTCAGATCTACAAGGACAAGCTCTCCGGCCGCTTCTACACCGTCAAGAGAAGACCAATGGACCAGGAGGAATGGCTGCTGCACTGGATGGAGCCAGGGCAGCAGCCGGAGACCTGGAGGCCGGCAGGCGGCTTCCAGGCCTGGCGATCGCGCAAGGCAGCAGAGGAGGATGCAAAACGGACCGCAAAGCGGCTGCACTGGCAGGCAGTGCAGCCGGATCAGATCAAGAGAGGAGATGTATTGCCATGGATCCCGCCGGATACGCCGGAATGGCGTTGTATATCAACCTCCTGCAGGAGGTAGTCGGCATCCGCAATGATGCCGAGATTATCCTGCAGAGGCTGGACAACAAGTACAAAATCAGGGACACGATGGAGAGGGACAAGAGCCTGGATTGGCAGCAGGAGCACGCCTGGGAGCTGATGGGGATCGTGTCCGATATCGTCAACAAACTGGAAGACACGGTGGAGCGGGCTGCACCGGGAGCAGGACTGGATGCAGACTACTCAATGCGCCGCATAGCGCCGGACGAGGCCCGGACAGGTTATACGGCTATGGCACTCAAGCCCCATCGCGGGGCGGTAAGGAACTAAGAGCAACAAGGAGGATGCAAAATGGCGCCGAGACCGGCAGTACAGGAAAAGCGCCGTGCCATGTTCGACAGGTACGGCGGAATGATGACAATGAAGGACGTGCAGCGGGAGCTGGGGGTCACGGAGGTAGTGGCCAGAGAGTGGATCCAGGCGCACGTCGAGGGGTGCCCGGTGGGCAAGAGGGTAAAGTACGAGACAGACGAAGTGGCCAAGGCAATCGTCCTGACTCGCGGTATGGTGTGAGGAGGAGCATCAATGAAGAACTACGTAAAGAACCTGGCCGCGTTGATCGTGTTCGCGTGTGTGGCCGTCGTGGCCGTGTGTGCGGACGAGCACAACGCCGGCAATCCCTGGGCCTATGCGGCAGCCCTGGCTGCGCTGCTGGTGGCCGTGATCCTGGTGGAGCTGGACTGGCGGGGCTGCCTGGATGCCTTCGACGCCAAGCCGGAACGGCAGCCGGTGCCGAGACGCCGGCGGAGACGGAGGAACCAATGGCGGTTGTCGATCCGATGAAGCACCAGGGCGTGTACAAGCTGAACACGGGCAAGGAGGAAGCAAGGAGGCAATTCCAGGCCTTCCACGAGAACTACGACCCGGAGAAGATCAAACTGGAACAGATAAGCTTCTCCGGGGACAGCTGGAGCAGAAGCGCCAGCGACGTCGAGTACAGGGCGTATGTGGATCCGGAGACAGGGACAATGTTCTTCGAGGAGATTACCGAAGAGAACAGAGAAGCATACCAGCGAGAGAAACGGGAGAAGGAGTGGGAAGAGTTCCAGGAATACTTCCAAAAAATGGCCATTCATCCGAGCTTCTTCTACCGCTAAAAAAGGAGGAAACGCAATGGAACACATAACAACGAACACAGAGGGAAAGGGGTCCCTCATGGATTACACGCCGGAGCAGCTGGACGAGATCGTGGACGACATGCTGAAGAAGACGGAGACGCGGTGGCCGGCGCTGCCGTTCGTGCAGATCTGGGAACTGCCTCACATGTGCGAGGAGCGGGAGCGCCAGTGCTGGGGATGCCCGGCGAAGAAGATCTGTGAGGGCAAGGCCAAGGAATGGAACCTGGGAGAGCTCATTCTCCGGGATGATGATTTCTACGTCTGCCGGGCCATCGGCGCCAAGTGGATCAGCAAGGACGAGTCCATGGACGGCTGGGTATCTCTCTGGGAACACAAGCCGGTGTACCGGAATGGCGTCTACGTTGGGCCGGTGGTGGACGGAGTGCAGGAAAAGCAGATTGCCGATTTCAGCACCCAGCACCAGTTCAAGGCCTTCAACGAAAGCGGATGCTATGACGGTCCCATCTTGATCGAGGTGCCGGAGCATTGAGCAAGTGGGGGCAACGGACGTACCGAAACGTCCCAGGGTGGCATATCGGTTATAAAGAGTTCTGCCGGTGGATGGAGAACCACGTGGACGAGCTGGACGACGCAGAGGGGACAATCTGCATGGCGATCCTGATGGAGATGGATCTGTACGACGAGAGCCGCAGGGAACGGGCATTCGCAGACCGCTATGCCTGGAACATTGAGCGGGAGATCGTCAACAAGCACGGAGGCCGCGATGGCCGCAGATGAGAGCAAGCGCTTGGAGGCGATGAAGCTCCGGTACAAGCGGCCGGTGCTGATGTCTCTCTCCTTAGAGGCGATCCAGCAGGAGCTGGAGGAAATCACAGATGCCTGCAGCGAGGTCCAGTGGATGAGCGAGGACGAGGAGCTGCTGCTCTCCGCGCTGGACGGAAACGAGGATCAGCTCTGGGAGTTCAAGGTGAGCTTTTCGGACTTATCCGGCAGCGCATACCAGCTGGACCAGGCGATCCACAACAACGCCTGGGACATGAGAAGGTTCGAGCTTGAGTTCGACGACTGCCTGGTGTCTCTCCTGGGCAACCGGTACCACATGGTGGGCTGGGACGACTACGAGGAGGACTATTACAGCCTTACCACGTTTGAGAGAGACCTGGCATTGACCGAGACCGGCAAGCGCCTTTCCCGTCTCACAAAGAAGGACCTCCTGGCCACGGTGGGCCAGTGCCTGGGCATTGTGATATCCTTCCTGGACGTCCGCTATAAGTACGACTATCTGAAAGCTACTCTGGAAGTACTCCGGGGTAGCAAGGACTCCGTGCTGCAGACAATCCGCGAGATTGAGCAGCTCTACGACGATCTGCAGAAGCTGCCGCTATTCTCCTCGGAGAGACGGCAGAAGGAAGAGCAGTGGGAAAGACTCATGGGAGAACTGCCCCAGCGGACTTTCCTGGAGTGACAGACAAGCAACGAGCAACAAAGGAGGATACATTACATTATGTGGTATATGAACAGCAGGGGCGTAGCACTGGACCTGAAAAGGGTGGTGTCGTTCGCACGGATGGCACTGCATGGCTCGGACGATGAGACCGCATATGCGGTCCTGGCAAATTGTGGGGACGAGGGAATGTTCCTGATCGTGGTATGCACGAACGAGGACGAGGCAGATGGAATGGTGGTAGACCTGACAAAGCACGCGGACGAGAACGGACTGATGGAATGCCTGGCGGAGTACACGCCAAAAGGGCTGCACATTGACCTGGATATCCGTGGCCGTGTGACCACGATCTGGACCGATGGAACACGCGTGTATAACGCCGCAGAGGACAGATGAACGTCTATTGCGGTTACATGGATCCACGCGAGGCCGTTCTGCTGCTACCGAATGAGACGGAGTGGGCACTGGGCAACAAAGCCCATGTGCTCCTCCGCCCCATGGATCCGGACGGCGAGTCACGCTGCAAGGAGCTCCACCAGGAGTACCGAAACGGCAAGCGGCTCAAGCCGGAGCAGGTGGGCGTGTCGATGGACGTGCCCTGGCACGAGCTATGGAAGCCCAAGTGGCTTCTGGAGCCGTGGTGTAATACCAGGGATCTCCACAAGCTGAGGCCGGCGCTATTCCCTGGCTTCAAGAGCTATCCGCCGTACCTGTACAAGGTAGGGTACAACTGGGGGAACATTCCGGAGGAGGTTTGGCAGGAACCTTCCCGGATGCCTCCCGAGGCCTGGCGGAAAAAAGTCTGGTTCATGGCCTGGGACATTTGCCGTGTGATGGATCTCAAGCCATACGAGGTGTACGACCTCCTTCCGGTGGAGCTTACGCTGCTGCAGGGGGAGAAAGAGCGGATCTACCGGGACGCCGTTGGAGGCGTCCCGGACAAGCCGCGAAAGCTGAAGCAGTCCGAGGTGCTCAACCTCTATTTCAAGATCTACCTGGAGAACGAGATGGGCCAGGACCTGGCGAAGGTGTACTGGAACACCTGGAAAGACAGGCTGCAGATGGATCCGCAAATGTGGATCCACGTCGTGCGGTACAGCGAGTACACACAGCGGGACGAGGAGCGGATGGAGGAATACCGCCAGCGCCATATGGAGGAAGACTGATGGCCAAGAAAGTCAAGGAGAAGACCAGGGCAGAACTGGCTGCCGAGGGTCTGAAAGCCGCCCCAAAAGACGGGAAGGTGTGGTATGCGGACCAGTTCATCTCCAACAGGCCGGAGTGGGAGTACAAGCTGGATCTGCTCTACATGGCGGGGATCGGGAGGCAATTCCAGCACCAGGATGAAAACCAAGACCCCGAGTGGTGGATGCTGAGCTTGATCCACTCCGGCGGCTACGTGTACTGCTACTACCGCTGCACCTCCTCCGTAATGCATGAGTATTACACCACGGAGGAGATAGCTGGGCCTGATCCGGAATGGGCAGAAGGCAGCGAGGAGAGACTGAGGAGGGCATACAATGCGAAAGATAGCAATGCTTGACGCCAGCAGATGGCGGAGAGAACTGCATGGGGTGCCGGAGGATCTGGAGGACGTCAGGGTACTCCTGCAGAAGATTGCGACCGGTACGGACTGCGCACTGCAAAATTGCAGTGACGATGTGCTGACGTCGATGCGCAGAGGAATGGAAGGCCTGATGGGATCGCTGATAAAGGCGTATAACTTCATCAATGAATTCCTGAAAGCCACGGAAGACGACGACATTGAGGACGGATACGAGGAGGATTGGTAGAATGGAGGAATTCGACAACTACTTGCAGTTCGAGCTGCAATGGCATAGCAACAAGGACGAGTGGGAGAAGGCGCTCCGGGTATTGATCCACACTCTGACGGACATGGAGCAGGGCGGGATGATGATGGAGGACGAAGCGTACGAAGATGGAATGCGCACTGTGATGCGGTTCCACTGCGAAGATGTGGGCGCTGGCAAAAGTGGTACAGATGCTGGAGACATTTCTGCATGGAGAGAAAGAAGGGCGGAACCGTGACGGTCGGTAACGAAAAGACGTACCTCAACTGGTCCCAGGTGGTGAAGCACCTCCGCTCGGTGGAGAACAAGCTGGAGCGGGATGCCGCCTTTGTAGCCAGTTCTCGGGATCTGATGCGGAACGAGGTCCTAACAGATCAGGCGGAGGCGGTACGGTTCGCCCTGGCTGTGATCTGCGCCGTGGGGATGCAGAAGATGGAGGACGAGACGGAGCACATTTGCGGGAACTGCAAAGACTGGGACGAGATGTGCACCACCTGCACCAAGAAGGGCGGAGGATGGAGCGGCCAGATGGTATATCGGCACTGGAGCTGCAGCGGCTTCACGCAGAAGGAGGCCACACCGTGACGCCCATGGAGTACTTTGTGGAGTTCGGCAAGATCTTCATCAACACTTTCTTTTTGCTCGCCTTTGTGGTGAGCGTGATCGCGGTGCCAGTGTGCGTGATTAAGATGCTGAAAGCGCAGACGGACATCAAGGCAGACAAGTACCTTTACATGTGCATAGACTGGATCCTGATCGCCCTGGCGTCCCTCTTCTTCTGCTGGCTCACGAAAGAATGGGGGATACAGATATGGTAAGCAACATACCAGGCATGGACCTGGCTGCACTATCAGACTACGCCAACCGCCACGGGATCAGCTATGGCCAGCTGGTGGCCAGGATCGGCCCGGCGGAGACCAGGGCAATCGTGGAGAACTACGTGAAGAACCGGGACGAGATCCACGCGGAGAAGCGCAAGCAGACAATGGACCGTCTCGCGGAGAAGCTGGACAAAGACCAGGCCATACAGTACTGGAGGCAGGGCTGCTCTGATCTGGAGATAGCGGAGCTATGCGGCGTGGCCGGGGAGACAGTCCGGAGGTGGCGTGTAGACAACGGCTTGCGCAAGATGACGAAGCAGGACAAGGAGGAGCGAAAGCGCCAGGAGATCCTGAAGGAGCTGGAGACAGTGCTCCCGAAGGACCAGGCAAAGAGGAAAGAGGGGCACATAGACGACGACCGCGCAATGTACCTCTACGAGAAGGGATTTTCAGACTACGCCATCGCGGACGTGATGAGAGTCACGCCGGACAGCGTGAACAAGTGGAGGCAGAAACGCGGGCTTGTATCCCAGTGGGTGCGGAAGAGCCAGGAGAGGAAGCAGACCATGCTGGACATGTATGCCAAGGGCGTCTCGATCGCGGAGATCCGGAAGCAGATGGGCGTCTCGGATCAGTGGGTGCGGACGGTGATCCGAGAGGACCAGCAGAAGAAGGAAGCACAGCAGGACAAGCAGACGGAGTAGAACAGACAACAGGCCGAGGGCAGGCCGGCCGATGGCGTAAGCCGGAGGTGTGGCAATGGCGCAGTTTCACATCAAGAAGTCAATCGGGTGCACGTACATAGAGCAGGGATACGTGTACTTCACGAGCAGGAACTATTCGGCACTGCCGCGCAAACGGCAGGAACGGATAGAGCAGCTGGCAAAGGAGGTTGCCGGCGAGTACGCAGACGCGCTGCTGGAGTTTGTCACGACGGACAAAGGATATGTGGCCGTCTCCCAGAAATACCATCTCTCCGAGAGGACGTTATACGGAGTGGTGGCCAAGTACTACCAGGGTTTCGTTCGGCGTCGGATCTGATCTCAACAGAGGCTCAATTGAGCTCCATTGAGATTGACTACCGCCGAGGCGAAGCCGGGAGCTTAGTCTATCGGTTAGTCAAGTCACGAGAAAGTCACGAGAAAGTCACAGGCAGCAAGTCCCAAGTTATGACAACGAGGTTGCAACAAGCTTGGTACTAACTTGGTACTAACTTGGTGCTTCTTGAAACTTAGCTGAAACTAACCTGAAACTGTTCGGGAGGTTTAAAGGCGGTTTAGTTGCAACTGGGCATAAACTCAAAACCAACTCAAAACCAACTCAAAACCAACTCAAAACCAACTCAAAACCAACTCAAAACTGAAGGATGGACAGAGGGTGCAGGCCTGGTGCCTGCTGCCTCTGCAATGTCCCGCACCAGATGCCGGGAAGCGGCTGCCGGAGGTCTCATCACACTTCCTCCTCTCCCTCCGGCAGCGGCAAAGGTGCGGGGCATTGCAGAGGCATGAACTATATACTATTTGCTATCGCACACCGTGCGAATAGCCGGGCTTGTTAGGGGCCTAACTTTGAAACCACTTCTTATATATTCGGAGACACACCAGGCAGGGGGTCAATGTCAATGGCTAAGGGAAACGGAAATCAGCAGCAGGAGCGGGGATACTGGGTGGTCCGCACATACAAGGCGGGACGCGTCGGGGAGAAGATCAAGTACTGGGTGCCGGGATCGGCTCCCACGAAGTCCGCCAGGAAGATGAAATCAGACATCAACAAAGTCAAGCAGAACGAATACAGCGCCGAAAAGCGCGTGGCTCGTTTAATCAACGCCAACTTTCAAGGCGGGAAAGATATCCTGCTTGGGCTTTCATATGATGACATCACTTTGCAGGAAATCAAAGACGCGGCTGCCGGGGCGGAGGACCAGGAGAAGGCTGCCTATGCCGGGGCACACCATCAGCTCCGTCTTTTCATCCGCCGCGCCCGCCGTGCCTGTGAGCTGGCCGGGATCCCCTTCCGATACATCGCTGTCACGTCAGACTGGAACCTGAAGGAAGACCGCCCGGCACGGCTCCACCATCATCTCGTGATCAACCGGGAGGCGCTGGAGATCTGCCTTTCCAAGTGGACTGCTGGCACAACAAACCACGAGGCCCTGGACGATGATCCGGATCATAGCGAACTGGCCGCATATCTGATCAAGCAGGTGCGCCACGAGCCGGACGAGAAGAAGTACATTCCTTCCAGGAATCTCACAATCCCAGCCCCGAAGGACAGACGCGCCGTAAGCGGGGCGGAACTCACCTGCCCCAGGGGCGCCGTCATGAAGCACCGCAACGAGTGGCAGCCTGGCCGCCCCCAGTACATCCGGTATGTCCTCTCAGAGACGCCCCAAAAAGTTGACACGACACGCGCACGCGGGGGCGCCCGCACGCGCACGCGTTCTGGCAATTCGCCCGATCTCCCGCCCGATCCGGAGGACTTTCTCCCCGGTGATCCGGAGGCGGAAGAGCGCCGTTTGCCATCCGGACATTACCGGGAGTAATCAGCCGGAAAGTAGATACCACTTTCGCCGAAAAGCGATCACGGGATAACTATGCCCATTGAGCCCGAAAACCTTTGCAGTATAAAGGTTTTCGGGCATTTTTTATTGCTAAAAAGTTTGCGGATTCGAGGGGGGTACCCTGTGCTAAAATTTCACAAAGGAGGCGGGAGAAGTGAAGGGCAGAAAGAGCAAGTACAGGACGGCGAAAGCGCTGGAGCGGGCCATCCAGGCATACGTCCGGAGATACTCCCGCGTGGTCCCCTTCACGGAAGAGTACGACACTGGAGAGCGGGACGACAAGGGGCACACGATCACGGGCCAGCGCCCGGTGCTTGCCGAGGATGGAGAACCCGTTACATACCGTGCCTGGGCCATCCCGCCCAACGTGGGGGGACTCTGCCGGGAACTGGGCATCAGCCGGCAGACCTGGTCCGAGTACTGCGATCCAGCCCGACATCCGGAGTTCGCAGAGGCCACAGAGTGGATCCGGGATCTGATGCAGACCTGGCTGGAGGAGCAGCTCCTCACCCGTCCGGACAAGGAGCTGAAGGGCATTATTTTCAACCTGGAGAACAACTACAGGTACCGCCAGCACGTGGAGGTGCACGGCGTCTCCACCATGGAGGATCTGCTTGGCATAGGCAAGGACAGCAACGCCGAGGCAGGGGCGCAGGATGCAACGCCTGAATTCTGAGCAGGCGGACAAGCTCCGGAAGATGCTCCGCAACTGCCGGCAATACGTGGAGTCCTTCCTGAAGATCCGCACCAAGGAAGGAGAGCTCAAACCGCTCATTCTCAACGAGCCGCAGCAGAAGCTGTACAAGGCGCTGCAGGAGCAGGCAGCGGCGGGAGTGCCCGTCCGTCTGATCGTACTAAAGGCCCGCCAGATGGGATTCTCCACACTCTCCGGTGGAGTGATCTTCCAGCGCACGGCAACCCGCCCGGACACCGAGTCACTGATCGTGGCTCACAAGGCAGACGCCACGGCCAACCTGTTCGGCATGTACAGGCAGTTCTATGAGCAGCTGCCGGAGTTCATCCAGCCTATGCGCAAGGCGGTAAACGCCCAGGAGCTTGTCTTCGACAATCCTTCCCGCGATCCGTCGGACAAGCGCAAGCATCCTGGCCTCCGTTCCAGGATCAGATGCGCCACGGCTGGCGGCCAGGGCGTGGGCCGGTCCTACACGGTCCAGAACGTCCACATGTCGGAGTACGCATTCTGGCCGGGAGATAAGAACCTAACCTTCGCCGGCATCATGCAGGCAGTCCCGGACAGGCCGGGGACTATCGTAATCATCGAGAGCACCGCCAACGGCTTCGACGACTTCAAGGACAAGTGGGACGACGCTTGCGCCGCGTGGGATCGCGGAGAGCGGGACGGCTTCCGCCCGATCTTCTTTGCCTGGTGGGAGATGCCGGACTATCGCAAGCCCGTTCCGCCAGATTTCCAGGCCACGCCGGAGGAACTGGAGATAGCAGCCGCCTATGGCCTGGACATGGAGCAGATTGTGTGGCGCCGTTGGTGCATCCGCAACAACTGCGGCGGCTCTCTGGATCTCTTCCACCAGGAGTACCCAGCCAGCCCGGACGAGGCCTTTGTGGCCAGCGGCGCTTGCATTTTCAACAAGGAGCACATCATCCTGCAGCGGGAAAGGGCCCGGAAGCTGCCCAGGAAGAAGGGCCGTTTCATGTACAAGTACAACGGCCTCTCCGTAATCGAGGCAGTGTTCCAGGAAGCCTGGAACGGAGAGATATCCGTGCTGAAAGATCCGATGGAGGGACACCCCTATGTGATCGGCGGAGACACCGCCGGCGAGGGGTCAGACTACTTCGCGGCCCACGTCCTGGACAACTCCACCGGGGAGATTGTGGCAGTCCTCCACCAGCAGAACGGAGAGGGCGAGTACATCCGCCAGGTGATCTGCCTTGGCAGGTGGTACAACGCCGCGCTGATCGGCATAGAGTCCAACTTCTCCACCTTCGCCAACAATGAGCTGGCACGGCTCAACTATCCGAATATCTACGTCCGGGAGCAGACGGACGTATACACCGGAGAGCTCAAGAAAGCCTTTGGCTTCCGGACAGACACCATCACAAGACCCCTGATCCTCTCCGAACTAGTGGAGCTCACGGAGCAGCACCTGGAGCTGGTCACGGACTACGAGACCCTGGGCGAGATGCTTACTTTCGTACGCAAGGAGAACGGCAAGGCGGAGGCCCAGGAGGGCAAGCATGACGACCTGGTCATGTCCTACGCCATCGCCAATCACATCCGATCCAGGCAGTCCATGCAGATCAAGACCAAGGGCAAGAAAAAGCCGGAGCTGGAGTG
This sequence comes from uncultured Oscillospiraceae bacterium, assembly GCA_947625845.1. Lineage (GTDB taxonomy): Bacteria > Bacillota > Clostridia > Oscillospirales > Oscillospiraceae > CAJOIG01. Next base: position 43,951 of record CANQQB010000010.1, read on the forward strand.
GACGCCGGACATGAAGCAAGACTATCAAAGGGCCACACCGGAGCAGCGGGAACTGCTGCTGCAGCTCTGGGGACGGCAGTAACAGCAGACAGGAGGAACTGCAATGCGAGGAGACATAGACAAGCTCAACATGTGGCGGGAGCGCCTGGAAGAGTCCAAGAGGGCCTATGGCGAACTCTACGAGCTCATGGACGAGCGGGAACGGCTGTACAACAAGGACCGACGCATCCGCACCATGGTAGAGGGCGACGTGGAGCGGGACGGCACGCTGCGCCAGACGCCACACGTCCGAAATATCATCTTCGAGAACATCGAGGCCCAGGTGTCCAGCTCCATTCCAAAGCCAAAAGTCACGCCACGCCGGAAGAAGGACGAGAAGCTGGCCGAGGTGATCGAGCATTTCCTCCGAAACGAGCTGGACCGCCTCCCCTTCGAGCAGATGAACGACATGGCGGAACGGACAGTCCCCATCCAGGGCGCCGTGGGCTTTCTC
>CANQQB010000011.1 GCA_947625845.1 uncultured Oscillospiraceae bacterium
GGTCATTGGCCTCGTCAGGCCTCTCAGAAATGCTCACAGCGTCCAGAATACGCCCCTGCCGGACATCCGTTCCGTTCATTCGCCTCTTCTTCCCTTTCCGCCGCAGGTGGTAGGCGAATCGCTCTTGCTTGCGCAGGTACTTCTTCTTTGGGTCATACACTCCGGCCCAAATCGCCCGGTAGATCGTGATGAAGCTCAAGTGGAGAGGGTTATTCTCCAAGGCTAATCGGTGCTGTATCTGCTCCGGAGACCAGTGTTCATCTTCTATGAGGTGCCGTATCACTTCTCGTGGGCCAGGGGCGGCCAATATCCGCTTCCTGCCACAATTCTGTTTCTGCCTCACATACCGCCTCTGCGCCACGCTTGGGCTATATGGACGGTGGCTGCCTTTGTTGCGGGACAGTTCTCGGCTGAGTGTAGATGCTGAACGGCCCATCTCCCGGGCAATCTCCCGCAGGCTCTTTCCCTGTCCTCGCATTAGGTATAGCTTTTCCCGCTCTTCTATGGTAAGATGTTTGTAGTGGCTCATGGGGCTGGCTCCTATCTGGTTTGTCTGCAAACACCATTTTAGAAGCTTTCTTCCCTTGAGTCACTCCTTTTCTTTACACTGTTGCACTTATTTTGTAAATCTTCAAATCGATTTTTCCGGCGGCGTGTACGTCGGAAAAATCTCTTCTCGGCTCACGGAGTGTGCGCGCTCGCGCGTGCGCTGCAGCGGACCGCATCCCCCTCGTTTGCATGCGATGCATGCAAACGAAAATTATGAAGCTGTACACCTGCCTTTGTACACCAGACCCATCCGTTACCGCAGCAGTTGGCTCAGACCCAGCGACCTCGCGGCACACGAACGTTTCCGCTTAATGCTGCTCGGTTCCCCGCCTGACATGGTTCACGGGCATCCGTTGCGCAAGACCAGGCCTTCAACGCTACTTGCCGCGGGCAGTCGATACGTCAAATGTCCGGGGGCAGGAGTTCGTCCCCGCTATAGCGGATTGCGGGTACAGGGCACCGCTGGCTCCCCGACTAGTACAGCTCCAATGGTTATTATACGCCACAGGCGGCTTTTTAGCAAGTGGGACTTTGTGCCGGCGCAAAAAAGACCGCCCCCGTCGGAAGACGGAGGCGGCGCGGGGTCATTTCAGGCGGATATTACTCGTCGATGGTGCAATACATGAAGTACTTGTAGCCCAGGGGGTTGGTGTAGAAGCCCTGGATGCTGGAGTCGATCATGTAGATGTCGGTGTAGAAGTACAGCGGCACGATGCAGCCGGTGGCCATGAGCATATCCTCGGCGATGTGCATGAGCTGATAGCGGACGGCGTTGTCGGTGCAGCTCTTGATGGTGGAGATCAGCACGTCGTAGGTCTCGGCCCAGGTGCCGTCCTCGACCTTGATGTCATAGCCCAGCTCGGTCAGGTCCAGATCGTACATGGCCAGGTCGGCATGCTCGCCCTTGCCGTACTGCACGTCGTTGTTGCCGGAGGCGGTGACCCACATATCCAGGAAGCAGATGGGGTCGTTGTAGTCGGCCAGCCAGCCGTTGCGGGCGATGGAGTAATCGCCGTCCTTACGGGTGTTCAGGAAGGTGTTCCACTCCTGGTTCTCCAGCTGCATGTTGATGCCCACGGCGCTCAGCGCGGCGGCCAGGTACTCGCCGATGGCCTTGTGGCCCTCGTCGGTGTTGTACAGGTAGGTCAGGGTGGGGAAGTTGGTGAACTGGCCGGTGGACTCGTCGTACTCATAGTACTTCTTCAGCGTCTCGATGGCCTGCTCGTAGTTGCTCTCCAGCGCGTCCTCGGACACGTCGAAGTAGCCCACGAAGCCGTCGTTGTGGCCGGCGTTTTCATAGAACTGAGAGCCGTCGGCGTCGGTCATGCCCATGGCCACGAAGGAGGAAGCGGGCACCTGACCGGCCTGGCCGATCTCCTCGCAGATGTAGTTGCGGTCGAACAGCAGACCGATGGCGTTGCGGATCTCGGCCTCGGCGGCCTCCGCCTCGGCGCCGGTGAGCTCGCTGCCCTCGGGCAGGATGGGCTCGTTGATGTTCCAGCAGACATAGTAGGTGCCGATCTGGCCCACGACCTGGTACTCGTCGGGGTACTCGGCGGACACGCGGCTGATCTCATTGGTGGGAACAGCGTCGATCATCTGCCAGGCGCCGCTCTCGAAGTTGGCCAGCATGTTGTTGTTGTCGTCGGACAGGTAGCACTCCAGCTTGTCCAGGGTCACGGAATCAGCGTCGTGATAGTTGGGGTTCTTCTCCAGGGTGATGACGCTGTTGTGCTCCCAGCCGGTCATGGTGTAGGGGCCGTTGCCGATGTAGGTGGAAGGGTCGGTGGCCCAGGCCTCGTCGGCCACCACGTCCTCACGTACGGGGAAGTAGGTGGGGAAGGCCATCAGCTCGTTCCAGTAAGCCACGGCGTTGTTCAGGGTGACCTCCAGGGTCACGTCGTCGGTCGCGGTGACCTGCAGGTCGTTGGGATAGCCAGCCACGACCTCGAACATGTAGCCATAGTCGGCGGCCAGCTCTTCGGAGGCGGCGCGCTTCCAGGCGAACTCAAAGTCGCCGGCGGTGAGAGGCTCGCCGTCGGACCACTTCAGGCCGTCCTTCAGGGTGTAGGTGTAGGTGACGGTGCCGTCATCGTTCACCACGCCCTCGGGCAGCTCGGTGGCGCAGTCGGGGGCAATGACCAGAACGCCGTTCTCGTCCTGGGCCCACTTGGCCAGGCCGGCGAACAGGTGGGAGACCATGGTCGCGCCGTCAACGGCGGAGTTCAGGGCCGGGTCCAGGGTGTCGGGCTCGGAGGCCAGGCAAACCGCCAGGGTGGTGGGCTCGTCGTCGGCCAGGGCCACAGCGCCAAGGCTGAGGACCATCGCGACGGCCAGCAGCAGGGATACGAATTTCTTCATGTCGCGTTTCCTTTCTCAAAGAAAATGTTTTTTCAAACTGCGCTTGGCGCAGAAAGAATACGGGTTATTTCAATTGACCTCCGCCGTCCGGTGGCATGCCACGAAGTGGCCCTTGGACACCTCCTGGAAAGGGGGCATGCTCTCGGCGCACCTGTCGCACGCATAGGCGCAGCGGGTGCGGAAGGGACAGCCGGAGGGGGCGTTCAGGGGGCTGGGGATGTCGCCGCTCAGCACGATGCGCTTGTTGGCCCTGGCCTCCTTGGGGTCCGGCACGGGCACGGCGGACAGCAGGCTCTTGGAATAGGGGTGCAGCGGGTGGTCGTATATCTCCGCCGCGTCGGCCAGCTCCACCATCTTGCCCAGATACATCACCGCGATACGGTCGGAGATGTGCCGCACCACCAATAAATCGTGGGCGATGAAAAGATAGGTCAGTCCCAGCTTTTCCTGGAGCTCGTCGAACATGTTGATGACCTGTGCCTGGATGGACACGTCCAGAGCGGACACGGGCTCGTCGCAGACGATGAAGTCCGGGTTCACGGCCAATGCCCGTGCGATGCCGATGCGCTGGCGCTGGCCGCCGGAGAACTCATGGGCATACCGGGAGGCGTGCTCGCTGTTCAGGCCCACGTGGCCCATCAGCTCCAGGATACGCTCCTCCCGCTCCTTCTTGTTGGAATAGAGCTTGTGGATGTCCAGCGGCTCGCCGATGATGTCGGAGACGGTCATGCGGGGGTTCAGGGAGGAATAGGGGTCCTGAAAGACCATGGTGGCCTTTTTCCTAAACTGTTTGATGTCCTCCTTGCTCGCCAGCTTCCTGCCGTTGTACCAGACCTCGCCGCCGGTGGGCTCGTACAGGTGCAGGATGGACCGGCCGGCGGTGGTCTTGCCGCAGCCGGACTCCCCCACCAGACCCAGGGTCTCCCCCTTCCGGATGGAGAAGGAGATGCCGTCCACGGCCTTCAGGGGCCTGGTCCGGAAAAGGCCCACGTTGATGTCGAAATACTGCTTTAAGTCCCTGACGTCGATCAGGGGCTGCTGGGCCGCGTTCATTTCCGTCATGGCTGTTCACCGCCTTCCTGGCCGTTATCCACCGCGATCGTGCCGTTTGCGATGCCCTCCTTCACGTTCATCCAGCAGCCGGACCTGTGGTCGGCGTTGATGACCATGCTCTCGCACCGCTGTGTCAGGCATATCTTCATGGCGTTGTCGCACCGGGGAGCGAAGGGACAGCCCGCCGGCATGTTCAGCAAATCGATAGGCGTGCCGCTGATGGGCCGGAGCTTTTTGCCCGCGGTGTGGACCGTGGGGATGGAGCGCATCAGGCCCTTGGTGTACTCGTGGCAGGGGTTATAGAATATCTCGTCCGCCGTGCCCTGCTCGCAGATGGAACCGGCGTACATGACGATCACCTCGTCGCACATCTGGGCCACCACGCCAAGATCGTGGGTGATCATGATGATGGCCATGCCCAGCTCCTCCTGTAAGGACTTCATCAGCTCCAGGATCTGAGCCTGGATGGTCACGTCCAGAGCCGTGGTGGGCTCGTCGGCGATCAGAATATCGGGCTCGCATGCCAGCGCCATGGCGATCATGACCCGCTGGCGCATGCCGCCGGAGTGCTCAAAGGGGTACTGCTTCATGCGCTTTTCCGGGTCGTTCACGTTCACCAGCCGCAGCATCTCCACCGCCCGGTCATAGGCTTCCTTCCGGTTCCGGTCGGTGTGCAGCAATATGGCCTCCATGAGCTGCTTGCCGATGGTATAGGTAGGGTTCAGGCTGGTCATGGGGTCCTGAAAGATGATGGAGACTTTATTGCCCCGGACCGTGCGCATGACGCTCTCCCCCGCGCCCACCAGCTCCTGACCGTCCAGCTTGATGGAGCCGGAGACGATCTTGCCCGTCCCGGCCAGTATCTGCATGATGGAGTAGGCGGTCACGCTCTTGCCCGAGCCGGACTCGCCCACGATGCCCAGCACCTTGCCCCGGTCCAGGAAAAAGCTCACGCCGTTGACGGCCTTTACCTCCCCCGCGTCGGTGAAAAAGGAGGTGTGCAGGTCTTTGACTTCCAGAAGTGTGGACATATCACATTCTCCTTTCTCAGGCGTTCAGCTTCGGGTCGAAGGCGTCCCGCAGACCGTCGCCGAACAGGTTCAGGCTCAGCACGATCAGCGATATGACGATGGCGGGTATCACCAGCCGGTGGGGATAGGACGTGATGCCGTTGAGCGCGTCGGAGGCCAGGGAGCCCAGGGAGGGCATGGGAGCGTTGACGCCCAGACCCAGGAAGGACAGATAGCTCTCCGTGAAGATGGCGTTTGGAATTTGCAGCGCGGTGGAGATGATGACCACGCTGATGCAGTTGGGTATCAGATGCTTGCGGATGATCCAGGACCCGCCGGCTCCGGCGGCCTTGGCCGCCAGCACGTATTCCTGTTCCCGCAGGGACAGTATCTGGCCCCGGATCAGCCGGCTCATGCTCACCCAATAGAGCACCGCGAACACGATGAACAGGCTTATGATGTTGGAGCCGATCTTGGCCAGCACCGTGCCCTCGATAAGCGGCGTCAGCACCGTGCCCAGCACGGAGGACAGCAGGATCACCATGAGCATGTCGGGCAGAGAGTAGATGATGTCCACGATACGCATGATGACCAGGTCCACCTTGCCGCCGCAGTACCCGGAGATGGCCCCCACGGTCATGCCGATGATGAGCACGATGATGCTGGCGAAAAAGCCCACCGCCAGGGAGATACGCGTGCCGTACACGATACGGATGAAATAGTCCCGTCCGGCGGAGTCGGTGCCGAACAGGTGGGGGAAGACCTTCTCCCCGTTCTCGATACGCTTTTGCTCGGACCGGCCGTATTCCATGGGCTTCAAATTGGCGAAGGACGCGTCCACGGGCTTGCCGGGCTGGATGCCCAGCTGGGCGTCGTAGGCGTAGGGCCAGAATATGGGCAGGATGATGGCCGTCAGCGTGATCAGCACGATCAGGATGAAGCTGACCGTGGCCACCTTGTTTTTCAAAAGCCGCTTCACGCCGTCCCGGAAAAAGGTGGAGGACGGCCGCATCTGGACCATATAGGCCTTTTCCTCGTCCGTGGCCGGGAGAAAAGCGTCCACGTCCACGTGCATGGTGAATTTCTTCTTGTCCGCCATTGCAGCGCCGCCTCCTTTCATTCCAGGGTGATCCGGGGATCGACCACCTTATAGAGGATGTCGCTGACCAGGTTCAGGATGACGATCAGCGAGGCCAGGATGATGGTGGTGCCCATGATGAGCGGGTAGTCCCGGTTGGTGATGGAGTTGATGAAGGCCCGGCCGATGCCGCTGACGGCGAAGATCTGCTCCACCACCAGCGAGCCCGTGACGATGTAGGCCAGCATGGGGCCGAAGTAGGTGATGACCGGGATGAGGGAGTTTTTCAGCGCGTGGCCGAAGATGATCCTAGGCCCGGACACGCCCTTGGCCCGGGCCGTGCGTATGTAGTCCTGACCCAGCACGTCCAGCATGCTGGAGCGGGTCAGCCTTGTGATATAGGCCATGGGGTACAGGGCCAGCGTCACGATGGGCAGCACAAGGCCCGCCGGGGTGGAGCCATTGGCCGGCAGCACCCGCAGCCGTATGGCGAACACCACCAGCAGCAGCGAGCCCATGATGAACGAGGGCATGGACACGAAAGCCGTGGTGATGACCATGATCACTTTGTCCACCAGCTTATTGCGCCGCAGCGCCGCCACCGCGCCCAGCACCAGCCCGGCGGCCAAAGCGCTGAAGGCGGCGATGACGCCCAGCTTGGCGGAGGTCTTCATGCCGTCGCCGATCACATCGATCACGTCCCGGCCCCGCTGCTTCAGGCTGGGGCCGAAGTCGAACTTGGTCACGATGTCCTTCAGATAGGTGAAGTACTGCTCCATCAGCGGCTTGTCCAGGCCGTACTTGGCCTCCAGAGCCGCCTGTGCCGCCGGGGTGATGGCCTTCTCGCTCATGAACGGCCCGCCGGGCACCGCCCGCATGACGAAAAACGTCACCGTGATGACCACCCATACCGTCAGGATGGCCAGCAGGACACGTTTCAATATGTACATCAGCGTCTTTGTATTCACGCACACCGCCTCCCTGCCAAGGCTCATCATGTGTTGTTTGCTCCGCAAACAACGCATAAGGGCCGGCCCTTATGCCGCCGCGCCGTACCGACACGGCGGCTGGTTTTTTATTTTACTGATTTATCATAATAAAGTAGGTTCGACAAAATTGCAACAACCAATGGCCGGAAAGGCCGAATTTCTCCGTTTTCACGGTCACGGGACCGCGACCCGGCGCGGGAATTGTGAAAAATGTCTCACCTGCTTTCCATTGTCCAACAGCCGGATTTTGCCGGGACGGGCTTGACTTTGCCCGAAAAGATGCTACAATATGGCTGACAATCTTATAACCTTATCAAGAGTGGCGGAGGGACCGGCCCTGTGAAGCCCGGCAACCTGCGATCGTGCGCAAGGTGCCAAATCCGGCGGTGAAGAATCGAGAGATAAGGAACATCCGCTGTTCTGTGTCCGCCGGGAAACGGCGGATTTTTTGCTGCCCGGCCGCCATCCATTACGAAAGGAGAACATATGGGACACTATCTATTCACCTCCGAATCCGTCACGGAGGGCCATCCCGACAAGGTCTGCGACCAGATCGCGGACGCCATTCTGGACGCTATCCTGTCCAAGGACTCCCAGGGCCACGTGGCCTGCGAGTGCGTGGCCACCACGGGCATGCTGTTCGTCATGGGCGAGATATCCACCAGCTGCTATGTGGACATCCCCCAGGTGGCCCGGAACGTGCTGCGGGACATCGGCTACGACCGGGCCAAGTACGGCATGGACTGCGACACCTGCGCCGTGCTCACCTCCATCGACGAGCAGAGCCCGGACATCGCCCTGGGTGTGAACGCCAGCCTGGAGCAGAAGTGCGGCGGCGAGGCCGCGGAGCTGGAAAACGGCGCCGGGGACCAGGGCATGATGTTCGGCTACGCCTGCGACGAGACGCCGGAGCTGATGCCCCTGCCCATCAGCCTGGCCCATAAGATGGCCCGCCGCCTGGCCCAGGTCCGCAAGGACGGGACCCTTCCCTATCTGCGGCCCGACGGCAAGACCCAGGTCACCGTGGAGTATGACGAGGAAAACCGGCCCGTGCGCATCGACACGGTGGTCGTCTCCGCCCAGCACGCCCCGGACGTGACCAACGAGCAGATCCGGGACGACATCATCCGGGAGGTCATCACCCCCATCCTGCCCGAACGGCTCAACCACGGGGATGTGAAGTGCTACGTCAACCCCACCGGCCGCTTTGTCGTCGGCGGACCGCAAGGGGATTCCGGTCTCACCGGCCGGAAGATCATCGTGGACACCTACGGCGGCAGCGCGCCCCACGGCGGCGGCTCCTTCTCCGGCAAGGACCCCACGAAGGTGGACCGCAGCGCCGCCTACGCCGCCCGCTGGGTGGCGAAAAACGTGGTGGCCGCCGGCCTTGCCACCCGCTGCCAGGTCCAGATCGCCTACGCCATCGGCGTGGCCACGCCCGTCAGCGTGAACATCACCACCTTCGGCACCGGCAAGCAGGCCGATGAAGTGCTGCAAAAGGCCGTGATGCAGGTGTTCGACCTGCGGCCGTCGGCCATCATCCGGGACCTGGACCTGCGCCGGCCCATCTACCGCCAGCTGGCCGCTTACGGCCACATGGGCCGTGAGGACCTGGACGTGCCCTGGGAGAAGACCGACAAGGCCCAGGCCCTGATCGCCGCCATCCCCGAGCCCAAAGAGGCCCTCATCCCCTCGGACGGCACGGTCAAGCGCCCCTGGTGGAAGTTCTGGCTCCGGTGGAAAAAGCAGCCCAGGCAGCCGGACAAGCCCGCCGCGCCCGTACCGCCGGTAACGCCCGCACCCGCGCCCGCGCCCGCGTCGGAAGCCCCCGCGGAGCCCGCCGCGCCTGAATCACCCGCGGAGCCCGCCGCGCCGGAGGCTGAGACTCCCGCACCGGAGACGGAAACGCCCGCCGCGCCCGAGGCGAAGACGGAAGAATAAAGGGGACGCGCTTATGAGCACGATACGGGATATCTCCCTGGCCTCGTCCGGGGAGAAGAAGATCGCCTGGGCAGCGCGCAACATGCCCCTGTGCCGCTCCATCGGGGAGGAATTTGCAAAAGAAAAGCCCCTGGCGGGGCTGAAAATAGCCCTGTCGGTGCACCTGGAGGCCAAGACGGCCTACCTGTGCCGGGTGATGGCCCTGGGTGGCGCCGAGATGCACATCACCGGCTCCAACCCCCTGTCCACACAGGACGACGTAGCCGCGGCCCTGGCCGTCGGCGGGCTGGACGTGCACGCCTTCCACGGCTGCACGTCGGCGGAATACGACGCCTGCATCGATAAGGTCCTGGCCTGCGGGCCCAATATCATCATCGACGACGGCGGCGACCTGATGCAGGGGCTGCGGGAGCGATTTCCCCAGTTCGTACCCGGCGTACTGGGTCTGTGCGAGGAGACCACCACCGGCGTGCACCGGCTGCGGGCTCTGGACCGAGCGGGGCTATTGCCCTTCCCGGCGCTGCTGGTGAACGACGCCGACTGCAAGCACCTATTTGATAACCGCTACGGCACCGGCCAGTCCGTCTGGGACGGCATCATGCGCACCACGAACCTGATCGTGGCGGGCAAGGACGTGGTGGTGGCCGGTTACGGCTGGTGCGGCAAGGGCGTGGCCATGCGGGCCAAGGGTCTTGGCGCGCGGGTCACCGTCACGGAGGTGGACCCGGTCCGGGCCATCGAGGCCGTCATGGACGGCTTCCGGGTCATGCCCATGAAGGAAGCGGCCAAAATCGGCGACATCTTCTGCACCGTCACCGGCTGCGAGCATGTGATCACGGAGGAACACTTCCCCCTTTTGAAGGACGGGGCCATCCTGACCAACGCCGGCCATTTCGACGTGGAGGTGGACGCGGCGGCGCTGGAAAAATACGCCGTGAGCCGCTATGAGGCGCGGCACAACATCGAGGGGTATACGCTGCCCAACGGCCGGACGGTGTTCCTGCTGGCCGAGGGACGGCTGGTGAACCTGGCCTCCGGGGACGGCCATCCGGCGGAGATCATGGACATGAGCTTTGCCATCCAGGCTATGTGCGCCAGGTACCTGGCGGAGCACCGGGGCAAGCTGAAGCCGGGGCCTTACCCGGTCCCGGCCGAGATCGACCAGGCCGTTGCCCGCCGCAAGCTGGATACTCTCGGCGTCCGGATCGACGAACTCACCCCGGAACAGAGAGCGTATCTGGGCATATAACCGCTTGAAAGGCCCCCCTGTGTAAGGGGGGCTGTCACGCGCAAGCGTGACTGGAGGGTTGTAACGCAGGCTAACGGACAACCCTTCCACCGCGCTTCGCGCGGTCCCCCTCCCCTTGCACAGGGGAGGCTTTCAATAATGAAGGGCGCGGCCGATGGCCGCGCCCTAAATTTTATTTTGTGTACTTCACACTATTACTCGCCTTGTACGGTCCCAGCAGCGTCTTCTTATCATTCGCGCAGCACCTTACCGTAAACGCATAGGTGACACCGTTCTTCAAATACTTCGCGGCCCTGGTGTAGGTGGTGCTGGTCGTCGTGCCTATCTTTTTCCAGCCCCCGCCGTTCTCCTTATAATACACCATATACCGCGGCGAGCCCGAGATTTTATTCCACGTGACCTTGATGCCCCCGGCAACCTTCGCGATCTTCACCGTGGGCGCGGCCAATTGGGGCGCTTTGCCCAAGGATTCAAATTGGTAGCCGTATTTGTCCGCGTAGGTCTGGGCCGTAGAACCGGCGTAGCCGTAGACCACCGTTGTACCCGGCATACCCAGCTCCGCGCCATAATAATCATTGATATCGCAACTGGGGTTTTGGATGATCATGCTCTTCAGGTCGGCACACCCCATAAAGGCGCCAGCACAAACATCATTCACGCTGGCGGGGAGCGTCACACTTTGTAGCGACGTGCAGTTATCAAATGCAAAGTCCCCGATACTCTTCACGCCGTTTTCGATCGTCAAACTGGTCAATGCCTCGCAGAGGCCGAACGCGCCTATCCTTATACTGGTCACATTGCCGGGTATCGTCACGTCCTTCATGCTGCGGCAGTAAAAAAACGCATATCCCCCGATGTAGGTCACGCCGTTTCCGATCGTCACGCTCTCCAGCGACTCGCACCAGCCAAACGCGCTGTCCCCAACGCTGGTCACACTGTCCGGGATCGTTACACTGGGCAGCGCGTCGCAGTCTTTAAACGCACTTTCCCCGATGCTGGTCACGCCGTTTTCGATGACAACCTTTTTGATGGAAGATCGATAGGAATACCACGGGGTATTGCCAGAAGAAAAATCCTCCATCGCGCCGGTGCCGGAGATGGTGAGGGTCCCGTTGGCAAAAGACCACCGAACATTATCCCCGCATGCGCCGGAGTTCGTCTCCGTGGGTGTGGGCGCTTTGCCCAGGGATTCAAATTTATAGCCGTATTTCTTCGCATGGTCTTCGGCGGTAGAGCCGTTGTACCCGCAGAGTATGGCCCCTTCTTCAAATGCCGGTTCATAATACGGAAAGCCATGCAGGTTGTCATATGCAGTTACAGCAATATCACACTTCGGATTCAGAAATATGATCTTGGCAGGTCCCATAAGCGCCTCGTCACCAACAGAATCAACGGAGGCAGGGACTGTGATCTCCGGCAGGCCGCTGCAGGATAAAAACGCCTGAGCGTTGATTTTTTTGACAGAATTGGACATGGTGATGCTTTTCAGCTTCTTGCAGCCGGAAAACGAACCGATCCCGATCTCTGTAACGGAATTGGGCATGGAAACACTCGTCAGATTTTCGCAATCCGCAAAAAGATAGCTTGGTATGTATGTCACATTGCTGCCAAAGGTCGCTTTCAGCCCACTGCTTGCGCCAGCGCCCTCAAACGGAAAAGAGGATCCACGTCGGTCATTTAAGACATCAGCTAGTTTGTCGCTATTAATGGCAACCGATTTGAGCGCCGTGCACCCATAAAAACACAGGCCTCCGATGTAAGTTACCGAACCAGGGATCTCAACACTGGGCAAAGATGAGCAGCCTAAAAATACCCCTTCATACGGAAAGGCCTCGTAGGAAAAATCTTTCTCGCCCAGCGATGTGATAGAATCGGGAATGCGAATACTGGTGAGGCCGGAAGCGCAAAACGCTCCGCCCTTAATGGTCGTGACTGAGGTCGGGATATCGATCGTTTTCAGACTAGTACAATTGAAAAATGCACCTCTCCCGATAGAGGTAACAGATTTAGGAATGCTGACACTGGCCAGAGAGGTGCATTCAGCAAACGCACAGTGCCCAATAGAGGTGACCCCGTTGTTAATAACGACCTTTTTAATGCTTGTAAGGTTTTTCCGCCAAGGGGTGGAGACAAAAATGATGTTACCGAACTCAGCATAATAATCGTCCATCGCCCCCTTGCCGGAGATGGTCAGCGTGCCGCCGCTGAGGGACCACGTGACATTGGCCCCGCACTTGCCGGACGTGTCCGCCGCCGTCTCCGGCTCGGTCTCCGGTTCCTCGACCGGTTCTTCTTCCGGTTCTTCCGTGACTTCAACCGGTTCTTCCGGTTCCTTGACCGGTTCTTCCGTGACTTCGACCGGTTCCTCCGTGACCACCGGTTCCTCCGTGACCTCCACCGGTTCCTCCGTGACCTCCACCGGCTCCTCCGTGACCTCAACGGGTTCTTCGGTCACTTCGACGGGTTCTTCCGTGACCTCAACGACTTCCTCCGTCACGACTTCCTCCGTTGCAACGACTTCTTCCTCCGCAAGCGCTGGGACGCTCAGCGAAAAGAGCGTCACCAGCGCCAGGAGCAGACATAGACCGCGCTTTGTCATGAGAATACCACACCTTTCATATTGAGTTCCCGGCAGTCAGGCCCGGAGCGGGGTTTTTAGCCCGCCCCGTGGCCCTTCCGCCGAGACAAACAAAAGACGGCGCAGGGAAACTTCCCTACACCGTGGAACGACAGCACGACCCCGTCATACGCAAGCCGTTCTTGTAAAAACAAGGGGTTGCGGGTATAATGGGTCCGGCGCAGTTATCCTGCTGTGTGGGAGAGTACCGATCTCCTGCATAGGGGCGTGGGGTGTTCCTACCGCCTCACGTCCCGCCTTTTGCTTATCTCGCAGCCCCATTGTAACGCATTATCCGATGTAACGCAAGCAAAAAATCGACAGGACCCAAAATCGGGTCCTGTCGTTTCGTTTCAGAATATCCGTATCAGCACCATATAAATGGCCGTGCCGGAGAGGATACTGACCAGGGAATTTCTCCGCCATGCCTGCAGGATGACCACCGCCAGCGCCGCCAAAAGCTCCGGCAGGCCGTAAGGCGCCGCGGTCACCGACACGTCCTTCAAACAGTAGATCACCAGCATGCCGATGATGGCCTGGGGCAGCACGTCCCCCAGATACGCCACATAGGCCGGAGTCCTGCCCTTGCGGAAGATCCAAAACGGCAAAAACCGCAGCAGCATGGTGACCGCCGCCATCACCGCCACCAGCGCGGCGGCGTGGGTGTTGGAAGCCGTCATTGTCCCGCCCCCTTTTGCCGCGCCGCGAGCCTTGGCCGCAGCGCCGTCAGCGCCAGCGTGATCAACGCCATCGCGGGGATGAGAAAGTCGTCCGCGCCAAATACGATAAGCGAGATAAGCGACGCGCCAAGCCCCACCAGGGCTGGCACATGGTCATGGCAGTCCAGCCATTGTTGGGTGAAGGAGGCGATGAACAGGGCCGTCATGGAAAACTCGATGCCCGCCGTGCTGAACGGCAGCGCCGCGCCTAAAATGCTCCCCAGCACGCAGCCCACCACCCAGTAGCACTGGTCGAACAGCGACACCAGAAACCGGTACAGGTTCGGGTCCGCGCCCGCCGGCGTCTCGCCGCCGCACAGCAGCGAATACGTCTCGTCCGTCAGAGCGAAGATCATATAGGGCTTATACTTGCCCGCGTCCCGGTAGCGGCCCAGCATGGACACACTATAAAATAAGTGCCGGGCGTTGACCATGACGGTGGTGAGGGCCGCGGTGAGAAGGCTGGCCCCGCCCGCCAGCAGGCTCACGCCCACGTACTGCATGCTCCCGGCGTAGATGAGCACCGCCATCGCCAGGGACCAGACCACGCCGTACCCCGCGTCGTGCAGCAGGATGCCAAAGCCGATGCCCAGCACGATATACCCCGCCATCACGGGCAGGGACGTATAAAACGCCTGCCGGGCCACGGTACCCTTTGCCCCGGACTTCATGCCCAGAGGTTTTCCGGGTACTTCCCGGCGGCCCTCATGTCCGCCAGCGCCTTTTGCAGCGCGGGCAGATCGTCCCGGTATGTAACCCCGTGCCAGACCTCGTCCGTGGGTAGCACCTTCACCTTATCCGTTCCGGCAGCCAGGCACGTATTCACCACGCTGGGCAGGAAAAACTCCGCCTTGGCGGGGTTTTTCGGCATATCGATCCGCAAAAACTTCTCCAGCTCCGCCCCGATGGCCTTAAGGAAGCTCTGGTGGAACCCCCAGGTGTTCAGGCTCACCGGCGTATCCGGCGCAAGGGAAGTCCAGGTCGCGCCGCCGTCCAGGGTATAGGAAGGGCTGTCCGCCGGCCCCTGGATGGCCGTCAGCTCCGTCACGCCGGTCAGATACCCGGACCCGTCCACGGTGCAGGCCCCCCGGGCCACGGTGCCGTTTTCCGTCAGGGTGTTTTTCAGGTCATAGGCCACCAGCGCGTGGGTGTGCTCGTCCTGGTGCCCGGTGAGAAAACCCGCCAGCGCCCGGAACGCGCCCCGGCCGTAAAAATCGTCCGCGTTGATGACCGCGAAGGGCCGGTCGATCAGCTCCCGCGCGGCGTACACCGCGTGAGCCGTGCCCCAGGGCTTGGCCCGCTCAGGCGGCACAAGGGGGAAACCCGCCGGCAGGTCGTGCAGGTCCTGGAAGGCGTAGTGCAGGTCGCACTTTGCCCCGATACGGTCCCCCACCAGCGCCCGGAAGTCCGCCTCGATCTCTTTTTTAATGACGCACACGATCCTTTCAAAGCCCGCCTGTAAGGCGTCATAGGCGGAGTAATCCAGTATCACCTGCCCCGCTCCGTCCACGGCGGTCATTTGCTTCAGCCCTCCAAACCGGCTGCCCATCCCGGCCGCCATGATCACCAGCATCGGTCCCATTGCCCGCGCCTCCTTATATTTTTATAATGGTCGATTTTACCACAGATGACCCCGATTGGCAACGCCGCTCCCGCAAGAAATCGCCCCGGCCGGATATACTGAAAGGGAGGGCGAAGACGATTTTAGCACTCTTTCAGTCTGAGTGCTAATATTTACAATTCGTTCACAGAATACACATAAATTTGTTCACAAATTATGTGTATGATACAGACAAATCAAAAGGACAGGGAGGTCCAATAACATGTTCGATATGATACCTTTTGCAGCCGCTTCCTATACCCCCAGCAAGATCTGGGACCCGTTCCAGGAGTTTTTCGGCACGGTGACCCACGCCGCCGCCACGGACATCCGGGAGAGCGACCACGATTTCGTCATCGAGACGGAGCTGCCCGGCTTTGACAAGAGCGAGATGTCCGTCAGCGTCAAAGAAGGCGTGCTCACCGTCCGTGCCGAGCACAAGAGCCAGGACGAGGACAAGTCCGACGACGGCTATATCCGCCGGGAGCGCTCCAACACCGCCGTGGAGCGGCGGTTCGAGGTCTCCGGCGTGGACGCCGGGGCCATCAGCGCCCAGTACGTCAACGGCGTGCTGCGGCTGACGCTGCCCAAGCTGCCCGAGACCGTGCCCGAACAGCACCAGATCGAGATCCGCTGAATATCAGGTAAAATCGCACAAGGAACAAGCTGCCCCGGCTCGTCAGAGCCGGGGTTTTGCTGAATCTTGCGCCGGTCCCTTGCGCGACAGGCGGGAACATGGTAAGATACACGCTGCGTGGACAAATGCCCGCAAAAGGAGGACACGCGTATGTCGACAGGCAAGCGCAGACAATACTACCTGGTGGACGGGGACGCTCTGCCGGAGGTCTTCATCCGGGTGACCCAGGCCCAGGAGCTGCTGGACACAGGCCGGGCACAGACCGTGGCGGAGGCCGCCGAGCAGGTGGGCATCTCCCGCTCGGCGTTTTACAAGTACAAAAACGCCGTCATGCCCTTCCAGAACGTGGCCGGCGGACACATCGTCACCTTCCAGATCATGCTCCAGCACAAGATGGGCATTTTGAGCGAGGTACTGGGGCTGTTCGCGGAGACCGGCGCCAACATCCTGACCATCAACCAGGGCATCCCCACCAACGGCGCTGCCCCGGTCACGATAACGGCGGACATGACCGCGCTGGACATACCCGCCGAGGGGCTTTTGGAGCGCCTTGGCGCGGTGGACGGGGTGATCAAGGCGGCTGTGGCCGCGGGATAAATAAGACAGACAAAAGAGGAAGATACAAATGACAAAATACGCGATACTGGGTTTTGGCGTCGTAGGCACAGGCGTGGCGGAGGTCATGGCCGGCCAGCGGGAAAAGCTGGCCGCCGCGGCGGGGGAGGACATGGAGCTGGGCTATATCCTGGTGCGCCGGGACATGCCGGACAGCCCCTGGAAGGACAAGATGGTGCGCGACTTCGCCGTCATCGAAAACGACCCGGACGTGTCCGTGGTGGCGGAGGTCATCGGCGGCGTGGGTCCGGCCTACGAGTACTCCCGCCGTGCCATCCTGGCGGGCAAGAGCGTGGTCAGCTCCAACAAGGAGCTGGTGGCGACCCACGGCCGGGAGCTGGCGGCACTGGCGAGAGAGCACGGCGTGAGCTATCTTTTCGAGGCCAGCGTGGGCGGCGGCATTCCCCTTCTGCGGCCTCTGAGCCGGTGCCTGGCCGCCAACCGCATCGACGAGGTATACGGCATTTTGAACGGCACCACCAACTATATCCTGACGGCCATGGACGCGCAGGGCCAGGACTTCTCCCAGGCGCTCAAGAAGGCTCAGGAGCTGGGCTACGCCGAGGCGGACCCCACCGCGGACGTGGAGGGCATCGACGCCTGCCGCAAGACGGCCATATTGGCGGACATGTCCTTTGGCTGCAATGTGGACCCGGCTGATATCCCCACCACCGGCATCACGTCGGTGGCGGCGGCTGACCTGGAGCTGGCCCGGAGTCTGGGCTATACGGTGAAGCTTCTGGGCCGGGCCATGCGCACGGAAAGCGGCTGCCGGGCCTTCGTCCAGCCTCATCTGGTGCCTCTTGGCCACACCCTGGCGTCGGTGAACGGCGTGATGAACGCCTGCGCCATACGGGGCAGCGCCGTAGGCGAGGTCATCCTGTGCGGTCCCGGCGCGGGACGTTATCCCACGGCCAGCGCCGTGGCGGCGGACATCGCCGACGCGGTCCGGCATCGGGCCGACCCCATGGTCCCGGACCTGGGCGCGGCCGGCGGGAAGCTGGCCCCGGAGGAGGAGCTTTCCTCCCCCTGGTACGTGCGGGTGAGCGCTGAGCCGGACGCGGTGCGCGCGGCGTTCCCGGACGCCGAGCCGGTCTACGGCACCACCCTGGAATGTGCCTTCATCACCGGGAGCATGGCGAGGCCCGCGCTCACGTCGCGGCTGGAATCCCTGGCGCCGAAGGCCGTCTGGCGGGTCCTGGCATAGAATGGCTGGGCACGAGCCCACCTATTGTGAGAACAAGGAGACTTGATATAGAATGTTGATCGTACAAAAATTCGGCGGCTCCTCCGTGGCCGACGCCGGCCGTATCCGGAACGTGGCGGCCATCATCGCGGAGAGCTACCTGGAGGGCCACGAGATGGTGGTGGTGCTGTCCGCGCAGGGGGACACCACGGACGATCTTCTGGAAAAGGCGGCGGAGCTGAACGCCGCACCCTCCAAACGGGAGCTGGACATGCTTCTGGCCACCGGGGAGCAGCAGTCCATCGCCCTGATGGCGATGGCGCTGGAGGCCATGGGTCTGCCGGTGGTGTCCCTGACCGGCTGGCAGGCGGGTGTGCGCACCAATACGGACTACAGCGCCGCGCGCATCAACCGCATCCACACCGAGCGGCTGCGCCGGGAGCTGGACAAAAAGCGCATCGTACTGGTGGCGGGCTTTCAGGGCGTGAACAAGTTTGACGACTACACCACCCTGGGCCGCGGCGGGTCCGACACCACCGCCGTGGCCCTGGCCGCGGCGCTGCACGCCGACAAGTGCCAGATCTTCACGGACGTGCAGGGCGTATACACCGCCGACCCCCGGAAGGTGCCGGGGGCACGGAAACTGGACGAGATCACCTACGACGAGATGCTGGAGCTGGCCAGCATGGGCGCGCAGGTGCTGATGAACCGCTCCGTACAGCTTGCCAAGCGGTACGGCGTGGAATTGGAGGTGCTCTCCTCGCTGGTGAGAGCGCCCGGTACAAAGGTGAAGGAGGTTTCCCGCAGCATGGAAGAGATGAAGATCACCGGCATCGCCAAGGACGACAATGTGGCACGGGTAACGGTCATGCAGGTGGCGGACCGGCCCGGCTCCGCCTTCCGGGTCCTGAACGCGGTGGCCCGCGCGGGCATCAACGTGGACATGATCATCCAGGCCAACGGCCGGGACGGGACGAACGACATGAGCTTTGTGGTGGCTCAGGCCGACGCGGAGGCCGCCGAAAAGGTCCTGCGCCAGCGCCAGCCGGCCATCGGCTTTGCGGACATCTCCGTGGACAAGGGCATCGCCAAGGTGAGCGTTGTGGGCGCGGGCATGATGAGCTCCGTGGGCATCGCGTCGCTGGTGTTCGAGGCATTGAACGACGAGCACATCAACATCCAGATGATCAACACCAGCGAGATCAAGATCTCCTGCGTGATAGACGCCGCCAGCGCCGACCGCGCCGTGGCTGCCATCCACCGGAAATTCTTCGAGACGTAAAGATGTATAACATATTGCCCCCGCGTCACCGACGCGGGGGCTTTCCATATGGAAGAGATCTCATCCCTCCCGGCCGCCCAGGATGCTGTCCATAGCGGCGTAGACGGCGGCGATGTCCAACGGCTTGGTGATGTGTCCGTCCATGCCGGCCTGACGGCTCTTTTCCGCGTCCTCGGCGAAAGCGTTGGCGGTCATGGCCAATATGGGGACGGTCCCGGCGTCGGGCCTGGCCATAGCCCGGATGGCCCTGGTGGCGGCGTAGCCGTCCATGCGGGGCATCTGCACGTCCATGAGGATGAGGTCGAACTCGCCCGGTTCGGACCGCTCGAACAGCTCCACGGCCTGCTGGCCGTCCTCCGCCTGGACGATCTCCGCCCCGGTCTGCTCGCCCAGCAGCTCCACGGCGATCTCCCGGTTGAGCTCGTTGTCCTCCGCCAGCAAAACGCGCTTGCCGGCAAAGTCGTACCGCACCCCGGAGGCGGCCGGATCGCAGGCCGCCAGGCTCTCGTCCCAGACGATGGACCCGGCCCCCGCCACCGTGGGGAACGGCACGCGCACGGAGAAGGTGCTCCCCTGGCCGTACACGCTCTGAAGCTCCACGCCGCCGCCCATCATCTCGGCGAACCGTTTGACGATGGAAAGCCCCAGCCCGGTGCCGCCGAACTGGTGGGCCACGCCGGCGTGCTCCTGCTCAAAGGCCTCGAACACCTTGTCGAAATTTTCCTCCTTGATGCCCACGCCGGTGTCGCACACCTGAAAGAGCACCCACAGCCTGTCGCTCTCCCGCTCCGCCTCGGCGACACGCAGGGTGACGGTCCCGCCGGCGGCGGTGAACTTGATGGCGTTGGACAGAAGATTGGACAGAATCTGGTTCAGCCGCAGGCAGTCCCCCACCAGCGTCTCGTCCACCCGGCCGGCGACCTGGGTGACGAACGCAAGGCCCTTGGACTCGGCCTGGTCCCGGTACACGCTGACGAGGCTGACCAAAAACATCCGCATATCGAAGGGCTCATAGCGCATCTCCAGCTTGCCGCTCTCGATCTTGGACATGTCCAGCACGTCGTTGATCAGCGCCAGCAGGTGGCTGGACGCCAGGGACACTTTTTTCAGGCAGTCCTCCACCCGGGACCGGTCGTCCAGATTCTGCCTGGCAATGGCGCTCATGCCGATGATGCCGTTCATGGGGGTGCGTATCTCATGGCTCATGCGGCTTAGAAATTCGCTCTTGGCCCGGTTGGCGCTCTCGGCCCGCTCCTGTGCGGCTTTGGCGGCCTCGTTGGCCCGGACCAGAGCGCGGGTATGCTGCTGTAAGTTTACATAATAAGCCAGAAACAGGATGGACAGCCCCACAAGGACCACCGCCAGCACGATCATGGCGTTTCGGTTCAGCCTGTCGGTCTGCGCGGCCACCATCTGGTCGATCACGTCATAGGGGATCTCCAGCAGGATGAACCAGTCCGTCCCCTCGATGGGGGCGTAGTACATGCACTGCAAATAGCCGCCGGCCTGGAAGATGGTCATGCCGGCAGCGCGCGCGTCCAGGTCGGCGCGCACCTTCTCCAGCGAATACCCCTCGTTGAACTGCGCGTAGGCGTCCAGCTCGGACAGGATATTGGTGCCCGCGGGCAGGTCGTCGTTGAAGGTGTTGCGGATGATGAAGCTGCCGGCCTGTGTGACCACGCTGGCGTAGGCGTGAGCGTCGGGGTTTTGCAGCGCCAGGCGGGCGCTGAACGCCTCCCGCGTAAGGCCTCCCAGCATGGCCACAAAGGTCCGGTCCCCATAGCTCACCGGGTCGATGGGCACGCCCATGAGGATGCTGTTCTCATGCACCAGCGCCTCGCTGTACGATATCTGGTCGCCCTGGCCCTGCAGCAGCTTTCCGAGAAAGCTGAGCCGGGAGGCGGCGGGCCGGACCCCGGCGGGGCTGTAGTAAAGGCCGTCGTCGTCCAGAAAAGCCAGAAACTGGAAGCCGTTGTCATCCTGCGCGTCCGTCAAAAACGCGGCCAGCGCGTCCTGGTCCGCAAGGTCCCCGTCGTTCACGCTGCCGGCTATGGTCTTCAGCGCGGAGAACCGGGCATTGAGGCCGGTGTCGAAGTGGCTGACGATCTGAGCGGTCATCTCCCGCAGATACAGCCGGTTCAGCTCCGCGCCGGACTCCATCGTCACCCTGGCGGACGAGCGGGTCAGCCAGAAGAAGCACCCGGCGCTGATGGCGAATATGGCGGCGGTCAGCACCAGATAGGAAAGCCGCACCTTTTTCTTTTCACGCATCGCCGGTCACCACCCTGATACGTCCCTCCGGCTGCGCGAAAATGGCCTCGCCGTTGTGAGCGTGGAAGTAAATTTGCAGCGCGTCGGCCAGGTTTTTGCCCGTCTCCCGGACGAGCGTCACGTCCTGCGCCAGGGGAGCCGTATCGGAGTACACATTGAGCATGGTAAAGCCGTCGCCGTTATTGTCCAGATATCCGTCCGCGCCGCACATATAGGACGTGACCGCGATGGTATAGGTCCCGTCGTCCTCCACAGGCGCGCCGTCGGGCAGCGTCACGTCCAGAAGCTCCGCCGGGCTGTCCCCCGCCGGCGCCCGATAGGCGTAGCACAGGCCGGACACGTTCAAAAACCGGCCGCCGGGGATGTTCTCCTCCCGGACGAGCCGGGTCAGGCCGTTGGCCAGCATTTGGCGGATCACGGCGCCTGTCACTTCCAGCACCACGAACTCGTTGTCGTACGGACACACCACGTCCAGGTCGCCGCCGAAGACGTTGCCGGCGTAGATGCTGCCCCGGATGGACCCGCCGTTGACGAAGGCCATATCTGCCCCGGTCATCTCCCGCGCGGCGTCGGCCACCAGATCGCCGATGCCCGTCTCCTCCCGGCGGACGTTGTAGTCCTCATAGATCATATCGCCCGCCGCCACGCCGATGAGGGTCTGGTCATATTCTATTTCCTCGTCGCCGGTCAGGAAGTACCTGTCCACGTTTGCCAGCGCGCCGGCCAGGTCGATCTTCCCGCACAGCACGTCCGCCATGCTGCGGCCAAAGTAATTGAGCAGCTTGGCGGGGAACTGGACGTTGTACACATACCCGTCCTCCACGCACTCCGCCAGCCCCGCGGGCACCTGGCCGGACAAGGGCACCTCCGCGGCCAGATAGGACTGGGACGCGCCGCTGTCCCGGATAAAGGCCGTCTGTCCCTCCGGGGTAGACAGCACCTCCAGCACCCGCCGGGCAGCGTCCAGCACGTCCTCCCGGCCCGGCTCGGCCAGCGCGGCGTTCAGCCCCAGGAAACCGACCGGCGCTGCGATGGTCCAGGGATGGCTGTCGGCCTCGCTCAGGAAGGGGAGCATGGCAAATTCGTATGCGCCGCTTTCGGCGTTGAGCGTGTCCAGGAGATGGACGGTGCCGTAGGTCATCAGCATGGTGCCGTTCAGCATCCGTTCCGGCACCGGCGTTATATTGCCGCTTTCGTTGATCAGCCGCTCCGGGTCCAGATAGCCCTTTTCCGTCATCGCGGCGGACAGGTCCAGGCACCGGGCCATGCCGTTGGCGAAGGTATCCTCCCGCATGGTGAGCTTGTCCCGCCAGATCACGCCCGCTGCCCGGCCCAGAAAGTCCGGGACCTGGGTACCGACGAAATAGGAGGACACGGTGGTCAGGTCGTTGGACCCGATGGCGAACATAACGCCGTCATCGCCCTGCCCCAGGCCCTTTTCCGCCGCCGCGTCCAGCATGTCCAGCAGCGCGCCGGTGGAATCAGGCGTCTCGGTCACGCCGGCCTCACTGGCCAGAGTGACATTATAGATATAGCCGGAGTACTGGCCCGGCAGGGGCAGGAAAAGGGTCCTGCCCTCCGCCAGAAGGCTCTGGGATATGCTGGCCTGGTAAGCGGAGGCGAAGGCCATGGCGCTCAGGTCCAGCGCGTAGTTTCTCACGTCCCCGGTGGGCATGGTGGTGGTGATGATGTCGGCGCCGTGGCCGGTGCGCAGGCGGCGCTCGCTCTCCCCGTCGATGGTGGCGGCGGCGTTGCGCTCCACCTGCAGGTCGATGTCGGGATAAGTCCGCTCCACCAGCGCCTCAAAGTTGTCCAGGTCGATGGTGTACAGCATGCTCACCGGCAGCCGTCCCGTGTCGGCGTCGGACGCTCTCTTCCCCTTGTCGGCGTCCTCTGTCTGACCGCACCCCGCCGGCGCCGCGGCCAGCGAGCATGCCAGCGCCAGCGCCACGAGCCGTCTTTTCATGTTCCACACCCCCAAACGCAAGGTAACATACCATGTCGCGCGGTTCCGGCGGCAGCCGGGAGCGCGACCGGTATTTCTTGTATAACAGCGCGAAACGCGCTGTTATACCGATTATACAGACCGGCCCCGGTTTGTCAAGACGCGTCTGTCAGGACAGCTTTGCCGCCCTTGCCCCGGATATCTTCATCCGCACACCATTGGCGGCCAGGGCATTTTCCAGCCAGCGCGCGATCTGATCCCCGTTGGAGTTTACATAATTCACCGCCATGTCCTCCTTGGCGCTGTCGGGCATGGACCGCACGGCCATCACCATCATCGGCGGCAAATGGCCCGCCATCGCCTGGAGCAGGGAGGCGTAGTCCACCTCGCTCACGTTCAGCCGCAGTTCTACCATCGTCATTTCCCCCTTGTATTTGCTTGTGATACAGTATAGCATATGCGTTCGGCATTGACAAACCCGAGGTCAATGGGATAAACTGGAAGCAACACAGAAAGCGAGGACGGACCATGCTCACCCAAAAGCTGAAAACTCTCTATGAAAAAGTCCGGCTCCAGCACTACCGGGACCTGTTCCGGCGTGTCAGGGAGCGGGACGGCTCCCTGAGCGCCACGGAGGCGTTCGCGGCGGACGTGATCTATCTGCTGGGCTCCCCCACCGTCAGCGCCTTTGCCGACACGCTGGGCATCTCCCAGCCCAACGCCACCTATAAGATCAACAATCTTGCCTCCAAGGGCTACGCCGTCCGGAGCGGGTCCGACGCGGACCGGCGGGAGTGCCGGGTGTCCGTGGGGGAGCGGTTCTTCTCCTATTACAACACCGACTACCCCTTTATCGCCGACAGCGTGAAGAAGCTGCAAGCGGACTACACCCCGGAGCAGCTCTCCCTTCTGGAACGGATGCTGGACGACATGATCCGCTTCATGAGCGGGGAATAAGGGCAAGAAAAACCAAAAGCGCCTGTCTGAAGGTTCAGACAGGCGCAATTTTTATTGTTTTCGCAGCAGCGCCACGGCCACGTCGTTGACGTTGGTGCCGGTGGGACCGGTGACGATGAGGCCCCCCGCCGCTTTGAGGGCGTGGTAGGTGTCGTTGTCCCGCAAAGCGTCGGCCGCGTCCAGCCCGGCGGCGTGCAGCGCGTCCATGGTATCCCCGTCCACATAGCCCCCGGCGGCGTCGGTGGGGCCGTCGGTGCCGTCGCTGCCCACGGAGAACACCGCCGCGCCGGAAAGCCCCGCGATGCCTGGGGCCGCCGCCAGGGCCAGCTCCTGATTTCGCCCGCCCATGCCACGGCCGGTGACACGCACCACCGTCTCGCCCCCGGCGATGAACGCCAGACACTTATCCGACCCGTCCGACCCGGCGTGGCTTCGCAAAGTATCGGCCAGAAACCGCCCCGCCTCCCGCGCCTGGCCGCACAGCTTATCCGTCAGCACCACCGGCTCGTAGCCCAGCGCCCGGCACTCTGCCGCCGCGGCGGCGCAGAGCTGCCCCACGGAGCCGGTCACCACGGTCCGCGCGTTGGTAAGCTCCTTCGGCGTCTCCACATCCAGCAGCGCCCTTGCCCTGGCCGACAGGCGCAGCGCGTATTTTTCCGCCACGGCTCTGGCCTCTGCGCAGGTGGAGCTGTCCGCGCAGGCGGGACCGCTGGCGATGGTGTCCGGCCTGTCGCCCAGCACGTCGCTGAGCGCCACGGTGAAAACCCGCGCCGGAGCGCAGGCCAGCGCGAACCGCCCGCCCTTCACGGCGCTGAGCCGCTTGCGGACGGTGTTTATCTCCGCGATATCCGCCCCGCCGGCCAGAAGCCGGTCCGTTATCTCCTGAAGCTCCCCGGCCGGTATCAGCGGCTTTTCAAAAAGCGCGCTGCCCCCGCCGGACAGCAAAAACAGCACCCTGTCCCGCGCTGTCAGCCCGGACACCAGCGCCAGCGCCTTTTCCGTGGCGGCGAAACCGTTTTCGTCCGGCACCGGATGGCCCGCCTCGTAACACGTAAGGCCCGGGATTTGACCCATGCCGTGGCCGTATTTGGTGATGACGATGCCGCCGTCCACGGCTCCCAGCGCGTCCACGGCGGCCTTCGCCATCCGCCACGCGGCCTTGCCCACGGCCACCAGTATAGTTTTGCCGCCGCCCGGCGCAAAGTCCTCCAGCGCCCGGCGCACCGCCCTCTCCGGCAGCACGGCTTCTATGGCGCCCCGGACGATCCTGTCGGCGTCCGCCCGCAGAGCCCGGTCCATCTCACCCGTTGACCACGTGCACCGGCGACCCGGCCAGAAACGCCCTGATGTTCTCCGCCGTGGCGTCCATGATGCGCTGGCGGCTCTCCTTGGCACCCCAGGACATATGCGGCGTGATGATGCAGTTTTTCGCCGTGAGCAGCGGGTCATCCGCCCGGATGGGCTCTTCGGATATCACGTCCAGCCCGGCGGCGGCCACCTTCCCGGAATTCAAGGCGTCCGCCAGGTCCCGGTCCACCACCATCTGTCCCCGGCTGTTGTTGATGATGATCACGCCGTCCTTCATTTTGGCGATATTGTCCTTATTGATGATGCCGGTATTTTCCGCCGTCAGGGGCATATGCAGCCCCAGCACGTCGGACCGGGCAAAAAGCGCTTCCAGGTCCACGAACTCCACGCCCAACGCCACCGCCTCCGGCCGTCGGCTCCTGGCGCAGGCGATGACGTGCATGCCCAGCGCCTTGGCGACGGCGGCGGTGTGCACGCCGATGTTGCCGCAGCCTAAAAGCCCGTAGGTCTTCCCCGCCAGCTCGATGAGCGGCCAGTCCCAGTAGCACCAGTCCTGGCAGCCGGTCCATTTCCCGGCGTGGACCGTGTCGCTGTGGTAGCCGATGTGGTGGCATATCTCCAGCAGCAGACCGATGGCGAACTGGCTCACGGCCCTTGCGCCGTAATCCGGCACGTTGGACACGGGGACGCCCTTTTCCCGCGCGTACGCCACGTCCACCACGTTGTACCCCGTGGCCAGCACCGCGATGAACCGCAGATTCGGGCACGCGTCCATGACGGCCCTGGAAACAGGCGTTTTGTTGGTGACGGCGATCTCCGCCTCGCCGATACGTGCGGCGATCAGCGCCTGGTCGGTCGCGTCGGTCCTGTCGTACACCGTCAGCTCCCCCAGCGCCTCCAGCGGCCCCCAGCTCAAATCGCCGGGGTTTTCCGTATACCCGTCCAGCACCACGATCTTCATGGCAAACTCCTTATGCCTCGCCGCGAAGCTGGCGGATGATGGCGGCGTAATCCTCGTGGCCGAATATGGCGGACCCGGCCACCAGCACGTTGGCCCCCGCCTGGATGGCGACAGGCGCGGTGCTTGTCTTGATGCCCCCGTCCACCTCCACGTCGCAATCGGGGTTCACCGCGTCCAGCCGCCTCCGGATGGCCCGGACCTTGTCCATCTGGTCCAGCATGAACGGCTGCGCGCCAAAGCCCGGCTCCACCGTCATCACCAGCACCATGTCCAGCTCCCCCAGCCAGCTCTCCAGCGCCACGGCCGGCGTGGCCGGTTTGAGGGACAGGCCGGTCCGCACCCCCAGCTCCCGCGCCCTTGCCAGCGCGGCGGAGATATTGTCCGGGTTATCGGCCTCCACGTGGATGGTCAGGCTGCTGGCCCCCGCCTTTGCAAATGGCTCCACAAAATCGCCGGGCTCCACGATCATCAGATGCACGTCCAGGAACACGTCCGGGAACGCCCGGCGTATGCTCTCCACCAGGGGCACGCCCATGGAGATATTGGGCACGAACTGGCCGTCCATCACGTCCACATGGATATACTCCGCCCCGGCGTTCAGCACGCTTTGGATCTCTTCCCCCAGGCGCGTGAAGTCCGCCCCCAGGATGGATGGCGCGATCTTGATCTGTTTCATGCCGTTCACCCCCGTACCAATTATTGTAACTTTATTATACCCGCTCTGTCAACCGGCAAAAAGGTGTCCCCGGCAAAGCCGTGGACAGCGTGGGATTTTAATGCTTCTCTCCCTCCGTCGCGGCATTCGCCGCGCCACCTCCCCCGTCAGGGGGAGGCGGGGGCTATGCCCCCGAATCGGCCCCATCGGGGCCGGCCCCCTCTGACGAGGGGGCTGTCAGCGCCTTTGGCGCTGACTGAGGGAGAGATATTTTAAATCCCTTCCTTATCGAACGCCTCCCCTGTGTAAGGGGAGGTGGCAGCGCGGAGCGCTGACGGAAGGGTTGTCTGTTGTCCGACGTTACAATCCCCCAGTCTCCGGCTGACGCCGGAGCCAGCCCCCTTTACACAAAGGGGCCGTCCATAATGTTGCCGCCTTTAGGCGGCAATTTGATTTAAATCCTCTTCCTTATTGTCCAGGGCTCCCATCGCAAACCAGCGGAGCGTTTGCGTTGGGAAAAGGAGGAACGGCTCTGGCCGATGCGCAGGGCCTCGCTTGCGAGGACCCTGGCATCTCCAGAGCCGTTCCGACGTACAAAGCCGGCCGCCTCACGGCGACCGGCCCTGCAACAAAGAAGAGAGGAGTGAAAAATGAAAAGTGTCACGCTTATGATGCTCTGCTCCTTGAGGTCTCGGCTTGGCCTCTTGGAACCCTGTGAGCATAATATACAGCATCCGGTCCGGGCAATGGTGAATAAATTCCCAACGAATTGTAAATAAACGATGAATAAACCTTTAAGGACAGGCGATTGACACCCTTCCGCTCATTCTGTATAATAGCACGGCCATTTCTTAAATATCACATAAAAATCGTCCGAGAGGAACATATTGCCCCATGAACATCCTGTACGACTGCTTCGATCCCGCCGACAAGACCCCCTTTGGCCCCGTCTGGGCCGGAAAGCCTTGCCATATCCGCATCCGTATCCCCGCCGCCTGCGAGGCCCGGCGCGTCGCTCTCACCGCCGAGGGCCTGGACGTGGCGCTGGAGAAGTGGGGCACGGAGAAGAACTACGACCTCTTTGCGGCCAAATTCGTCCCCGACACGCCGGGGCTTTACTTTTACCGCTTCCATATCTGGGACAAAAACGGCGACTACGACCTGTTCCGCTCCGGCGCCGACACCAACATCGGCGCGGGGGACCTGTGGCAGCTGAGCGTGCTCCCGGCGGATTACATGCCGCCGGAGGCGTACCGGGGCACGGTTTATTACCAAATTTTCCCGGACCGCTTCGCCAAAAGCGGGGACTGCGACCTGGCCGGCAAGCTGGAGCCCTACGCCCTCCGGGACTTCGCCACCTTCGTCCCGCAGGCCCGCAATGCCACCGACTTTGCCGGGGGCAACCTGCGGGGCATCATGGAAAAGCTGGACTACATCCAGAGTCTGGGTGTTTCCGTCGTCTACTTAAACCCCATCGTCCTGGCCTGGTCCAACCACCGCTACGACGCGGCGGACTACATGCGCCTGGACCCCATGCTGGGCAGGTTGGCGGACTTCACCGCCCTGTGCGACGCCGCCCACGAGCGGGGCATGAAGATCGTGCTGGACGGGGTATTCTCCCACACCGGCAGCCACAGCGTCTACTTTGACGCGGACGGACACTTCGGTGGGGGAGCGGTGTCGGCTGGACCGGCCTCCAAGTACTATAAGTGGTACGATTTTCAGGAATTTCCCAAGAAATATACGGCCTGGTGGGGCGTGGAGGTCATGCCCTGCGTCAACGAGCTGGACCCGGACTATATGGAATACATCCTGGGAGAGGACGGCGTGGTGGCCACCTGGCTGCGCCGCGGCGCGGACGGGTTCCGGCTGGACGTGGCCGACGAGATACCGGACCCGTTCCTGGCGGCCCTGCGCCGGCGGGTGAAGGCGGTCAACTCCGACGGCGTGGTCATCGGCGAGGTCTGGGAGGACGCCTCCAACAAGATAAGCTACAGCGTCCGCCGGACCTACTTCACCGGCGCGGAGCTGGACGGGGTCATCAACTACCCCTTCCGCACGGCCATTTTGAACTTCGCCACCGGCCGGGACGATGGCCGCGCCCTGGCGAAGACGGTGCTGGACATCGCCGAGCACTACCCCGCCCCGGCCCTGGACTGCACCATGTCCGTGCTGGGCACCCACGACACCGAGCGGGTGGGTACGCTCCTGCCGGGCAAAAACGCCCGCCGTGCGGCGGTGTTCCTGCAATTCGCCCTGCCCGGCTCCCCGGTGATCTACTATGGCGACGAGGCCGGCCTGACCGGCGGCAAGGACCCCATGAACCGGCTGCCCTTCCCCTGGGGCCATGAGGACAGAGAGCTCCAGAAGCTTTACCGGGAAGCGGCGGCGCTCAAAAACGCCCATCCTGCCCTGCGCACCGGGGACATCCGGTTCGAGTGGGCACAAGGCGGCATCCTGCGCTTCACCCGCACCTGCCCGCAGGAGAAGGTCTTCTGCGAGCTCGTCCGGGACACCGGCGCGTTTTCTGTGGAAGTGTGCTGAAAAAAGGTGTCCCCGGCTTCGTCGCCGCTCGTTGGGCTAGGTCGTGATTTGCCGCAAGCGGCAAACCCCGAGTAGCCCACGGCGTCTCCTCTCCCCACGCGACAAGCGTGCCGCGTGGGGGCCCCAATGGCCGCGCCACCTCCCCCCCGTCAGGGGGAGGCGGGGGCTTTGCCCCCGAATCGGCCCCGGAGGGGCCGGCCCCCTCTGACGAGGGGGCTGTCAGCGCCTTTGGCGCTGACTGAGGGAGAGAAAATTTTAATCCCTCCATTTTGAAAGCCTCCCCTTGCACAAGGGTGCCGTTCCATAAAGAACGGGTCCGCTTTGCAGCGGACCCGCCTTTTATTTCCTGAACTGGCTCTTCATGCGTTTTTCGTGGTTCAGTATGCGTTTGCGCAGGCGCAGGTGCTCGGGCGTGACCTCCAAAAGCTCGTCGTCGGCCAGAAACTCCATGCACTGTTCCAAACTCATCTGCTTCGGCGGCACCAGCCGCAGCGCCTCGTCGGAGCCGGAGGCGCGGGTATTGGTCAGGTGCTTGGACCGGCACACGTTGACCACGATGTCCTCCTTCTTGGGGCTCTCCCCCACGATCATGCCGGCGTACACCGCCGTACCGGGACTGATGAACAGCGCGCCCCGATCCTGGGCGTTCCACAGGCCGTAGGCCACCGCCTCGCCGGTCTCGAACGCTATGAGGGACCCGGTGTTGCGGCGCTTTACCTCCCCCTTCACGGGGGCATAGCTGTCGAACACGGAGGCCATGATGCCCTCGCCGCGCGTATCGGTCAAAAACTCGCTCCGGTAGCCGAACAGGCCCCGTGTGGGCACCAGAAATTCCAGCTTCATCCGATCGCCGATGGGGGTCATCTCGATAAACTCCCCCTTGCGCTGGCCCAGCTTTTCCATGACGGAACC
This sequence comes from uncultured Oscillospiraceae bacterium, assembly GCA_947625845.1. Taxonomy (GTDB): domain Bacteria; phylum Bacillota; class Clostridia; order Oscillospirales; family Oscillospiraceae; genus CAJOIG01. Next base: position 30,440 of record CANQQB010000011.1, read on the forward strand.
CATGCACTCGCCGGGCACGTCCAGCACCACCCGCTCCATGGGCTCGCACTGTTTGCCGTCGATGGTCTTATACAGCACCCGCGCCGGGGATACCTGAAACTCGTACCCCTCCCGGCGCATGGTCTCGATGAGGATGGAAAGGTGCATCTCGCCCCGGCCGGCCACGTTGAACGCGTCGGTACTGTCCGTCTCCGTGACCCGCAGCGACACGTCCTTCAACGTCTCCTGTTCCAGCCGCTGGCGGATGTTCCGGCTGGTGACCCACTTGCCCTCCCGGCCGGCGTAGGGACTGTCGTTGACGGAAAACGTCATCTCTATCGTAGGCGCGGAGATCTTCACGAAAGGCAGCGGTTCCGGCGCCTCCGGCGCGCATATGGTGTCCCCGATGGTCACGTCGCCGATGCCGCTCATGGCGATGATGCTGCCGGCCTCGGCCACGGTCACCGGCTGGCGGCCCAGCGGCTCGAACTCGTACATGCTCACGGCCTTTGCCTTGCGCACAGGCCGCTCGTCGTGGTAGTCGCAGACCACGATCTCCTGGTTCTGCTGCACCCGGCCCCGCTCCACGCGTCCGATGGCGATACGGCCCACGTACTCGTTATAGTCCAAAGAGCTGACCAGCATCTGGAAGGGCTCGTCCACAGGCCGTTCCGGCGCGGGGATATAGTTCACGATGGCCTCGAAAAGCGGCGTCAGGTCCTTGCCCGGCTCGTCGGGACTGACGGAGCAGGTGCCCTGCCTTGCGGAGGCGAAGAGCATGGGGCTGTCCAGCTGCTCGTCGGTGCAGCCCAGGTCCATCAGCAGCTCCAATATCTCGTCCACGACCTCGTAAATGCGCTGGTCGGGCCGGTCGATCTTGTTGACCACCACGATGACCTTATGCCCCAGCTGGAGCGCCTTTTCCAGCACGAACCGGGTCTGGGGCATCGGCCCCTCGGCGGCGTCCACCAGCAGCAGCACGCCGTTGACCATCTTCAAGATACGCTCCACCTCGCCGCCGAAGTCGGCGTGTCCCGGCGTGTCCACGATATTGATTTTTGTGTCGTTATAATGTATGGCCGTGTTCTTGGCCAGGATGGTGATGCCCCGCTCCCGTTCCAGGTCGCCGGAGTCCATGATCCGCTCCTGGACCTGCTGGTTGACCCGGAAGGCGCCGGACTGGCGGAGCATAGCGTCCACCAGGGTAGTCTTGCCGTGGTCCACGTGGGCGATGATGGCGATATTGCGCAGATCCTGCATGAAAAATTTCACTCTCTTCCTTCATTTACGCAATTTCGTATTGTAACACGCGCCCCCGCCGTTTGCAATCGTCACCCCGCACAAAAATGGTGTCCCCGGCTATGCCGTGGACGCGTTGGATTTTAATGCTTCTCTCCCTCCGTCGTCGTCGCCGCTCGCCGGGCTAGGTCGTGATTTGCCGCAAGCGGCAAACCCCGAGTAGCCCGCGGCGTCTCCTCTCCCCACGCGACAAGCGTGCCGCGTGGGGGCCCCGATGGCCGCGCCACCTCCCCCGTCAGGGGGAGGCGGGGGCTTTGCCCCCGAATCGGCCCCGTAGGGGCCGGCCCCCTCTGACGAGGGGGCTGTCAGCGCTCTGCGCTGACTGGGGGAGAGATATTTAAATATTACCTTATTGAAAGCCTCCCCTGTGTAAGGGGAGGTGGGCGCCGCTTGCGGCGCTCAGAAGGGTTGTCAACTTAAATCCTTTTCCTTATTGAAAGCCCCCCTTGTCAAAGGGGGGTGCCCGCCATCGGCGGGCGGGGGGATTGCCGTTGGACGAAGGACAATCCCCCAGTCACCGCCTAAAGGCGGCGACAGCCCCCTTTACACAAAGGGGCCGTCCATAAAGGTTGCCGCCCTCCGGACGGCGATTTGATGCGGTAACACAAAACTCATCCTTTGTCAATAAAACTATACCGTTAATGATAATTACTTATCCGAACGTGCATACTATCATTGACACAGGGGGGTGAAGAGCATGCAGATCGGCGACCGCATCAAACAGCTTCGCGAACGGGAAAATATCAGCCAGTCGTCCCTTGCCGGCGAACTGGACACCACCCGTGCGGCCGTGAACGCCTGGGAAATGGGCATCAGCCACCCCAGCATGCAGTCGCTGATAGAGCTCTCCCGCTATTTCCGGGTCCCGGTGGACTACCTTCTCGGACTGGAGGACGCCGACCGCGTCTCCCTGGACGGTCTGACGGAGGAAGAAAAAACGCTGGTCATGCAGATGATCCGCCACTTTGAAAACAAACAAACCTGACGCAAAGAGGACTGGCGGATGGACTACGGAAAACTGACGTTGCAGCTGGACCGCATCCTGCGGGAGCGGGGCATATCGAAAAACCGCGTCTGCAAGGACCTGGACATCCCCAGGACCAATTTCAACCGCTATTGCCGCAACGGCTTCCAGCGGATGGACGCGCTGTTTCTCTGCAAGCTTTGCTGGTATCTGAACGTTAATATCGGCGAGCTTCTGGAATACGAACGGCCGGAATAAATGTTGCCGCCCATTGGGCGGCATTATTATTTTGCGGCGTGCGCCGCGCACAAAGGTGTCCCCGGCAAAGCCGTGGACGCGTTGGATTTTAATGCTTCTCTCCCTCCGTCGTCGTCGCCGCTCGCTGGGCTAGGTCGTGATTTGCCGCAAGCGGCAAACCCCGAGTAGCCCGCGGCGTCTCCTCTCCCCACGCGACAAGCGTGCCGCGTGGGGGCCCCGATGGCCGCGCCACCTCCCCCGTCAGGGGGAGGCGGGGGCTTCGCCCCCGAATCGGCCCCAAAGGGGCCGGCCCCCTCTGACGAGGGGGCTGTCAGCGCCCCCGGCGCTGACTGGGGGAGAGATATTTAAATATTACCTTATTGTAAGCCTCCCCTGTGTAAGGGGAGGTGGGCGTCGCTTGCGGCGCTCGGAAGGGTTGTCAATTTAAATCCTCTTCCTTATCGAACGCCCCCTTGTGAAAGGGAACTGTCGCCGCCTTTACACAAAGGGGCCGTCCATAAAGGTTGCCGCCTTTTAGGCGGCGATTTGATTTAGCGGCGACAGCGCTTCCATATTGAAAGCCTCCCCGTTCACTCCGCCGTCTCGATATAAATATCCTCCGCCCTGTTCAGCAGCTCCTTCAGCCGCCGAAAGTATTCCCGACATTCCTCTTTCCCCTCCATCTCGTCCAGCACCTCCGACACCCCCGCGCACAGCACGGCGTACATCTTCTCATAATCGGCCATAATTCCCCTCCTGTAGCCATATTTTAAATGTATTTTGTATCTATAGTCTGCATTATAACACATGCAAGCCCCAAAATAAATACATAATAACTTTATTTTGAGGTGACATTATGGCCATCAAAAGTCTTTCCATCCGCATCGAACAAGAGCTTTTGGACAAGCTCCACGTGGTGGCGGATTACGAGGGGCGTTCCGCCAACAGCCAGATACTGATCCTGATCCGCCGGTGCGTGGAGCGCTACGAACAGGAGCACGGCGAGATAAAATTCGGAAAATAACAAACCGCGCGGTGTGCTTGCACGCCGCGCGGGGATTTTTTGCTCTTTTGCCTTTTTACAGCACGAAGAAGGTGCAGGTCATGGGAGCAAGCTCCACCTTCCCGGCGGCCTGGGGCACGCCAACCAATGCGGGCAGGGCATTGTCCGGACCCAGGACCAGGTCCTGGCCGTTGCAGGTCATGACCGTGGCCCGCTTGTTGCCGTCCTTGCCGGCCAGGGTGTACCGCTCCGCGTCCCTGGGCAGCTCCACGGTGGTGGGCTCCGTCTCGCTGTTGTTGATGACCAGATACACCGCGCCGGGCTTGCCGTCCTTCCGGCTGTGGGCATAGACGTGCGCGCCCATGCGGACGGGTTCGCCGGTGTCGTAAACCGTTTGACCCATGAGCCGCACCCACAGCAGCACGGCGAAGTAGTTTGGCCGGGGGTCGTGGGTGACCCGGTCCAGGTAGGCGTAGTCGGAGGCGGCCAGGGTATTGTGGAAGATGATGCCGTCGGTGACGGCGGAGAAGCCGCCCGCCTCGTTCAGCGTCCGCAGCACGTCCAGGTACGTGGAGGCCCAGGTGTCCCCGCCGCCGCCGGCGTCGCCGGACTCGGTGACCCACATCTGCCCGCCGGGGCAGTACGCATCCCGCAGGGGGACGTAGGCCCTGGCGTTGTTGGCCGCCACGGCCAGGTAGGCCTCGGAGTTGGCCTCCTCCGCCAGCCAGTGGCCGGAGGGCATCGCCCCCGCCAGCCGCTCGGACACGCCGTTATAATAGTGATAGCTGAACACGTCCAGAGGGCAGGGGTCCGGACCCATCAGCTCTCGGGTAGAGCAGCTCCTGGCCAGCAGCTCCACACCGCCGCCGCCGGACTTGTCCCCCTCCTTGCCGATGGAGCCCTCGGACCCCACGGAGCAGGGTCCCACGTACAGGCAGTCGGGGTAGTTCTTTTTCAGCCATTCACAGAAGATCTTCTGGTCCCGCGCATGGTCCGCGGCGGTGTACCCGGTGGGGAAACCGGTGTCCTCCAGCATGTTGGGCTCGTTGACGAACTCGGACGCGCTGATGGGCACGCCGTAGTCGGCGCTGAATTTGAAGAGCTTCTCCGCCTCACGGGGCGTCCAGGGCGGGACAGGGGCCTTGTCGGTGCCGTACACGCCGGGACACGCGGACACGGACACCAGCAGCTTAGCCCCCACCGCCTTCACGAAGTCCAGCACGCCGACCCACTGCTCCCTTGTCAGGGTGTTCAGATACCCCTCGGGCACCTTGCCGCCCATGGACCCGTCCAGATCGTAGTAGGTCTTGGTGGCCCAGGTACCGGACACCCGCACCCACAGGGGACCGAACGCCTTCGCCAGTGCCCGCAGCTTCTCGTCGTACAAATTGATGGGCGGGTACACCTGCATCAGGTCCTTGTAGGCCGCCGCCAGCCCGCCGCTCATGTCCACCTGGAAACTCTCCGTGCCGGCGATCTGGCCGGGGGTGTAGGCCTTCCAGAAGGTGCCGCCGGTGACCTCGGCGAACTCGATGTTGTAGCTCATCAGCGCCGGGTCCGTCTGGTGCAGCGCTTTTAGCTCTTCCGGTCTCAGTTTCACAAATTCCGCCATTTTATCGTCTCCTTTTCAAAAAGTTTTGCCGCATTTGACCGCAAAAGCCGGGCCTGCGTATGCGTGCGCAGGCTCGGCCTAAACGATAAACACATTTTCCGCCGGGCGGGCGTAGTCCCGCTCCAGCATCGCGCGGTGGGACAAAAACGCCCTATCCGTGAAGGACCTGGCCCCCCGGCGGCATTTTACCACGCACGCCTGGCACTTGATGCACACCCCCACGGTCTTGCCGGGATCGTCCCTGTCGATGCTCCCCATGGGACACGCCGAGGCGCACGTCCCACAGTGGTTGCACAGGCCGTAGTCCACCGCAGGCGTGGCCCGCAGAAAGTCCACCGGCTCCCCGTCCGGCCCCAGGGGCCGGTAGTATGGCGCGTCCGGCTGACCGGGTATGTCCCCCTGGGACAACCACGCCCCCTCCGTCCACTTTTCCGCCGCCCGGACCGCGAACGCTCTCGCCGCGTTTAAGTCCTCAGCCGTCGGCCGCCCGGTCGCCAGCGCGGCCGTGAAGGCGTGCTGGCCCACCACGGCGGCCGCAGCGGGGATAGCAAAACCGTTTTGATGCAGGAGGCTGAACAGCTCCGCCAGAGCGTTGTCGAAGCTCCGGTTGCCGAAGCACACCACCGGCACCGCCCCGCCGCTGCCCGATAACCCGGCGGCAATAAACGGCGCGATCTTATTGGGTACCCGCCCGGCGTACACCGGCAGGCCCACGAACACCAGGTCCTCCGTGCCGAAGCGGTAGTCCTTTTTCCTTGCCATAGGCCTGGTGAAGTCCGCGAACTTTGGCTCCGTGCCCAGCCTCTCCGCCGCGGCGGCCGCCATGGTCCGGACGATACGCTCCACGTTGCCGCACGGACTGAAATAAAGCCCCGTCACCCGGCCCATACCTACTCCTCCTTATCCCGGAACACCCACTTTTTCTGGATGGAATAGCTGACCAGAAACAGCGCCATCTCCACGGGTATCTTGATAACCGTCTCCATCACGTTGGACACGTGCAGCAGGGAGTTGATAAGGTACACCAGCAGCGCGGATACGCTGCCCTGTGCCACCACCAGCGCGTAATACCGGACCGCCGACTTACCCGGCGCGCTCCGGCTGCGAAAGACCAGGTTGCGGTTCAACAGGAAGTTCACCGCGCTGGACACCGCCCGCGCCCCCAGGGACGAGGCCAGCTCCCGCCCGCCGTCGGCCACGGACTTTAATACGACCGCGTTGAGCAGGGTGAATAACCCTGCGTCGATGAGAAAGCACGCGGCGGAGCTTGCCGCGAAGGCACCAAAGGAGCGCAGGGAGCGGAACATATGCCGGAAGATGATCTTATAAATCTTCCAGGAGTCCTTTATGGGATCAAAATGACTGGTCTGGTTTTCCTCGATGTACACCGTGTCGATGGACACCTGGCCCAGCTCGATCTTCTCCGAGCGCAGGGACAGGAGCATCTGCGTCTCGTACTCGTACCGCTCTCCCTCGATACGGCACATGAGGGGCAGATACTTGGCCGGGATGGCCCGCAGACCGGTCTGCGTATCGGTGACGGACACGCCGGCCAGCTTCATGACGCCCCGTGTCAGGGTGTTGCCGAACCGGCTCCGGAAGGGCACCTGCTCCAGGGAAAAATCCCGGCACCCCAGCCAGATCTTATCCGGCTGGCGGACCATGGCCTGCGCGCATGCCAGCACGTCTTTCGCGTTATGCTGGTTGTCCCCGTCCACGGTGACCACGCCGTCTATCTCCGGCCGGTTTTGTATGCACCAGTGGAAGGCGGTCTTCAGCGCCCGGCCCTTGCCCTTGTTGACCTCGTGGGTGAGCACGGTGACGCCGGGACGCGCGGCGGCGTCCCGGAACGGCTGGGTATTTTCCGGACGGCTGCCGTCGTTTACCAGCACCAGGTCCCGGAAGCCCGCGCCCAGCATGGCGTCCACCACCTGGCACAGCTTCTCGTCCGGGTTATAGGAGGGAACGATGATCGTAATGTTCATAGCGGCGTCTCACAGCTCAAAGATTCTGGAAGTTGCTCAGGTAATACCCGTCGCCCTCCCGCAGGAAGTAAAGGCGCATGGTGGCGTCCGCGTAATCCTGATGCTGGCCCCGGAGGGTACAGTCCGCGTCGTAGCTCACGTCGATGCTGAAGCAGTTGTCCGCCCAGCGCAGCACGGCCCCGGCGGTGGTCTTGCTCACGTCGATATCGTTGTGGTGGGTGGTCCACCGGACGCTCTCATGGGTATTTTGCAGCTCGGCATAGGCCTGAGTCCCCCCGCGCAGATACGCCAGCGCGCCGCCCAGGTTGCCCCCGGGGTTCTGCCCGCCGCACATGAAATAGTACACGTCCTTTTTGACGAACTCCACCGCCCGCTCGGCGTAGGCGGCGGTGTCGCTCTTGTCCGCAAGCAGGTATTGCTCGTCCCCGATGGGGAGCAGATCGAACCCCTCCGGCACCTGAGCGGTCATCTCCGGCTTGAGCAGCAGCCCGTCCACCGCGTAGCGCACCCAGGCCACGGGGTTTTCCAAAACCCCGTCCAGGGCGTGATAGCCCATCAGCGTCTCGGCCTCCTGCCGGTATTCCTCCCCCAGCTCTTGGCCGTTGCACAGCACCTTGCACGTGCTGGGCACGGTCACGGCGGCGCTGTGCTCGCCCTGGAAGAGAAGCTCCACGTCGGACACGGCCCAGTCCAGCTCCCGGCCGGTGAGCGTTACCCGCGCCAGAGCCTCCCCGCCGCCGTTTTGCAGCACATAGACCGGCGATTCCTGGGTGAACTCCGGGGCCTTGTACGCCTGGACAGCGTCCGGTGCGAAGCGCTCGCGCATGTAATCATACACCGCGTCCCGTGTGTCCAGGTCGTTGGGGGACTGCTCATACCACAGGTCCGTCCAGTAGTCCGTGGTGAGGGCGTTTTCCCAGTCCTCGAAGGCAAGCTGGGGGGCCTGGAACAGGGCCTTCTCATGGGCCGCTTTGGCATTCTGAGCAGCCTCGGTCCTGTCCTTCTGCGCCTGCTCATCGCCCACGTAGCGCCAGAACCGCCACAGCCCGTACCCGGAGCCTATCAGCAATACCAGGGCGTACAGGGCCAAACAGGCCCGCCAGAGCTTTTTGCGCCGCCGCTTCCTTTTGGCCGCCTCTGTCCGGGCCGCGGCCTGGACCGGCCGGACCTTTTCCGGCCGGGGCGCAGGCGCGGCGGCCCGTTCCTTTCCGGGCCTGGGCGCGCTCGCCGGGGCCTTGACGTGGGACGGCCCGGTCTTCTCCGCCCTGAGCGGCGCGGGCGTCGGCCTGGCCCTTTCCGGCGCGGGCGCGGGGGTCCTGACGTGGGACGGCCCGGCTTTTGCCGCCTGGGGCTTTGGGGGCTTGGGCGCGGGTCTGTCCGACTTGGGCGCGTGCTTCGGCACTCGCGCGGGGGTGCTGGAATGTTTTCCCTCGTATCTGGCCATCTTACCCCTCCCCCTCGTCCGGGGCCATCACAAGAATGGCCGTGGGTATCCGGAGCAGATAGTCGTTCCAGACAAGCTGCTCGCCCTGATAGTACATGTCGGAGGAACCGCCGCCGTCCAGACTGCCGGCGTTGACCGCGCCGTATTCCAGCATGATCTCGGCCGTCTGCCGGTTCGTCGCGCCGATGCTGTCGGGCCGGCGGCCCTCCGCCACCAGCAGCATCACCGTGCCGTCCTCGGTCTGGCCCAGGGCCGTCCGGGGGTTCAGGGTGCCGCCGGCGTCGCACTGTATTTCCCCGTCCTTGACCAGCGTGGGACCGGCGTTGAAGCTCAGGCCGGACACGATGCCCATGTCCAGCGCCTCCCGGCCGGTCATGTTGCCCACATGCAGCACGTGGTCGGCGTCAAAGCCCATCACGTTGCGGTAATAGCCGCCGGGGGAGCCGTGGGCAAACTGGCCGTCCCGGATCACCATGCCGTCCGGCGTGCCGCCGGCGGGGGCGAAAAACCCCGCGCCGTTGATGCCGCCGATGGCCCCGTATTTGTCGAGAAGCTCCGTCAGCAGCACCCCCTGGCCGCCGAAGTGGTCGATGGTGCCGATGACCACCAGGGACGGGTCGTGGACCAGCAGCAGCACGGCCCGGAACGCGTCCTTTTTAATATGTACGACCTCGATCGCGTCCGTCTGCTCCTCCGCCGGCACAGCCTCGTCCTCAGCGGGCGCGGCCTGGTCCGCCTGGACCGGCGCTGCAGACAGCTCCTCAAAGCTGTCCGGGACCGTGGGCGTGGGGGCCGGGTGCAGGATGGCGTCGATCTCATCCTCGTCGAAAAAAAGCCTTGGCACGAAACTGAGCGTGTCGGAGTCCTCAAAGCCCGCCACGAATTTCTCCTGCCACAGGTCCGACGGACCGTATGCCATCACCGCGCAGGCGCCGCCCGCCGCCAGCGCGCCGATGGCGGCCGTCAGCACCAGCACAGTCATGATTTTTCCCAGTGTTCTCAGGAAAATTCTCACGGACGGACCCCTTTCTTTTCAAGCGCCCACCAAGCGCCCACCAAGCGCCCATTGTGGGACATTTTGGGACATTGTGGGACATTTGGGGGCGTTTTTTGGCCTTTTGAGGCCATTTTTGCGCCCAATTGCGCCCCCTTTGCGCCCCCCTTTGGACACACGGCGCCATTATAAGACTTTCCCGCAAAAAACTCAATAAAATAAAAAATATCCGGGGATTTTTTCGGCGGACATATTGACAATTCGTAATATTTGTGTTAAGTTTGTTCCAAATCGTAACCATTTTGTAACTTTCTTAGAGAGAGGACTTGGGTGAGCGGTATGGCAGAGGATAGATTCCGGCCCACGGCGCTGCTGGCGGGCTATCTGAAGGAGACGGACCCTGACAAGGCGGTGAAGCTGGCGCGGGAGCTGTGCGACCAGCTGGAGGATGACCCGGACAGCTTCCACGGCGGCATCTGGCCGGGCAACGTGGACCTGAACGTGGACGGCAACGCCGTGCTGGGCGGGCCCAACCACACCGCGCCCAACCAGCGGCCGGCGGACCAGGTGGAATATCTGGCGCCGGAGTATTTCTGGGACAGCGCCGGTTCCGCCGCGGCGGACGTGTACTCCGTGGGCCTGATGCTCTACGCCGGGTGCAACGGGGGGTATCTGCCCTTCCAGCCCAAGGGCGGCGCGCTGACGGACAAGGACCGCTCGGACGCGCTGCGCCGGCGCATGAAGGGCGAGAAGGTCGCCGCGCCGGAGGGCGTCAGCCCGGAGCTTAAGAAGATCATGGAAAAGGCCCTGGCCTATGAGCCGGAGGCCCGGTATATCACGGCCAGGGAGTTCCTCTCCGCCCTGGGCAGGACGGACGAGGCCCTGCCCGCCGCCGCGCCTGCGGCGAAGACGGAGGATAAGCCGACGGAGAACAGGCCCGCCGAGACCGCCGCGCCCGAAGAGGCCAAGCCCGCGGACGAGTCCGTGCCTGCCAAGTCGGAGGCCAGCCAGGACAACAAGACGGCGGCAGCCGCGGGAGCCGTGGCGGCAGGAGCCGCCGTTGCGGGAGCCGCAGCCGTGGCCGGCAGCAAGGGCGGGAAAAAGCGCTCCAACAAGAAGCGCAACGCCCAGAACAGGGCCCAGGCCCAGAAGAGATCCGCACCTGCGGAGAATAAACCCACAGAAGAGGCGGCAGCAGCCACCGATGGTAAGCCCGCGGAGGAAGCCTCCGCGCCTGCTGAGGACAAACCGGCGGAAGATACCTCCGCGCCTACCGAGGATAAACCGGCAGAAGAGGCGGCCGAGCCTGCTGAAGATAAGCCGGCGGAAGAGGCACCCAAGGCCACCGAAGATAAACCGGCGGAAGATACCTCCGCGCCTACCGAGGATAAACCGGCGGAAGATACCCCCGTGCCGGCGGAGGACAAGCCCGTGGAGGAAGCCTCCGCGCCTACAGAGGACAAGCCGACGGAGGCGGCAGCGGCAGCGGCCGTGGCGGCAGGTGCAGCGGGAGCCGCTCATACCACCCCCAAGTACAGCGTCCAGAAGGACTTTGAGAAGAAGCCCCGGACCCAGCAGCAGCGCAAAGCGGCCGTTCCCGCCGCCCAGCGGAAGAAAAAGCGCTCGAAGGCCGTGCCCATCCTGTGCGCCGCGGCGGTGCTGGTGCTGCTGGGCAGCGTGGGATATATGGCCGGGCTGTTCGGCGGTCAGCCGGCCACGTCCGAGGTCTATAACACCCCGGAGGCGGAGCCCCCCTCCCCCATCGTGGTCTCCCCCATCCCCAGCGCCACGCCGGAGCCCACCGCCACCCCCGCGCCTACCGGCACCCCCAGGCCGTCGCCCTCCGCCACGCCGATCCCCACGCCCGGCGAGGACGGGACGGTCCCCGGTGAGGAGACCGCCGGCGGCGAGACCGGTACCGTGACCATCGGCGGAACGGGTACCGGGACGGGTACAGGGACCGGTGCCGGCACGGGTACCGGCACCGGGACAGGTACTGGAACCGGTACGGGTACGGGCACCGGCTGGGGTACAGGTACGGGCACGGGCACTGGTACCGGGACTGGTACAGGCACCGGGACCGGTAACAGCGGTTACACGGTGAGTCCCGCCGGGGGCACGGTCTATCTGACCGGCAACGGCGTGCGGGTCCGCACCGGCCCCGGCACGGGCTACGGCATCATCGGCGCGGTGAGCACCGGCGACAGCCTGACCCGCACCGGCACAGTGGCCAACGGCTGGACCCAGGTGAGCTACAACGGCATGACGGGCTATGTGTACAGCCAATATCTGACTGACAGCACCCCCGCCGCCACGGATACGCCGGCGCCTGCGCCGGAGGTAACGCCGGAGGTACCGGCAGCCCCCAAAAATTACGGGGCCGCGAAAGCCGGCACGACCTATGACGGGGCCGTCTCCGCCGCCGGGAGCCTGGCGGTGATAGGCGGACAGGCGGACTTCGACGCCGCCACGGCGAAGATGCAGGAACAGGGCTTACAGTACGCGTGGGTCGGCGTGGAGTTCGACGGGAGCCACTGGACCTGGGCCGACGGGACCACGCTGTCCACGGAGGACGCGCACTGGGCCAACGGCTATCCCATCTCGGGCCACGCTCACGTGATGCTCGCCATGACCGAGTCCGGCGCCTGGCGGTACATGTCCGTCCCCGCTGACTTCGACCCGGCGGCAGATGGCAGATACGCGGACGTGTTCGGGTATATCACGGAAGAGTAAAGGAATTGTCTCTCCCCCAGTCAGCGCAAAGCGCTGACAGCCCCCTGGGGTCCCCAAAAGGCACGCTTGCCTTTTGGGGAGAGGAGGAGCCGCGGGCTACTCGGGGTTTGCCGCTTGCGGCGAATCCCGACCTAGCCCAGCGAGCGACGACGACAGAGGGGGCCGGCCCCTCCGGGGCCGATTCGGGGGCAAAGCCCCCGCCTCCCCCTGACGGGGGAGGTGGCTCGCCCGCCAGGGCGAGACGGAGGGAGAGAAACATTAGAATCCAACGGGTCCACGGCGAAGCCGGGGACACCTTTGGCGGTGGCGCACTATCGTTACAACCCTCCAGTCAGCGCAAAGCGCTGACAGCCCCCCTTACACAGGGGGGCCTTTTTAAAAGGAAAATTCATTTAAAAATGCCTCCCTCTGATGCACTGCCCCAGGAAAAGTGGACAGGGAAAAGAAGAGCTCCCTGCGTAGGAAAAAGGAATTAAGCGGAGTGGCGAAGCGTGAGCGGCGCCACTCCGGTCTTTAACTGGATGCGCTCATGATTGTAGAAATGGATGA
>CANQQB010000012.1 GCA_947625845.1 uncultured Oscillospiraceae bacterium
TCTGGGAGTCAAGGATGGTCCAGCCCTCGCGGTCGGCGATCTCCTTGAAGCCGTCGGTACGGCCGATCTGGGCGCCGGAACCGGTGGTGCCCTCGATGACCAGGGCGTTGATCTCCTCGATGCCCTTATCGGCGGCGTAGGCCTTCAGCCACTCGCCGCAGGCGCGGCCCTCGACCATGAAGTCGGAGCCAACCCAGGCCACGTACTTGTCGGAGTCGGTGATGGTACGGTCGATGACGATCACGGGGATGCCGGCGTCTTCGCACTCAGTCAGAACAGCGTCCCAGCCGGTCTCAACGATGGGGTCGACAATGATGTAGTCCATGCCCTGCTGGATGAAGTTGCGGATGGCTTCCAGCTGGACGGCGGAGTCGTTGTCGGCGTCCACGAAGGACAGGTCATAGCCGTTCTCCTCGGAGAACACTTCCTGCGCGGAGTTGGTGGAGGCGGCGCGCCAGTCGGACTCGTGGCCAACCTGGGCGAAGCCAACATGGATGAGGTCATCGTCCGCAAAGGCGATGGCGCCCAGGCTCATGATCATCGCCAGGGCAAGAACAAGCGCAAGGATCTTCTTCATGTTTGGATTGCTCCTTCCTAAAATTATCCGGCTGTGACCGGACTTGTGATACTCGTATTAAATCAAAAAAGACGGGAGAAGTCAACGGGATATTTGTGGTTTTCGCCAAATTTGTGCCAATTAATAAGACAAATCATCGACGGTTTGCATAATTATGAAACAAATTTTGAAAAACTCTTCCGAAATTCCCGAAATATAGTATAATAATTTTAGATTTATCCGCAAATCGGTGTGTTGATTTAAGATGTCGGGTCCGCGCCGTCCCGGCGAAAGTATTGGGCAAATTGCTCATTTCCCCGGCTTTCGCCGGGTCCGTTTTGGTGGTTTCACGGACCGCTCGGCAGAATTTGTATTCTTTTTAACGGGAAAAAGAACAACTTAGACGAATTTGTATCTTTTTCCCGGAAATCGTCCGGTTTTTATGACGATTTGGCGCGAGTATGTTATAATGTATATATTAAAAGCAACAGGGGGGCGGGAAAATGGCGCTGAAATACAGGCTCCTGGCGGACAGGCTCCGGGAGGAGATATACGTCCAGGGCTGGAAGGGCGGGCACAAGCTGCCCACGGAGGCGGAGCTGTCGGCCGCCTATTCCGTCAGCCGCCAGACGGTGCGGCGGGCCATCGGCATATTGACGGAGGAGGGCATCGTGGTCTCCCGCCACGGCAGCGGCACCTATACCACGGGCATGAACCAGAATGCCGGTTCCCGCCAGGTGGCGGTAGTGTCCTCGTTTCTGGACGACTATATCTTTCCCACGGTCCTGCACGACGCGCAAAACGTCTTTTCCCGCCACGGCTACTCCGTGCTGATATTCGCCACGGAAAACCAGGTCAGCCGGGAGCGGGAGATCTTGCAGACCCTGCTGGATCGGCCTGTGGCCGGGATATTGGTGGAGGGGTCCAAGACGGCGCTGCCCAGTCCCAACGCGGACCTCTACCAGAGCTTGCAGCGGGCCAGCGTGCCCATGGTGTTCCTCCACGGGGCATACGCCGAGCTGAGCGGCATCCCCTGCATCTCCGACGACAATTACGGCGGCGGGTATAAGCTGGCCCGCTATCTCATCGACAAGGGCCACCGGTCAATCGGCGGCATCTTCAAATCCGACGACGCTCAGGGTCCCCAGCGCTATTACGGCTGCATCTCCGCCATCCGGGACCGGGGCCTTCCCATCCGGGACCGGAGTTTTTGCTGGTATGACACCACGGACAGGGCCGAGATGTTCTCGTCCGGGGACGGCGGCATGCTCCGACGGTTCATAACAGAGCGGCTGGACGGGGTGACGGCGGTGGTCTGCTACAACGACGAGGTGGCGTACCTGCTGATACGGGAGATGCTGGCTATGGGCCGCCGGGTGCCGGAGGATATGGCCGTGGTCAGCTTTGACAACAGCTACTACAGCCAGGTGGGTCCCGTGCACATCACGTCCCTCTGGCACCGGCACAGCCGCATGGGTCAGGAGGCGGCGGAAGAGCTCATCCGCATCTTGCAGGGCCAGCCGGGCGTTTCCCGAAGCCTGGACTGGGAGCTGATGGAGCGGGCCAGTAGCCGGTGACGCCGGATAGGAGGGAGGCGGGAGCATGACGCTGGAAGACGCGCTCCGGGACCCGGAGCTCATTCCCCATGTGCGGCGGTGGCTGTTTGAGCAGCTTACCGGGAGCCTCATCGCTCCGGACCGGGCCGCGGTCATCGCCAGGCGCATCGGCGTGGACCTGGCGGCGGAGGCGTACGCGGTGGCGCTGTTCGACCTGCCGCCGCGAGATAGGAACGCCGGACCCCTGGCCGACCTGGCCGCCGAGGCGCGCCAGACGCTGCTGGCCTATTTTTTGAAGTACTCGGAGTATATGCCCGTGCAGCTTGCCCCCGACCTGGGCGCGGTGCTCATCAAGGGCGAAGCCCGGCGGATGCCGGAGTTGACGGACCGGTGCGTCCGCTGGGTCCGGGAGGCGCTGGACCGGGGGGGCAGCGGGAACTGGCACCTGGCCGTCAGCGACCCGGCGGAAGGCCTGGAGGCGCTGCCCGGGTGTTTGCAGCAGGCGTCCCGGCTGTGGTCGCTGCGGGTGCTGTGGCCGGACAGACAGGTCCTGCGGCCAGGCATGGAGCGCTCTGTGCAGCCGCCGGTCGACGAGGACGGTATACCGGACGTGGACCCGGCGCGGCTGGACCCACAGGATCTGTGCGCCTTTCTGGAAAGTGCCCGGCGGGAGGATGTGCCCGCCTGCGCGGAACAGTATTTAAAATCCATGCCAGAGACGGCCCGCTCCCGGACCCTGCGGACCTATGTACTGCTGAACGCCAGATTCGCCGCGGAGCGGTTCGTGATGGGTCTGGGCATCCCGCGGGAGGCGTATGTGGAGCGGCTCGGAGCGTGGGACATGTCCCGTCTGGAGCCGGAACGGGCGCTGACCCGGACGCTTCTGGCCGCCATAGAAGCGCGGGACCAGAGCGCCGGCGGTGCCCGCGCCGGGACGCTGGGGGCGGCGCTGGACTATGTGGATAAGCGCTTCACGGACCCGGACCTGACCCTGGCGGATACGGCGGAGGCGGCCGGCGTCACGGCCAGTTATCTGTCCGCGCTGTTCCGAAAAGAGCTGGGCAGGACCTTTTCCGACTATGTGACCGGCCGGCGCATGGAGCTTGCCCGCCGGCTGCTGCTGACCACGGACAAGCGTCCCGGCCAGATCGCACGTGCGGTGGGCTATCGGGACGGGCATTACTTCAGCGCCGTGTTTAAAAAGACCCAGGGCCGCACGCCTACGGACTTCCGCGCGGGACGAGCGTAGTTGTAAATGGGTATAATTCGCCTGGGGCAGGGAACACTTGCCTCGGGTGATGCTTTATGGACGACGTAAAGACGGAGGACATCAAAGAGCTTGGGACCAGCGCGCCGTCGGCCATCCAGGTGCTCACGGTCATCGGCCAGATCGAGGGCCACCAGGTGCTGGCGGAGGAAAACAAGACCACGAAATATGAGCACGTCATGCCCTTGCTGGCGGCGGTGGAGGAATCCCCAGACGTGCAGGGGCTGCTCATCCTTTTAAACACCGTGGGCGGGGACATCGAGGCGGGTCTTGCCATCGCGGAGCTGATCGCGGGCATGAAAAAGCCCACCGCGTCCCTGGTCCTGGGCGGCGGGCACTCCATCGGCGTGCCCCTGGCGGTGGCGGCCAAGCGCAGCTTCATCGCTCCCAGCGCCTCCATGACCATCCATCCCGTGCGCATGAACGGCACGGTCATCGGCGTCAGCCAGACCTATGAATACTTTGCCCGGACCCAGGAGCGTATCGTCCGGTTCGTGACCGCCAACTCCCACATCGGCCGGGAGAGATTCCTGGGCTACATGCTCAAGACCGGGGAGCTGGCCAACGACGTGGGCAGCATCGTGGACGGGGAAGAGGCGGTGACCTGCGGGCTGATGGACTCGCTGGGGAGCCTGGCAGACGCACTGGCCTGGCTGCACGGACAGGCAAACTGAAAAAAGAGGGGCAAGCGGGCGCAAATTTAGCAGATTTGTGCTTGACAATTTCGGAAAACAATGGCATAATACACACCGTTCCGAATATAGCGGGATTGTGTAAAGGTAGCACAGCGGACTCTGACTCCGTATGTGAGGGTTCGAATCCTTCTCCCGCTGCCAACCCGGAAAGTGTTGCGTTACCAATGCTTTCCGGGTTTTCCCTTTATTCTAAGCATAAGGTACGGAAGGAAGGCCTATTTGAACAAGTTCATGCGCGTAGAAGTAAGAATGACGCGGGAGAAATGCGCAACTGTAAAGGCTCACGGGGAAAGCGTGAACGGCTTCATCACCAGGGCCATTGATGAGACCATCGAGCGGGACAGTGGAAAGGAGTGAAAGCAAATGAGCAACAAAGAACTGTGCATCAAGCTGCTGGACAGTGTGCCGGAGTATAAGATCGGCTATGTGCTTGCCTATCTCCAGGGCATCACCGCCGATGAAGAGGCGGACGACCGCTTTTGTCAGCGGATGCTTGAAAACTATGAAAACGACCCGGACCCGGATAAGGACCAGACTGTCACTCTGGAAGAGTGCAAGCGGGAGTGGGGGCTGGATTGATGTACCGGATCGTTCTGAAGAAGAGCGCAAAGAAATTTATAGACCGGCTGCCGCGCAATGAGAAAGTGCGCATCGTTTCGGCCATTGAGCAGCTCCCAAATGGGGAGGACATCAAGCAACTCAAAGGACATCCCGGGATGCTTCGGCTTCGGGTAGGTGAGTATCGTATCATTTACACAGTGGATCACGGAAGATTGGTGGTGTATGTGATCGACGCCGGACCGCGGGGACAAATTTACAACCGATACTGACGGCAAAAGAGCGGGACAGCGGAAAGGAGTGACGGATATGCCGGAGATAGCGCGGTTTTACGGCATCGTGATCAAGATGTTTTTCAAGCCGAAGGAGCATGAACCCAGCCATATACATGCTCTGTATGGGGAGTATATGGGAGAGTTCAATATCCAGAGCATGGAGATGCTTCAGGGGGATCTGCCGATCAAGGCGCAGGAGCTCGTCCGGGAATGGCTGGGCGCTCACCAGGAAGAGCTGCAGGAGATGTGGGACAGCCAGATCATACGGAAGCTCCCGCCGCTGTGAGGGGGTGTCGGGCATGATACAGAGGATCATAAAGCTGGTCCCGCTCCCGGATTATCAACTGGCGGCTGCCTTTGACGATGGCCGGAAGGTAATATACGATGTAAAAGACGATATGAAGCTGCCGGGTTATCAGCTTCTCGCGGAGGTACCGGGCCTTTTCCAGCAGGTCCAGTTGGACGAGAGCCGGACGTGTGTATTTTGGAGCGACGAGATCGACCTGCCCAGTCACGCCGTATATGAATACGGCAAGCCGGTGGAAGAACTGCCGGTGATATAACCGCCGGGGATTACGTGCGGGACAGCGCCATAAACTGGGATTGACCGTGTTGAGCGGGATCGGGGTGCCGACTGTCCGAGAGAATTTGCGGCTTCCAGAGCATACTTCCCCTGCCATCAAAAAAAGCCCTGTGACCATCGCGGTCACAGGGCTTTTTGCTATACCGTATCTTCTTTCATTCGGCCAGTTTTTGCAGCACCTCGGCGTATGCCGGGACGCTGGAGATGCCGCCGAAGCGGGTGGCGGAAAGGCCTGCGCTGGCGCAGGCAAAGCGCGCCGTGTCGGCCAGCTCCTGTTCTGTGAGCTCCCGCACGTCCTTGCCGAGCTGCAACAGCTTCCAGACCGCGCTGCCGCCGAAGATGTCGCCCGCGCCGGTGGTGTCCGCCACCTGGATACCGGCCAGGCCGGGCACCCGGCCCTCCGCCACGGGGTTTTTGAACACACAGCCGTCCGGGCCGCAGGTGACGAAAACAAGCCCCGCGCCAAACTGCTGCAAAATATGTCGGGCACCTTCCTCCGGCGTCATGCCGAAGAGAAATTCCACTTCCTCGTCGCTGATCTTTACCACGTCCGCCTGCCCCAGACCCCAGAGCATCAGTTCTTTTGCCTCGTCCAGGCTCTTCCACAGGGGCTTGCGCAGATTGGGGTCAAAGGTGATGAGCTTGCCTTTTTTCCGGGCATAGGCCACCGCGCGGGCCGTGGTGCCGCGGGCCGGCTGGTCGGTCAGGGACAGGGTGCCGAAGTGAAACGCGCGGGCCTCGTCGATCAGCCCCAGGTCCAGCTCTTCAAACCGCAGGCATGTGTCCGCTCCCGGCTTTCTGGCGAAGGAAAACTCCCGGTCGCCGCTCTCGTCCAGGGTGACGAAAGCCAGGGTGGTGAACACGTCCGGGTCCGTCACAACGCCGCGGGTGTCGATACCGGACCGGGCCAGGGTCTTGAGCAGCATCATGCCGAAGGCGTCGTTGCCCACCTTGCCCAGCAGGGCCGTTTTGGCACCGAATTTCGCCAGCGCAGCCAGGAAATTCGCCGGCGCGCCGCCGGGATGGGCAGCCATGGTGGGGTAGCCGTCGCCATCCGCGCTGAGGGTGGTGAAGTCGATGAGCAGTTCGCCAAGCGCTACAACGTCGATCATAGTCAGTTCCTCCCCTTGATATCCTCTGCCTGCGGGCGGTGGTTTATGCGCGTATCCGCGCTGGGACTATTGTACGTCCCCAGGGGAAATTTGTCAATCGCCGGACCGGGACAGGCGGGAATTTTGCTGTTGCTTTTGGCGGGGTGCAGTGGTAAAATCACCGCATGGAAAAGACATTGGACCTGTGCGATTATGATGCTGTGCGTCCCCTGCTGCAAAAGGCGGGGTTCCGCTTTTCCAGGGGGAGGGGACAGAACTTCCTGACCGCCGCCTGGGTGCCGGAGCGCATTGCCGAGGAAGCGGACTTGGGTCCCGGTGACGGCGTGGCGGAGATCGGACCCGGCGTGGGCTGCCTCACAAGAGAACTGGCCGCCAGGGCGGGCAAAGTGCTGGCCTATGAGGTGGACAGGGATTTAAAACCAGTGTTGGCCCGGACCGTGGGCGATCTTGCCAATTTGGAGATCGTCTATGCCGACGTGATGGGCCGGGACGTGCAGGCCGACTGCGCGGAAAAGCTGTGCGGGCTGCGGCTTAGCGTGTGCGCCAACCTGCCCTACAGCATCACCACCCCGGTGCTGACGAAGCTGTACCGGGCCGGGTGCTTTTCGCGTATGCTGGTGATGGTGCAAAAGGAAGTGGCCATGCGCATGTGCGCCGGAGCGGGGGAGAAGGACTACGGGGCGTTTACCCTGCTGACCCGGTGGTATGCCGAGCCGGAGATGCTCTTCACGGTGGGGCCGGAGTGCTTCGTGCCAAGGCCAAAGGTGCAGAGCGCCGTGGTGCGCCTCACTATGCGCTCCGCGCCGCCTGTTCAGACGGACGAGGACGCCTTTTTCCGGGTGGTCCGGGCGGCCTTCAATCAGCGGCGCAAGACCCTGGTCAACGCTCTGGAGGGCGTGTGCGGCAAGACCAGGGCGGCCGCGGCGCTGGCCGCGTGCGGGCTGGACAGCCAGGTCCGGGGCGAGGCACTGAGCCTGGAGGACTTTGCCGCGCTTACGAACGCGTTACAAAAATCTGCGATATAGGAGGAAACCACAATGGCTCTGACGACCAACAAGCATGTATTGGACTGGGTACAGCGGTGTGCGGACCTGTGCCAGCCGGACGAGGTGGTCTGGCTCACCGGCAGCGAGGACGAACTGGAAAGCCTGCGGCGGCAGGCGGTGGCGGACGGTACGCTCATCAAGCTCAACGAGGAAAAGCTGCCCGGCTGCTATTATCACCACAGCAATCCCAACGACGTGGCCCGTGTGGAGGGCCGCACCTTCATCTGCTGCGAGAAGCAGGAGGACGCCGGTCCCACCAACAACTGGATGGCCCCCGACGAGATGAAGGAAACGCTCCGCAAGATATACAAGGGTTCCATGAAGGGCAGGAAGATGTACGTGGTGCCCTATTCCATGTCCGTGGTGGGCTCGCCTTTCGCAAAGTACGGCTTTGAGCTGACCGACAGCATTTACGTGGTGCTGAATATGGCTATCATGACCCGCATGGGCAAGCAGGTCTATGACGCGCTGGGGGACAGCGCCGACTTCATCAAGGGCTTACATTCCTCGGCGGAGATGGACCCGGAAAAGCGCTATATCGCCCACTTCCCCCAGGAAAATTACATCATGACCGTCAACTCCGCCTACGGCGGCAACGCCTTGCAGGGCAAGAAGTGCTTTGCCCTGCGCATCGCCTCCTGCCTGGGCCGGGACGAGGGATGGCTGGCCGAACATATGCTGATCTTGGGCATCGAAAAGCCGAGCGGCGAGATAACCTATGTCTGCGCCGCGTTCCCCTCCGCCTGCGGCAAGACGAATTTGGCCATGCTCATCCCGCCGGAAATTTACCGGAAGAAGGGCTGGAAGTGCTGGACCGTGGGTGACGATATCGCCTGGCTGCGGCCTGGTCCCGACGGGCGGCTGTGGGCCGTGAACCCGGAGAACGGCTTCTTCGGCGTGGCTCCCGGCACCAGCGTCAAGTCCAATCCCAACGCTCTGGAGAGCACCGGGAAGAACACCATCTTCACCAACGTGGTCCTGAAAAAGGACGGAACCGTCTGGTGGGAGGGCATGGACAAGAACCCGCCTACGGACGCTGTGAACTGGAAGGGGGAGCCCTGGGACCCGTCCGACGGCTCCAAGGGCGCGCACCCCAACTCCCGCTTCACCGCACCCGCCGTGAACTGCCCCTGCATCAGCCCCAAGTTCAACGATCCCCAGGGCGTGCCCATCTCCGCCATCATCTTTGGCGGCCGTCGGGCCGGCACCGTGCCCCTGGTCTACCAGAGCAAGAACTGGGCCCACGGCGTGTTCGTCGGCTCCGTCATGGGGTCGGAGAAGACCGCCGCCGCCGAGGGCAAGGTGGGCGAGCTGCGCCGTGATCCCATGGCTATGCTGCCCTTCTGCGGCTATCATATGGCCGACTACTGGCAGCACTGGCTGGACATGGAGTCGAAGCTGACAAACCCGCCTAAGATCTTCAATGTGAACTGGTTCCGCACCGACGACAAGGGCAACTTCCTCTGGCCGGGCTTTGGCGAGAACCTGCGGGCGCTGGAATGGATCCTGGGCCGCTGCGACGGCTCTGCCCAGGCGGTGGAGACACCCATCGGCTTCGTGCCTCGGGCGGAGGACATTGACCTGGAGGGCCAGGACGAGGTCACGCCGGAGACGCTCCAGGAGTTGCTCAAGGTCGACAAGGACCAGTGGAAGGCCGAGGTGGCCGACATCCGGACCCATTACGCCAAGTTCGGCGACAAGCTGCCCCCGACGCTGCGGGGGTGCCTGGCGTCGCTGGAACAGTGGGTCGGGTGAAAAATCGCAAAAATCGAAAAATTCCGATTGACAATTCCGGCAAGATGTGATATGTTATTTGGGCGTTCGAGAGAGCGCTCAAATACATGCGCGAGTGGTGGAATTGGCAGACTCGCTAGATTCAGGTTCTAGTGTGCATTACGCACGTGCGGGTTCAAGTCCCGCCTCGCGCACCAAAACCCCTGAAGCCCTACGGCTTCGGGGGTTTTCTCTGTTTCTGCTTGAAAATCTGCTGGCTTGCTGTTATGATGGTCTAAACAAAATCTAGCGTGTCTGCGGGACTGGAGGCACGCTATGAGAAGACGGAGACGGCAGACAATGACGATTGAGAACATCACACTAAAGCAAGCATATTCTCAATTCATGGCAGACAAGCGGGCGGAAAATCTGTCTGAGGCTACACTAGCCACATACAAAATTCACATAGACAATTTTGTGAATTTTACCGACATGGCAGATTTTACAACAGCACTTGTCGGCAGGGACATCTACGACTATTGGATTGAGGATTTGCAGGACGACCAAAACAAGAACGACGTGACGGTAGCTTCATACTGTCGCTCTGTGCGGGCGTTCCTGTATTGGATGATTGACAATCATTACATCGAGGACGACAACTTCAAGCTCCCAAAGTACCAGAAGACAATCAAAGTCTGCTACACAGACGATGAACTGCGGGCACTTCTCAAAAAGCCCGTTCACTGTTCCGAGGTAGAGTATCAAAGCTGGGTGTTTATCAATCTGGTCTGTTCGACGGGGCTTCGGCTCTCGTCTGCTCTCGCTCTCAAGGTCAAGGATTTCGATTTCAAAGAGCGGGTCTGTTATATCCAGAAGACCAAAAACAACAAGGCACAGGCCCTCTATCTCTCTGACGAGCTAATAGCAATCATCAACAAGTATATTGCACTGTTTGAATTAGAGGCAGACAGTTATCTTTTCTGTTCGGCTGAAGGCACTGTTTTAAATAAGCGTACCATGCAACAGAACATAGCCAACTACAACAATAAACACGGGGTAGAGAAGACGAGCATACACCTATTTAGGCACACATTCGCAAAGAACTATTACCAGAAGACAAAGGATATATACTCGCTCTCTCACATTCTGGGGCATAGCTCCATAGCAACAACAGAGAAGTATCTATCCGATTTGGGCGTTTCTCTGGCAGACGCTACCGCCTACAATCCACAAGTCATATATTCCACCAGCCAAAAGAAAAGACGCCGTGGCAAACTGAACACATAATTTTAAGCTATGTTTTCGGGCGAAGAAGTTGCTAAAGGTGCCAAGGGGGGCACCGCTTGCGGGGGGTTCCCTATTATTACCTTTAGCAACTTCTTGTTCCAAAATTTTTTCTCAATTAGTTATCTATTTTTTCTGAAGCGTTTTTCAATTAATTATCTAAAAATCATGGAACAAGAAGTTTCCTGTTCCATTGTTCCAAAATTGAGATCAGGCTTTGGAAAAAACGCCCGAATATCAATTAACTAACTGAAAAATATAGCCGTGAACTTCTTGTTCCAAGATAAACAACTTCTTGTTCCAAAATTGAAATTGGCATAACTAAAAATAATGAAGCACCGCACAAAGCGGTGCTTTATTCTTTTTGGTTATAATATTGATTATATAGATAATTCTGTGATAAATTAAATATATAGCAAGGGCAAGCTATTAAAAAATACCTATATACTTAACGAGCCACAATGTTATATGGCAAAACGGTATACAAAAAAACAACCGTTTAGGAGAACGGTTGTTTTGGTTGGTGGTTGACCTCTTATCAATTGTCTTTATTATATTATGAACACCGATTAACGATTTTCATATTTGTATTATATATCAATAAAAAATATAAGTCAATAGTTAAGAAGACAAAACCGCCCAAATATTTCAAGTAACATAGAAAGGGGGTTTTGCGACATGGCAGAACCAATAAAGGGCAGAAAAGCCTTCTTAACTTTTAACAATCCAATAGAACACGGATATAATACAAGAAATCCCGAAGATATGAAAAGCGTATATTTTGACCCTGTAATCAAGAAATGGAACAAGATAATATTTATTTGCTGTACCAAAGAAATCGGAAAAGAGACACAAACAGAACATGACCACGTTTATATACACTTCACTTCTCCTGTATATAGGTCAAGTATTCAGAAGCTATTTCCAAATGCTGATATTAGATTTCATACTGAGAGTGATGAAGAAAATAGAAACTACGTTTTTAAAACAGGGAAATACGAGGGGACAGAGAAAGAGGAAACAAAGATTGCTGGCTATCAGTTTGAACATGGGACAGTAGAGAAATTTAGAGAGAACCAAGGCAAAAGAAATGATTTAGCGGAATTAAAGGAGTATATCCTAGCTGGCAAATCTAACGGCGAGATTTATGACATCGACCCTAACTACATGAAACACGCAAGCCAGATAGACAAAATACGCCTTGACCTGTATTCTGCTAAATACAAAAGCGAGATACGAAAACAAAATGTTATATATCAATGCGGGGCGACAGGATCAGGAAAAACACGCACTGTAATGGAGCAATACAACTATGACGTGTATCGCGTAACGGACTACACACACCCGTTTGATTCATACACAACGCAGGATGTAATTATATTTGAGGAATTTAGAAGTAGCTTGAAGATAGAACAAATGCTCAACCTATTAGACCTCTACCCTGTAGAGCTGCCCGCCAGATACTCAAATAAGCAAGCGTGTTACCATACTGTCTATATCAACTCTAACTGGACGTTAAAGGAACAGTACCAGAACCAACAGGAAGAACACCCTGCAACGTGGCAAGCGTTTCTCCGTCGTATAAATGAAGTCCACGTCTATGAAGCGGGAAAGGTATATGTCTACAAGCAAGTAAAGCTGGAAGACGGTACATACGACTTCATAAGCGACGAGGGAATGTCACTGTTCCACGAATTTGACTAATAGGAAAGGAGTTAAAGAAAATGGCGTCAAATGCAATGGCACCCGCAATACATAAGAGTAAACGGCTACAACAGATTGAAATTAAATTTAATCTGTATGATAAAACAATAGATTCGTTCTCGCGCTTCGTTCACGAAATATATATGGAACTAATTTGTGAATTTTCTGATACAGAGCATAATTTAGGATTAGCTGATACTTTGTTTTATACAGGTTATTTTGAGGAAGACGACGTATCAAAATTTCTTAAATATGTAAGGGAAAGGTTCATAGAGATATTTGATACACACCCTGAGAAGATACCAGAAGTTATAGAGGAATATAATGAAAGATGGCTTGATAATGATTACAAAGAAATGTTCCCCGACATTGACTTTGAAGATTTTATGTATCATTACTTAACCTATTTTGATGAAGCATTAATAACCTGTGAGAAACTAAAACAGTTTAAAGCAAAATATAAAAATGAAATTGAGCTAATTAAAGATATAAACATAGATAGTATCATGAAAAATAGAGAACATTAAATGTTCTCTATTTTTTATGCTCGTTAAGAAGTATTTATATCATAAGGCGTTGTATCAGATAAAAAGAAATTTCAACAGATAAAATAGTTATCATAGGGCGTAGATAAGTATTTTATCTGAAAGAAATTTCAAAACATAAAGCTGGTGGATGCTGGTTACTGTTGTGAAATGCGCCAGCATTTCGCTACAGTAAACGAGCATCTCTTGAAAACTAAATTTAATGGGTATAAAATTATAGTTGAAAGTGATTATTGTTTTTAAGTTAAGTGTTCCCCTATTAGATAGGAAGTTGATATTATAACATAATCAAACCGCAAAACAACCATGGCGGAATAAAAGAGGTTGTACCGCAACGTGGAGCGGTATATAAAAAGCCCAAGGAAAATATCACTTCATAAGAAGCGAGACCGTATAGCGTCAACGCGGTATATAAAGACGTATTCAAAATTTACTTATAATTAGAGAAAGGAGAAATCAGAAAAACAAAATTCGCAAGAGAAAGCGAGACCGCGTTAGTGTCTCACCGCACGCGGGATATGAAGTGGAGGCACAAGGGTTAGCTTATTTAGGGACGAAAAAAGGATTACAGGAGAAAAAACGAAACTTCTAGTTGAAGGACTGTAAGTGGTAAACAGTATAAATAATTATCATAGCATGCCGATAGCTAATAATGGCAAATTCAAATCAAATAAATATCCCACACTATCTCACCCCCCGAATGAGATTAAAAAAAGCAGCCGCAAGCTTTTAAAAAAACGCGTAGAAAACGTTTCTTACGGAGAAACGCACTTAACATGAAAAATCCAGTTACAACACGCTAACGCGTGTTGGGCTGGCTCAAATATATGCAAATTCTAGTAGAAAGGAGTTTTTGTATGGGTAGAAGCACAATCGAAAGACAAATAAATAATATTCTGTATAGCAAGCAAGCATTTGGCGAAAGCCGACACGAAGCTAAAAAGGAATTGAAAGAAGCACTGGGCGACGATTATAAATTCGGCATGACCGACGATAAAATACACTCTTATGCTTCATTTGATACATACCAAAAGGCTTGTCAAAGATTCGGAGCATGGCTTATAGCTGAAAAGGGTATAAATAAGCGTACCAATATACAGGACTGTAAACAGTATGCTGCGGAATATATTAAAAGCCGTCTTGACGATGGTGTATCTGTCTGGACGGCAAAAATGGAGCGTTCCGCACTTGGAAAGCTATACGGCGAAACAATAGAGATAGAAATGCCAAAACGCGACATAAAGAAGATCACACGCTCACGCGGACCCAAAAAGGGGGATGTTCATTTTAGCGTCAAAAACAACAGAGACCTAATAGATATAGCAATTGCAACGGGCGGGCGACGTGCTGATATAGCAAAAATGAAGCCGTCCGATTTTTATTATGACGACAAGGGTAATCTGTGGGTCAAGATAAATGAAAGTAAGGGCGGGCGTAATCGTGTATCACCCATCTTGCCCCAATACAAAGAACGGGTCGAGGAAATCTTGAAACAGCACCCCGCTGATAAACACATCTTTAAGACAATACACGCACAAGCCGATATACACAGCTTTAGGGGCGAGTATGCTAGAGCCTTATACAGAGCCGTAAGCACGGACAAAGACTTCAGGGACGCCGTTCTGGACGCCTATCCTGCCCGCCACGAATACAAGACCGTCAAAGACCCTAAAACGGGCGAGAGAGTGACAAAGGAAATCAGCGGGCAGAATATCACGACACGACAGGGGAAAGGATCACAGACATTTAAGAGGGATGATGTGTATTGTGTAAGTCAAGCCCTCGGACACAACAGGTTAGATGTATCAATAACACATTACTTCAAATAAATGTGCTTAATTTTTTACCCCTATGTCTTATGTATAATGAACCTAAATTATATATAAGGCATAGGGGTAATTTTTACGTTTTTCGGCTGGGTTGATTTTAAACTGCTTCAACTGGTAATTGCCCATCAGGAGAAATAAAAACAATTCTGCCGTAATTTTGCCGACATAAGAGTGTCAAGGGGGCATACCTGCGGGGTGGAGATTTCGCTAACGGCGAAATACAACCCCTTTACCCCTTGACGCTCTGGACGGGCTAGGACGAGCCTAGAAGCGGGGGGAGCCACTCTGGTGGCTTCCCCCTTACTTACCCTCTGGCTGGCTCTAAAAGCCCGCTGACGGCTCAAAAAGGGGCTTGTTCTGATAGCCTATATGTGTTATAATCTTGTGTGGTTAGAGCGGTGTATGCCCGCTAGATTATTTTGGGCTGTTTTGCGGAGATACCCTCTAATACTACTTTTTTTCGTTACTGCTGATTCGCTAGATTTTGAACGGCTATAGCACAGGCTTCAGGTTCTAGTGCCCAATTCGGGCGTGCGGGTTCAACTCCCGCCTCGCGCACCACGGCAGAACAGTCCTGAAGACGAACGGGGACCGGCAAAACCGGTCCCCTTTCGTCGGTCAGGGCTGTTCTGCCTTTTTCCCGCGTGGTAAGCGTGCTGCGCGGGGACCCCGGAAACAAGGTGCCGCCGCCCAGAGGGCGGCGAATTTTTATGGAGGGGTGGAGGATTTCGTAAAAGTCAGGTTTGACTTCGTAAACGTCAAGGTCGGCGCATTGAACGCGCCGACTTCGTCATGTATAATTTTAAGTAGAAAATATCCACCGAACATCGGCCCTTTCAGGTGGCTGGGACGTATAAAGAGACAGCGAACAAAACACCGGAAAAGGAGAACGGCATGGGCAAGAAAAAGAACAAAATGGAACTGACCGACGAGATGCTGGACGCGATGGCCGACGGGGCCGACGCACCGGGTCTGGACGCCATTTCAGCGTGGACGGCGCAATTTGGCGTGAACAACTGCCTGCGCTGCGCGGGTCCATGCATTTATGATCATGGGCCGGCGGACGTCTACCTGATGGGGCTGGACGCCTCCGCTGCCTGTCCCGGGCTGCGGACAGAGGACTCGCCTTGAGCATGAAGATCCGCCGCTATCGCCGTAAAAAGTCCTGCGACCATGTGTGTCGCAGGGCTTTTTCGTTATGTCCGTCTCCTGGCTGCCGCATATTGTTAAATCCGGGCAAAAAGTATATAATGCGGTCAGACCGTATCGAAACAGAAGCGCGGCATGCAGAGCGTGCAAATATGCCAGGGAGGACGGAGCGTTATGAAGGGTTCGGAGGCAAGACTGATCGACTACATGGAAGGGGCCGGCAAGCGCTACATCATCCCCGTATACCAGAGAAAATACGACTGGAAAGAGGAAAACTGCCGCCAGCTTTACGAGGACCTGAAAAAGATCGTCCGGGACGGCCGGGAGAGCCACTTTTTCGGGAGCGTCGTTTCGTCCGTCGTGGGCAACGGCGCCGTCACGGAGTATCATATCATCGACGGCCAGCAGCGCCTCACCACGGTCACGCTCCTGCTTCTGGCGATCAGGAACCTCATCCGTCAGAAAAAGATCGCCGCGCGGGCCAACAGGCTGGACGAGCAGATCAACGACCGGTTTTTGGTCTCCCCCTGGGCTGACGAGGGCGAGCGGATCAAGCTGTGCCCGGTCAAAGGGGACCGAACGGCGCTGGCCAGGCTGTTCGGCGACGAGGAGGACTATGACCCGGCCTCCAACCTGACGCTGAATTACCGCTTTTTCTGCGGCCAGCTGCTGAAAGAGGAGGCGCCGGTCGACGAGCTGTACGGGGCGATCGGCAAGCTGGAGATCATCAGCATCACACTGGACCAGAGCGACAACGCTCAGCTAATCTTCGAGAGCCTCAACTCCACAGGCCTTGCCCTGACGGAAGGGGATAAGATCAGAAACTATATCCTGATGGGCCAGCGTCCGTCGGAGCAGAACCGGCTCTATGATACATATTGGGCGACCATCGAGCGATGCGCGGAAAACGACGTCAGCGGCTTTGTCCGGGACTATCTCAGCGTCAAACAGCAGCTCACGCCTACGGTCAGCAAGGTCTACCGGGCTTTCAAGGATCACGTCGAACAGAAACAACTGCCCATGGAAGAGCTTCTGGACGATCTGCGCCGGTACGCGCGCCTTTACGGAAAGCTGCTCACATGCAGGAGCGGGCTGGGGGAGAAGAAGCTGGACGACTGCCTGTACCGTATGGCGCGGCTGGAGGTGGTCGTCACAAGGCCGTTCTTGATGGAGGTGCTGCGGCTGCATCAGGACGGGAAGCTCTCCGCCGACGACGTGCTGCGGATATTTCTGATCACGGAAAACTATCTGTTCCGCAGGAATATCTGCGAGGTGCCGACCAATGCCCTGAATAAGATCTTTCTGAACCTGAACAGGGAGATATTGCGCTTCGACAACACGACGGACAACTATGTGCAGAAATTCATATACGCGCTGTTATCGAAGAAGGACAGCGGGCGGTTCCCGGACGACGGGGAATTTACCGCGGCGCTGGCGGGCAAACAGGTGTACCTGATGCGGGGCAAGTATAAGGCGTATCTTTTTGAGCGCTTTGAAAACTACGGGACCGTGGAGACGAAAGACGTCTATACGCACCTGGACAACAATACGTATTCCATCGAGCACATCATGCCACAGCATCTGACGCCGGCATGGACGGAGGCTCTGGGCGCCAATGCCGCGGAGATCCATGCCACATGGCTGCACCGTTTGGCAAACCTTACGCTCACCGGGTATAACCCCAATCTCGGCAACAGGACGTTTGCGGAAAAGCGCGACGACGCAGAGGACGGCTACCGGGCCAGCGGGCTGCGCATGAATCAGAAGATCGCCGCCAAACAGTCCTGGGGCCTGGCGGAGCTGGAGGAACGCAACGAAGAGATGATCGCGCTGGCCACGAAGATCTGGGCGTATCCGCAGACGGATTTCGTCCCGGCGGAGAGGCAGTTCGACACCTGCGCGCTGGACGATGAGAACGTGGACCTGACCGGCCGGGACATCGCCAGGTACAGCTATCAGAACGTGGAGCAGCCCGTGAGCAGCTGGGCGGATATGTTCGAGCACGTCGTGAAGTATCTGCACGGCCGGGACGGGAGCGTGCTGTCCCGGTTGGCCTATGAGCCCGGCGCGGCCACGGGGCTTGCCAGCTATGTGAGCGGCACGGCGGAAGGGCTGCGCAACCCGCTGAAGATAGACGACAACATCTATATGGAGCGCAATACGAGCACGGTGATGAAGATGTCGGTCCTGCGCCGGCTGTTCGCGCTGTATGGAGCCGATCCGATGGACCTAGTCTTCTATCTGAAGGACGCGGACGGCGAGAAGTCCGCGGAGACCGGCCGCTACGCGACGCGAAAGCGCTACTGGACGTATGCTCTTCCGCTCATACAGGAGCGCAACGCTCACCGGGGCACCTTCGGCAACTGCAATCCGATCACCTCGAACACCATTGCCGGTTCCTTTGGTATCAGCGGGTTCAGTGTTTGCTGTATCGCCAATTACGACTGCGCTCGTATCGACTTCTATCTGGGCAAGTCTGACGCGGCGCAGAATAAGGCGGCCTTTGACCTGCTCCATGCGCACAAGGATGAGATCGAGGCGGAGCTGGGCGTATCCCTGACCTGGGAGCGGGCCAACGAGTATAAATCGTCGTGGCTGTCCTATACCCTCCGGGACGTGAGCGTCACCGACGAGGCGGACTGGCCGCGGATGGCCCGGTTCCACGCGGAATGGAGCGACAAGATCTGCTCTGTCGTTCTGCCGTATCTGCAAAAATGAGCGCGCCAACAAGACAACAGGGGGAATATTCCGGCATGCAGTCATTGTTTGAACAATATAAGACGCTGAAGGAGAGCTACTACGGAGCGGGCATCAATGCGGAGAGACTTTTTGACGAGTTCCGCGGAAAAGAGAACTGCCGGCGTTTTATTGACGACCATTTTATAAGGGGAAGCAAGAAACGTGTCTTCTTAATAACGGAGGATTATGAAGACGATCATATGAACCGCGGCAAGCATCAACACACGGTCTCCCTGTACTTGCTTGGCCTGCTGTGCCGGGACCTTTTCGACAAAAGGCTCAAAAGCCGGATGCGGCAATTATTTTGTGTCCGTGGTTGGTATGCGTACGAATATACATGGTATCTTGCCTGCCTTTATCACGATGTGACCAGCGTCAAGGAAAAGGATACAGATTTTGCGGACCGAGCAGACCGGGCGTGCGGCAGCATGTTATTTGAACCGGAATACGACGACCTGCGCAGATTCCCCAAGGACGTGTACGTGAATTATATAAACTACCGGGAGAGAAGCCGTATATCGCACGACCACGGTATCATTGCGGGAACGGAGCTCTTTGCGCGTCTATGCGAAGCTTTTCGGGAGGCCACAGACGATCACGATTGGGACAAAGCACCGGAGCTCCAGAGGGGAAATCTGGTGTGGCGCAAAGAACATCTCCCGCATTTCGCGTACATTGCGGACGCTATTTGCTGTCACAACATGTGGACAGCAAAACAGGACGATGAAGAAAGGTGTGAAGAATACCGCCAGGCCGGCCTTGAGGCGCTCATCGTGAACAGCGAAAGCGATAAGTTGTCTCCGGCGGAATACCCGCTGCAATTTCTGCTCTGTCTGCTGGATACGATTGAACCGGTCAAGCGGTTTACAGACCTTGACGCCAAAACCGTGCTGGAAAATATCTCTCTGGATATTCAAGAGAGCGGATTTACGCTGGCGTGGACGGATGCTGTCGAGAGGTCGCAGGATTATAAGAGCTGGATAAAATCTATCTCGGAGGTTGGGGATTGGATGCGGGTCCGTATATTGCCGGACAGCCTCATTGCGGGTGATCGTTCGATGACGTTTTCCTGGTAAAAACCGATGAACAGCGGGAGCACTTGATATTTTGCCGGGACGTTGCTATAATCGGCTGTACTGCGATTTAAGGAGGAAGTTCCCATGAAGTTTTCCCAGATGCCCTACGCGCGGCCGGACATTGCCGAGGTCAAGAAGTCGCTGGCGGCGCTGACCGAGCAGCTGAAAGCCGCGCCGGACTACGCGGCGGCAAAGGCGGTATTTCTGCAAAAGGAGCAGGAGCAAAAGCACCTGTCCACCCAGGTCAATCTGGCCCATATCCGGCACACCATCGACACCCGGGACGAATTTTACGACGGGGAGATGAAGTTCTGGAACACCGCTCTGCCGGAGCTGCAGGAGTATCAGCAGCAGTGGACCATGGCGATGCTGCAAAGCCCTTTCCGGACGGACTTCGCCGCGGAGTACGGCGATCTGATGTTCGTCAACGCGGAGATCGCGCTGAAGGCGTTCTCGCCGGCCATCATCCCGGAGATGCAGCAGGAGAACGACCTTACCCAGGAGTACGAAAAGCTGCTGGCCTCGGCTCAGATACCCTTTGAGGGCAAGGTGTATACCCTGAGCCAGCTCACACCTTATAAAAATGACCCGGACGACGCGCGCCGTCTGGCGGCCTGGAAGGCGGAGGGCCAGTGGTACAAGGACAACCAGGGCAAGCTGGACGAGATATACGACAAGCTGGTCCACCTGCGGGACGCCATGGGCAAAAAGATGGGCTACGAGGGCTATACCACCCTGGGGTACTACAACATGGGCCGCAACTGCTACGACCGGCAGGACGTGGAGAAGTTCCGCGCGGCCGTGGTGAAGTATCTTGTCCCCGTGGCGGACAAGATCTACCGGCGACAGGCCGAACGTCTCGGCAAGAGCTACCCCATGAGCTTCGCGGACAACGCGCTGGAGTTTCGCTCCGGCAACCCCCGGCCCCAGGGCACGCCGGACGATATCCTGGCGGCGGGGAAGAAGTTCTATAGCGAGCTGAGCGCCGAAACGGGCGAGTTTTTCAACACCATGCTGGACATGGAGCTTCTGGACGTGCTGAGCACGGAGGGCAAGGAGGCCGGGGGCTACTGCACCAGCCTGGCCGATTACGGCGTGCCCTTCATCTTCGCCAACTTCAACGGCACCCAGCACGACGTGGAGGTGGTCACCCACGAGGCCGGCCACGCCTTCGCCGCCTGGACCAACCGGGACCGGGTCCCCGCTCAGTATATCTGGCCCAGCATGGAGGGCTGCGAGGTCCACTCCATGAGCATGGAATTCATGGCCTGGCCATGGGAGGAGGACTTCTTCGGTTCGGATGCCCGGAAGTTCCGGTACAGCCACCTGGCCGGGGCGCTGACGTTCATTCCCTACGGGACCATGGTGGACCACTTCCAGCACGAGGTCTACGACCACCCGGACATGACCCCGGCGGAGCGCCACGGTGTGTGGAAACGTCTGCTGGGCGTGTACATGCCCTGGATGAAGCTGGACGGGGATATCCCCTTCTACAGCGAGGGGGAGGGCTGGCAGCGCCAGCACCACATCTATTCCAGTCCCTTCTATTATATCGACTACTGCCTGGCACAGACCGTGTCGCTGCAATTCTGGGCGCTGCTCCAGGCTGACCAGAAGGCCGCGTGGGAAAAGTATATGGCCTATACCCGCCAGGGGGGCAGCCGGGTGTTCACGGAGCTGCTCGCCAACGCCGGGCTGGAGAGCCCCTTCGAGGAAAGCTGCCTGCGGGGCGTGTGCGAAAAGGCCAGCGCGTGGCTGGACGGATATGATTTAAATGGTATCGTCTGAGCTGTGGGCATAATCACCGTTTTGGCGGCGGACAGACTGTCGATTTATGGGCAAAGTGCCATGATTGCTTGAAAACCGCTGATTTTCCACGAAGTTCCCTTGACGGTCGCGGTTTAAGGTAGTAAAATAACGAAAATCGCACTTTTGTTTTCGTGGATATTTGTCCGTGTACGGAGGACAAAGGGAAAGGGACATGTCCCTTTCTGCTTGTATCGCAGATACAAGCAGAATAAGACTTGTGAACGATGGGCGGGCGCGCCCTGTTCATAGAAGGTATTGTATGACGAAGGAGGTCAAACAATGAAGAACGCGAAGAAACTTCTTGCGCTCATGATGGCTCTGGCCATGTGCCTGAGCCTGGGCGCGACTGCTTTCGCCTCCGAGGGGGAGGAAGAAGTCGTTTCCATCGCCGGCAAGGAGTACGGCACCGATTATGTGGAGCTGTACGAGCAGTTCTCCGACGTGACCATCGACGAGGTCATCGAGGACGAGGCTACCGGCCTGGCGTACATCGAGCGCGACGGCGAGCAGTATGAGCTGGGCATGGACTTCCTGTCCATGGCTATGGTCTACAACTGCACCGTGCCCGAGGGCGGCGTCTGGGAGACCGAGGACGACGTGTACGCCACCTGGTGGCGGCTGTACATCCAGCGCTGGAACTACCTGCTGCCCGAAGTGCCTCTGTACTCCAACGAGTACTATGATGTGTACAACGCGCAGATCAAGGGCGTGGAAGAGCATCCCACCAACCCCTACTGGGGCCCCGCTGCCGCTGTGATCGACTGGTCCAGCGAGAAGGAGGACAACTCCATCATCCTGGGCAACTCCACTGAGCTTTCCGGCCGTTTGCGCAGCGCCGCTTTCGGCGTGTCCAGCCCCGGCGCCGGCGACCTGGACGTGGAGAACCTGATCACCGGTCTGGAGACCGTCTCCACCACCAAGGAGGGCGGCTACGAGGTCAACCCCACCGTCGTGGAGAATATGGAGACCGTTGACAACGAGGACGGCTCCCGCACCTACACCATTCATCTGTATGACGACCTGAAGTTCTCCGATGGCAGCGCCATCACCGCCAAGAACTACCTGGTCAGCATGCTGGCCAACTGCGGCCCCGTGGCCGTGCAGGCCGGCAGCCAGGGCACCGGCGGCATGAACTTCGTGGGCTATGAGGCCTTCAACGCCTACGACGGCACCAACGACGGCGACGGCGCCAGCAAGACCTTCTCCGGCGTGCGTCTGCTGGACGACTACACCATCCAGGTCACGGTCGACGCCCAGTATATGCCTTACTTCTATGCCATCACCTACGCCGGCTTCTCTCCCCAGCCCATCGAGCTGTGGTTGGGCGACGCCGACATCATGGACGACGGCGAGGGCGTCTATCTGTCCGACTGCTTCTATGAAAAGGAAGGCGACACCTATAAGCACGCGCAGCAGATCAGCGACGCCGTGTGGGATCACTCTCAGGATTATCCCTACTCCGGTCCTTATATGATCGAAGAGTGGAACGAGTCCGACAAGTCCGTCACCCTGACCAAGAACCCCGAGTTCAAAGGCAACTATGAGGGCACCGTTCCCTCCATCGAGAAGATCGTCTACAAGCGCATCATCGCCGAGACCCAGCTGGCCGACTTTGAGGCCGGCGGCGTGGACGTGCTGAGCGGCATCACCGGCGGCAACGAGACCAACGAGGTCATCGCCCTTGTGGACGCCAATCCCGACAAGTATGTGACCACCCACTACAGCCGCGCCGGCTACGGCAAGCTGGGCTTCCGCGGCGACCTGGGCCCCGCCCAGTTCGTTGAGGTCCGCCAGGCTATCGCCTACTGCATGGACCGCGCCACCTTCGCCAAGGACTTCACCGGCGGCTACGGCGGCGTCACCGACGGCCCGTACTACACCGGTTCCTGGATGTATGAGGCGGCTATGGCCGACGGCATGCTCCTGAACGCCTATGACACCTCTGTGGACAGCGCTATCGCAGTCCTGGAGGCCGGCGGCTGGGTGTACAACGCCGACGGTTCCGATTACTCCGGCGAGGGTGTCCGCTATAAGAAGATCCCCGCTGGTCAGATGTATGATTACGACATCACCTACGCCTCCGTCGACGGCGCTTACAAAGTGGAGCAGGTGGGCGACGACTACTACATGCCTCTGGTCCTCAACTGGTACGGCACCTCTGACAACACCTTTACCGACCTGCTGGTGACCGGCTTCATGGAGAACGACAACATGAAGGCCGCCGGCTTCGTGGTGCAGCAGACAATCGGCGAGTTCAACCCGATGCTCGACGAGCTGTATCAGGGCGCTCTGGGCGTCAGCTACAGCGGCACTCCCACCTACAACTGCTTCAACTTCGCCACCGGCTTCACCTCCGCTGCTTATGACTACAGCTGGAACTGGCGTCTCGATCCCTACTGGTTCGAGAACAACTCCGTCTGCTACATCAAGGATATGGCCGACGTGTACTGGCTGAGCTGAGTTGCCCGCGTAAAATCTAGCATTTGACCCAAGCGCCGCAGGACGGGGGCGCGACCCCTGTCCTGCGGTGTTCTATAAACAGAGTGTGCGCTGTGCGTGAACATCTGTCCGCTGCGCGCGTTCTGGAAGAGAGCGAGGAACGAATATGGCAAAATACGTTCTAAAGCGTATCGGGTATATGCTGGTGGTGCTGGTCATCCTGTCGTTCATCCTGTTTATGATCTACAGCCTTGTGCCGGCCAACCGGGCCTATACCGACGCGCAGACGGAATTGAAAACGCTGAAAAACTCCATCCCCAAAGGACAGGAGCAGGAATATTTCGATCAGATCTATCTGCGCTATCAGCGCGCGTACGGCACCGATACCAACAACAAGATCATCCGCTACCTGCGGTGGGTCGGGCTGTACCCCCTTTACGACGGAAGCTACGATGGCCTTCTCCAGGGCAATCTGGGCTACTCCTACGACTATAAAAAGCCGGTCGTAGAAGTGGTGGCCCAGCCCATGGTGAATACCATTAAACTCAATATATACGCCACGATCCTGGCCCTGGGCATCACCATCCCTCTGGGCATCCACTGCGCGGTGAAGCGGGGGACCAGGTTCGACCAGAGCATCCAGGTGTTCACCATCATCGGCTACAGCCTGCCCACGTTCCTGATCGCCATTTTGTTCATCTGGATATTCTGCTCCAAGCTGCATATCTTCCCGCCAAGCGGCATGAAGACCCCCGGTACCAACTTCACGGGCTTCGCCAAGTGGAAGGACGAGATGTACTATATGTGTCTGCCCCTGATCGTGGAGACGTTCTGCTCCCTGGGCGGCATGACCCGGTACGTGCGCGCGTCCATGATCGAGGCGCTGAGCATGGACTGCATCAAGACCGCCCGTGCCAAGGGTCTGCGGGAAAAGGTGGTCATTTACTCCCACGCCTGGCGCAACGCCCTGATCCCCATCGTCACGCTGGTGGTGGGCTGGTTCCTGGGCATCTTCGGCGGCTCCATCGTCATCGAGAACATCTTCGGCTGGAACGGCATGGGCCGGCTCATGTTCCAGGGCTTGCAGGTGGCGGACTACGACGTGGTCATGCTCATGCAGATGTTCTACATAGCCGTGTCCCTGATCGGCACGCTGGTCATCGACCTGATCTACGGCCTGGTCGACCCGCGCGTCCGGGTGAATAAGTGAGAGGGAGGCAGTAAGATGAGCAATAAACCGACAAGAAGACATGCCTCCTGGATCGGCCGTGTCATTTACGGCGGGTCCAATGCCCTGGCTGACGAGATGGACGCGGCTAAGGCCGCCGACGTGGAGGCCATCGTCAGCCCCGTGCGCCAGATCGTCAACAACTTCCTGGAACGGAAGCTGGCCGTGGGCGCGCTGATCCTGCTGATCTGCATGTTCATCTTCGTGTTCGTGGGCCCGCTGTTCATGCCCAAGTATAAGGACGCCTACACCGAGGTCACTCAGCAGAGCATGGCCCCCAATATGCGCCTGATGAGCGTGCCGAAAGAGCTGAAAAACGACATCAAGATGATCGACAGCTACGGCTCGTTCACCGTGGGCCTGTCCAACGCGGGCAAGGTCTATGTCTGGGGCTCCACCCAGCTTGGTACCACCGGTATCGACATCGGCGAGATACCCGAGGAGGTCCAGAACGCCAAGATCGCTATGGTGGCCGCCGGCATCGACCACGTGGTCGCCATCGGCGAGGACGGACATATCTACTGCTGGGGCGCCAACACCCTGGGCCAGTACGGCACTGAGGCGGAGGCCGAGGCCAGCACCAAGGGCGTCAACCCCAATATCGCCTATATGCCCCAGGAGCTGGTGGACGAGGGCATCGACGTGGCCAACGTGAAAAAGCTCACCTGCGGCTACCAGGCCACCGCCATCCTGATGAATGACGGCAGCTTCTACCTGTGGGGCAATAAGCTTACATACGCCAACATGGACCGGTACCTGGCCATGCCCACCATCGAGGACATTGACTTCACCCTGAACTACATCGTGGGCCTTACCAGCAAACGCAACGCCGTCTATACCGGCTCCCGTGACCTGTACACCACCGTGCGGGCCAACGTGGGCGGCGAGGGCGTGCCCATCAACGATTTCCTGGACGGGCGTAAGATCGAGTCCATTACCGCCACCAACACCAGCATGTGCCTTCTGCTGGACGACGGGTCGGTGTGCTTCGCCGGCGACTTCCCCCTGGACGCCACCAAGGTCCCGGAGTTGGAGGAAGGGGAGGACTTCATCCAGATCGTGGGCGGGTCCTATCATTACTCCGGCCTGACCAATAAGGGCCACGTGTACTCCTGGGGCAGCGACGCGCTCAACCAGTGCCAGGTGCCCTCGTCGGCGGACAGCGCTACGGAGCTGTTCTCCGGCTCCTTCCAGACCTACGCCAAGGACGCCAACGGCGACCTGTGCGCCAAGTGGGGCTTGAAGGGCTATCTGTTCGGCACCGATACCCGCGGCGCCGATATCTTCCAGCGCATCATCGCCGGCGGTAAGATGACCATGACCGTGGGCGCCGTGGCCGTCATCATCTCCACCATCATCGGCATCATCATCGGCTGCCTGGCCGGGTACTTTGGCGGCAAGGTGGACGTGCTGCTCATGCGCGTGGCCGAGATATTCTCCGCCATCCCGTTCCTGCCCTTCGCCATGATCCTGTCCGCCGTCATGAGCCGGATGGTGCTGTCGGAGACCATGCGTATCTTCATCATCATGTGCATTCTGGGCGTGCTGTCCTGGCCGGGGCTGGCCCGGCTGGTCCGTGGCCAGATCCTGGTGGTGCGCGAGAGCGAATACGTCGTGGCGGCCCAGTCTATGGGCGTGAAGGAGGCCACCATCGCCTTCAAGCACATCCTGCCCAACGTCATGAGCGTCATCCTGGTCAGCCTGATGCTGGACTTCGGCACCTGCATGCTCACCGAATCCTCCCTGAGCTACCTGGGCTTCGGCGTGGCCTACCCCCGTCCTACCTGGGGCAATATGCTCAACGGCGCCAACAACGCCACCATCATCAACGCCTACTGGTGGCAGTGGGTGTTCACCTCCATCTTCCTGGCCGTGACCACCGTCTGCATCAACATCGTGGGCGACGCCCTGCGCGACGTGATGGACCCCAAGTCCAGCGTGGAAAAGTGAGGAGGGAAGAACATGCCACTGCTTGAAGTGAAAAACCTGCGGACCTTTTTCAAAACGAAAAGGGGCATCGTCAAGGCAGTCAACGACGTGTCCTATTCCCTGGAGCCCGGCAAGACCATCGGCATCGTGGGCGAGTCCGGCTCCGGCAAGTCCGTCTCCGCCATGAGCATCCTCCAGCTGCTGGACGAAAACGGCTATATCGACTCCGGCGAGATCATCTTTGAGGGCACGGAGCTGACAAAGCTCTCCCGGGAGGAGATGTACCACATCCGGGGCAACGCCATCTCCGTTATCTTCCAGGAGCCCATGACCAGCCTGAACCCGGTGTTTACCGTGGACCGGCAGCTTTGCGAGCCGTTCACGATCCACCAGGGCATGAACAAAAAACAGGCCCATGAACAGGCTTTGAAAATGCTCTACGACGTGCAGATACCAAACCCCGAGTCCGTCATCCGCCAGTACCCCCACCAGCTCTCCGGCGGTATGCGCCAGCGGGTGATGATCGCCATGGCCCTGGCCTGCCGGCCCAAGATCCTGATCGCCGACGAGCCCACCACCGCGCTGGACGTGACCATCCAGGCCCAGATCCTGCGGCTGATGAACGACCTGCAAAAGGAAAAGGGCACCAGCATCATCTTCATCACCCACGACCTGGGCGTCATCAACGAGATGGCCGACGACGTGGCGGTGATGTACTGCGGCCAGGTGGTGGAGAAGGCCGCCGCCCGTGTGATCTTCTCCGACTGTCCCGTGAGCCACCCTTACACCGAGGGGCTGATGATGTCCATCCCCCGGCTGAACGCCATCGACAAGAAGATCGAACCCATCCCCGGCGTGGTGCCCCATCCGCTGGCGCTGCCCAAGGGCTGCAAGTTCGCGCCACGGTGCAAGTACTGTACGAAAAAATGCGTGGAGGAGGAGCCGGAGCTGCTGGACGTGGGCAACGGCCAGCTCATCCGATGCTTCTATCCGGAAAAGGAGGTAAGGTGCAGTGAAGAGCACAAAAAAATTACTGTCCATCAGTAATCTGAAAAAATACTTCCCTGTGGCGAAGACCTCCCTGTTCCAGCGCGAGCAGCTCTATGTCCGCGCCAACGAGGATATTTCCCTGGACATATACGAGGGCGAGACCCTGGGCGTGGTGGGCGAGTCCGGCTGCGGCAAGTCCACCCTGGGCCGGGTGCTGCTCCAGCTCTATCCCCAGACCGCCGGCAACACCATGTATTACGGCTCCACATTGGCCGACACGGCGCCGGAGTATGTGGAGCACACCCTCAAACACCTGGACCAGTACAAGGAAAAGCTGAAAAAGGCGTCTGCCAAGGTGGCGGAGCTGGACAAACAGGTCCAGGCCGCGGGCGGCGAGGACAACGCCGGCTTCTATCTGCTCCAGGAGCAGAACCTGGCCCGCTGCGAGGAAAAGACCTGCCTGACGAACATCGTGAAGATCATGGGCGGCTTCTTTGCCGTGGACGAAAACGGCGCCGGCCGGGAGCTGCTGCTCAAGCAGCACGGCGAACAGGTCAAGCGCCGCAAGGCCAACGAGGTCTATCTGGCCGCCAAGCTGGACCATGACAGCCTGGCCGCCGACGCGGAGGCCGGTTCCGACAAGGCCAAGGGCCAGTTGGCCGGGGCAAAGGCGAAGATGGACGCCGCGAAAAAGCAGTTCGACGTCTGCGACGCGGCGGTGGCCGCCGTGGACGCGGAGCTGGAAAAGCTGCGGGCCAGGTACGCCAATAACGGGGAGTTTGCCAAGTACGAGGCCATGCGGGACGACGGCATCGACCTGGCCCGGCTGAAGTACAATGAGATGCGGCTGTTCCGGAAGGACCTGCAGATCATCTTCCAGGACCCCTATTCCAGCCTGAACCCCCGCATGACCATAGGCCAGATCATCGAGGAGGGCCTGCTGACCCACAATTTCTTCAAGCACGGCTCCGACAAGATGCGCCAGCATATCGTCAACACCATGGAGATGTGCGGCTTGCAGGAGTACATGCTCCACCGCTATCCCCACCAGTTCTCCGGCGGCCAGCGCCAGCGCGTGGCCATCGCCCGCGCTCTGGCCGTGCAGCCGAAGTTCATCGTGTGCGACGAATGCGTCTCGGCGCTGGACGTGTCCATCCAGTCTCAGATCATCAACCTGCTCCAGGAACTGCGGGAAAAGCAGAACCTGACGTATATGTTCATCAGCCACGATCTGTCCGTGGTGCGCTATATCTCCGACCGCATCTGCGTCATGTATCTGGGCAACGTGGTGGAGCTGGGGGAGAGCGAGACTATCTTTAACGACCCCCGGCACCCTTACACCGTGGCGCTGCTCAGCGCCATCCCCACCACGGACGCGGACAGCTTGCAGCGGGAGCGTATCCTGCTGGAGGGCAACATCCCCAGTCCCATCAAGCCGCCCTCCGGCTGCAAGTTCCACACCCGGTGCTATATGGCCTGTGAAAAGTGCAAGACGGTCATACCTGAGCTGCGGGAGATCGAGCCCGGCCACTTCCTGGCCTGCCACTTCCCGGAGCGCAAGATCGACGCGGACGGGAAGTACCTGTTCGAGCTGCCCAAGATGACCACCGTGGCGCGGGACACGGATAAGGCGGATTGAACCGTCCGACCGTATGATCTGGAACCGTATCAAACCGCCGGACCCGGAGAAGGAGGAACAGTTTCACGAGCAGATGAAGGACGTGAAGCTGTCCTGGAAGGATAAGCTGGCGATGGTCCTGTCTGCCTTTGTGGTGCTGTTCCTGCCGGCGCTGCTGGTAGTGCTCGGCATCGCGCTGCTGGCGCTGTGGGCCTTTGGAGCCCTGTAAAAAACCTGAAAACCCAACGTTGAAAGCCCCCGGCGATCTCGCCGGGGGCTTTGACTTGTTGTCGATTGTGCCGAACATGTCCTTTTGTGGGGGACAAAGGAAAAGAAACAGTACACAACCGGTCGAGCGTGTAGTATAATCATCCCTGCGACGACGCAGGAAAGAAGGGCGGAGAGCTTGCATTTATTCAAGGCGGACGGACACGCCGCCACACGGGACCTTACCCAGGGCAATCCCTATACCCAGATGGTGGGCTTCGCCATGCCCATATTCCTCAGCCAGGTATTCCAGCAGCTTTATAACACGGCGGACGCGCTCATCGTGGGGCGCTTTCTGGGGACAAACGGCCTGGCGGCCGTCACCAGCTCCGGCACGCTGATCTTCCTGATGACCAGCTTCTTCATGGGCACGGCTATGGGCGCGGGCGTGGTCATCTCCCGGTACTTCGGCGCCCAGGAGCGGCGGCAGGTGTCAAGGGCTATCCACACGATCATGGCCCTGGGCCTGGCCA
This sequence comes from uncultured Oscillospiraceae bacterium, assembly GCA_947625845.1. Lineage (GTDB taxonomy): Bacteria > Bacillota > Clostridia > Oscillospirales > Oscillospiraceae > CAJOIG01. Next base: position 30,441 of record CANQQB010000012.1, read on the forward strand.
GCGGCGTGGCGCTCACGCTCATCGGCGTGCTGTTCACGCCTCTGTTTTTGCGGTGGATGCAGACGGACCCGGAGGTGCTGCCGGACGCTGTCGAGTACTTCCGGTACTACTTCCTCGGCTCGCTGGCTCTGGTGATGTACAACGTCTGCCGCAGCGTCATGAACGCGCTGGGGGACAGCAGACGGCCGCTGTATTACCTGATCTTCTCGTCGCTTTTGAATATCGCGCTGGACCTGCTGTTCATCGCGCTGTTCCACTGGGGCGTGTGGTCCGCGGCGGTGGCCACGGTGATCTCCCAGGCGGCCAGCGTGGCGCTGTGCATGGTCCATCTGCTGGATAAGCGCAGCGAGTATGCCGTCCAGTGGCGGCTCATACGCTTCCACAAGGGGATGCTGCTGCAAATATTGCACTACGGCCTGCCCGCCGGGGTGCAGAACTCCGTCATCGGCTTTGCCAACGTGATCGTCCAGTCCCAGATCAACTCCTTTGGCAAGCTGGCGATGGCGGCCTACGGCACCCACTCCAAGATCGAGGGCTTCGCCTTCCTGCCCATCACCAGCTTCAATATGGCCAGCACCACGTTTATCAGCCAGAACCTGGGCGCCAAACAGTACGACCGAGCCCGGCGCGGCGCGCGCTTTTCCATCCTGTCTGCCATGCTCCTGGCGGAGCTCATCGGCGTGGCGCACTATCTTTTGGCACCTCAGCTGGTGCGGATATTCGACGACACCCCCGGCGTGGTGGAATACGGCGTGCGTCAGGCGCGGACCGTGGCGCTGTTTTACTGCCTGCTGGCGTTCTCCCACTCGGTGGCGGCGGTATGCCGTGGCGCGGGCAAGGCGTTCGTGCCCATGTTCGTGATGCTGTCCATCTGGTGCGTGGTGCGGATACTGTACATCATGCTTGTCATGCGCTTCAAGGGGGAGATCGGCTATATCTACTGGGCCTACCCGCTCACCTGGGCCATCAGCTCGGTCATCTATCTCATTTACTATCTGAAAGCGGACTGGATACACGGCTTCGAGACGGGCCGGGAGGCGGTCGGTAAGGCCCGGTAACGGTCCGGCGGCGTGCGGCGCGGCTTGACGTTGTACGGCGTTTGTTGTATACTGACTACGAATAAAAATGTGCGCATTAACAGCAAATTTCAACGCTGAGGTATCACGATGAAAGAGTTGAATGTCCTGTATTTGACGGATAACAATTACGCGGCGTTCGCCGGCGTGTCCATCGTGTCGATGTTTGAGAACAACAAACATATCGACAAGCTGCATGTCTATGTCATCGACGACAGCATCGCGCAGGAGAATAAGGACAAGATGCTGGCGGTGGCCGAAAAATACGGCCATGAGATCATCTTCCTGGACCTGACCGAGGGCATCCGGACGCTGGAGCGGATGGGTATCCCCAAGTACCGCGGATCCTATACTACATACCTGAAGCTGTTCACCTTCAACCTGCTGCCGGACAGCGTGAAGCGCATCTTTTTCATCGACAGCGACTCGGTGGTGGTGGACGACCTGAGCGAGATGATCGACATCGACATGCAAGGCTGCATGATCGGCGCCGTGCGGGACGGCATCTCCCAACCGTACAAGGTGGCGCTGGGCTACGATCCCGACGACAGTTGGTTCAACATGGGCGTCATGCTGGTGGACGTGGACGCGTGGAAGGCCGGTCACGCGCAGGAGAAGATCATTGCCCAGCTGCAAAAGCGCAAGGGCTATATCGCCGTGGACCAGGACCTTTTGAACATCACACAGCATGGCAACATCATGACGCTGCATCCGCGCTATAACGCCACACCCCACCACTATGTCTACAAGGAGACGGCGTTCCGAAGGGCCTTCCCCCAGGGCGGGTTTTATGACCTGCAGACCATGAAAGAGGCCCAGGAGCGGCCGGTCATCCGGCACTTCGAGCGCTTTGTGGGCCAGTCTCCCTGGCACAAAAACAGCGTCCATCCCTACACGGCGCTGTTTGACAAGTATCTGGCGCTGTCCCCCTGGCGGGACTATGAAAAGCAGGAGGCCAGGCTGACTGGTACGCTGAAAATCGAGAATATGCTCTATCGGGTGCTGCCGAAGAATTTGTTCGTGTATATTTACGCCGTCGGGTTCAAGCATTATCTTCTCACGACCAACGAGACGCTCCAAAAGTCTGAGTCTATCTCCAATATATCCTGACGGGGAGGGGCGGCTGCCCGCGGATCACAAAAAGATGTCCCGTTCCATTTGACATGAGGAGTATGATCATGAAAAAAACAGCTGGGCTTACCGGAAAAACCTTCTATATACTTTCTGTCGGCGTGTTTTTCGTTGCGCTGCTGGCCGGGAACATAGCGTTCCGCATGGTGTGGCTGTCGAGGGTGTCCAATGTCCTGGCGTGCCTCTGCTTTGTGTTGATGCTGCTGGGCGGCATTTTCTCCCTGCGGGAAAAGGTGTACGCCTATCCCTGGTTCTATGTGGGCTTCTTTTTTGTGGCGGCGCTGTTCTGGGACTTGAGCTATATCAAATGCACGGTCCAGCTCAATTCCCACGAACAGGTCAACGCCTGGTCCGGCCTTGTTGCCCTGAATGTCTCGCTGGTGATATGGCTCGCCAACGCGCTGCGGGGCCGGAGCGGGAAACGCGCGGCGCGGGGCGTCTGGCGGCGGTATATGCCCCTGTGGGTCATTTGCGCGGCGTTCGTGCTGCTGTTCCTGCTCAATCACCGGGTGTGGTTCCTGGTCGATTCCAAGACCTATGCCTCCGATATCGCGGTGAGAGCCGGAACGTGGAATTTCCGCTTCACGGACTTGCAGCCCCTGCAGCCGGCGGGCCATCTCTGCCAGGCCTATTCCATACCCCTGATGATCGGCGAGTTTTTGGCGCCTGGCTTCGGCGTTGGACAGCGGGTCGTCAGCTGCCTGCTGTCCATTGCGGCCATCATCGCTTTTTACTTTGTCGCAGAGAAAATCTGGGGCAGGGAAAAGCGCCTGCGCTGCGCGCTTTTGACGGTGATATTCGCGTTTGCGCCGCTGTTTTATGGCATCTCCCATCTGATCAGCACGGACTTTCCGCTGCTGGTCTATTTCACGCTGCTGCTGGCGGCGGCGTTTTATGACATCAAATTCCTCAAATTCATTTCGATCCTGGCCGTTTGCTACAGCAAGGAAAACGGCGTTTTTGTGCTGGCGGGCTTTTACCTGGGCGAGGTGATCGCCAGCTTCCTCAAGGAACATAAAAAGACGGTTCGCGGATTTTTCCGGGAGCTGTTTCGCGTCAAACGGATGGCTATGTACAGCGGCGCGATCCTGTATGCGCTGATCCTGTTTTTCGGCAACGGCGGATGGGCAACGCGCCTGAAAGCGTTCCTTGCCCCCGCTACCGGCGCCGCGGCGCAGGAGAATATATACGTCTGGTGGCACTATCCGGTATACAAGATTTTTGAATATTTCTTTATGAACTTCTACTGGCTGATGTGGCCGCTGCTGCTCATCGCACTGGTGACGGCCGTGGTCCATTGCCGGCGGGAGGGAATATCCTTCTGTCGGTATTTGGGAGAGCGTTTCGCGCCACGATGGGACTACTATATCCCCATCGTGCTGGCGTATGCGGCGTTTTGCGTCGTGGGGATCGCGTATCTGACCTATATCCATTACCGATACATCCAGCTGGGCCACCTGTTTTATGTGCTGTGCCTGGGTATCATTATGGATATGTTCCCAAAGGTCACGGTGAAGAAGGAACTGCTCCTGGTCCCGGTGGCTGTGCTGCTGACGGCGGAGTCCTTTGTGCTGTTCGATCCGGTGACGTATCTGTTCTTCAACAAATTTGACGCGGGGAACGGAAAGCTGATCACCACCAGCGAGTACTGGTATCTTGTCTCGGATGAGAGTACAGGCGCCGGGTACTATTGGGAGGCGGACGCGGCCACCATGGGCATGCACTACCTGGCGGACGGGACCGAGTATAACCGGGAGATGATCGGCCTGCAGAAGGTGCTGGAAAGGGCACTGGAAAAAATAGGATGCTCCGACGATACGCTGCTGGTGCTGGATATGTTCGCCGGCTGGCCGGAATATACCTGCGATCAGCTGTTCGGGGTCATGGACGCGACGGGCTGGTATTGGGACCCGGACGAGAATACGGTCGTCCGGTATGAGACGGACTGCCCCATGTGCCTGGCGTTTGACAGCGACGACCTGACGCCACTCATGAGACAGTATGCGCATGTGTATTATCTTGACGTGCCCTTCAACCCGTACCATGAAAACGACGTTTTGCAGAGATTCCCCGCGAAGGACAGCTTTTCCGAAAGCTTCATGCGCTGGAAGATCGACGTGTACCGGCTGAAGTGATCGAGGTGGCGCGGTGACGAAACGAAGAGACCTTTGGAATACGATCCTGAATATCTACTCAGGCGGCGTCAACAGTATCCTGTCTGTCGTCTGGGTGGGTATCATCACCCGCGTTCTGGGCGTGGAAGAGGCCGGTGTTTTCACCATCGCCTATTCCACGGCCAGCCTTTTGCTGATCGCCGGCCACTGGTCGATGCGGAACTTCCAGGTCTCCGATTTCACCGGTAAATATAACTGGAACGAATATAAGCTGTCCCGGGTCGTGACCACGGTGCTGATGCTGGTCATCGGGGCCGGGTTCTGCCTGTGGATGGGCATGACCGGGTCTTATACGGCGCACAAGGCGACCGTGGTGTCCGGTGTGACGGCGCTCAAGGCGCTGGACGCCGTGGAGGACGTGTACCACGGCAAATACCAGCGGGACGGGAAGCTGTATCTGGCCGGGTTTTATATGGGGACCCGGCTTTTGGTCCAGCTGGTGGTGCTGTCGGCGCTGTTGTTCGTGACAAAGGACCTGAGCCTTTCCGTGCTGATAACGGTGGCGGTGGGAGCGGCGGTCCTGGCGGTATTTCTGGCGCTGGGCAACCGGCAGATCGACTTTGAACGGACCTCGGCCAGAAAGGGCTATGTGCGCCGCCTGCTGGCGGACAGCGCCCCCCTTTTCCTCACCAACTTCCTCGGCTTCTTTCTGATCAACATGTCCAAATACGTGATAGATTGGAAGCTGAACGACACCGCTCAGGCGTACTACGGCTATATCTCCATGCCGGTGTTCGCCATGTATCTGTTCTCTAACTTTATTTACGCACCCTTTGTCCCCAGCCTGTCGGACAAGGTCGCGGACAAAAAATACGCCGGGTTCATCCGGCAGGCGCTTCGCCTTGGCGGCATGATCGGAGCCGTGGCCGTGGTGGTGATGGCTGGCGGTGCGTGGCTGGGCATACCGGCGCTGGAACTCGTCTACGGCGTGGAGCTGGGACAATATAAGACGCAGTTTCTCATCATTCTGCTGGGGAGCGTGTTTTATGCGTTCGCCAATTACTTCCTGGTGCTGCTGACCATCCTGCGCAGACAGGGGCTGTGCATGATCTCCACGGCCGTGACCCTGGCGGCCTCGGCGCTTTTCTCGGTGGCGATGATCGGGAAACTGCGGATAGCCGGCGCGGCCTATTCCTACGGACTGAGCATGTTCGTGCTGTTCGTCATCTATTTGCTGCTGGTCGTGTTTTTCGTGGGACGCCAGCGGCGGGACGCCGGCGCGGACTGAATCCACAGCGGAGGACGAAACGATGAAAGGTATCATACTGGCAGGCGGCTCCGGGACGCGGCTTTATCCGCTGACCACCGTCACATCCAAGCAGCTTCTTCCCGTGTACGACAAGCCCATGATCTATTACCCCCTGTCCGTGCTGATGCAGGCGGACATCCGGGACATTTTGATCATCTCCACGCCTCAGGACACGCCCCGTTTTGAAGAGCTGCTGGGGGACGGGAGCCGGTTCGGCGTGCGTCTCAGCTATGCGGTGCAGCCGTCGCCGGACGGGTTGGCTCAGGCGTTTTTGATCGGCGCGGATTTCATCGGCGGCGACGCGGTGGCCATGGTCCTGGGGGACAATATCTTTGCCGGCAACGGCCTGACCCACAAGCTCCAGTGCGCCGTGCGCAACGCGGAGCAGGGCAGAGGCGCCACCGTGTTCGGCTACTACGTCAACGACCCGGAGCGGTTCGGCATCGTGGAGTTTGACGAGCACGGCCACGCCGTGTCCATTGAGGAAAAGCCCCAAAAGCCCAAGAGCAATTACTGCGTGACGGGGCTGTATTTCTACGATGAACATGTGGTAGAATACGCCCGGAGCCTGACGCCATCCCCCCGCGGGGAGCTGGAGATCACGGATTTGAACCGGATCTATCTGGAAGCGGGGATGCTGAATGTGGAGCTGCTGGGCCAGGGCTTCACCTGGCTGGACACCGGCACCCATGAGAGCCTCATGGACGCGTCCAGCTTCGTGCGCACGGTGGAGACTCACCAGCACCGGAAGATCGGCTGCCTGGAGGAGATCGCCTATTTGAAGGGCTGGATATCCAGAGAGGACGTGCAAACGGTGGCGGACAAGCTGAAGAAGAATCAATACGGCCAGTATTTGCAGGACGTGCTGGACAGCAAATACATCGACATCATCCGCTGACGAGGCAGAAAGGAAAGACACAATGAAGATGATCGTGACCGGCGGCGCCGGATTCATCGGGAGCAACTTTATTTTCTACATGCGTGAGCATCACCCGGAATATGAGCTCGTCTGCGTGGACAAGCTGACCTATGCCGGCAATATGGAGACTCTGGCCCCCATCATGGGCCAGCCCCATTTCCAGTTCGTGCGCGCCGATATCGCGGACCGGGAGGCCATGTACCAGCTCTTCGAGGCGGAAAAGCCCGACGTGGTGGTGAACTTTGCCGCGGAGAGCCACGTGGACCGGTCCATCGAGGACCCGGCCGTCTTTTTGCAGACCAACATCATGGGCACCCAGGTGCTGCTGGACGCCAGCCGGAAGTACGGCGTGCAGCGCTATCACCAGGTGTCCACGGACGAGGTATACGGCGACCTGCCCCTGGACAGGCCGGACCTGTTCTTCACGGAGAAGACGCCTCTGCACGCCTCCAGTCCCTATTCGGCCTCCAAGGCCGGTGCGGACCTGCTGTGCGGGGCCTATCAGCGCACCTATGACATGCCCATCACCATCAGCCGCTGCTCCAACAACTACGGGCCCTATCAGTTCCCGGAAAAGCTCATACCCCTCATGATCGCCAACGCTCTGGACGGCAAGCCTCTGCCCGTGTACGGCGAGGGACTGAACGTGCGGGACTGGCTGTACGTGGAGGACCACTGTGCGGCCATCGATCTGATCCTGGAAAAAGGCACGGTGGGCCAGGTGTACAACATCGGCGGCCACAACGAAAAGCACAACATCGACATCGTGAAGACGGTGCTGCATATTCTGGACAGGCCGGAAAGCCTTATCACCCACGTGACGGACAGGAAGGGCCACGACCGGCGCTACGCCATCGACCCCACGTTCATCCACGACCAGCTTGGCTGGCTGCCCCAGACCAGATTCGAGGACGGCATCCAGAAGACCGTGCGCTGGTATCTGGACAACAAGCCCTGGTGGGAGAAGATCGTCAGCGGCGAGTACCGGGACTATTACGAGCGCATGTACGCGCACCGTTGAGGTGAGACGATGAAGGTACTGGTCACAGGCGCGGCGGGGCAGCTTGGCCACGACGTGCTGAACGAGCTTATCCGGCGCGGCCATGAGGCCGTCGGGACCATCACCACGCCGACGTATAACGGCGTTTTGGACGGCTCGCCTGCCCAGAGCGTGCCCTATGTCCAGCTTGACATCACCGACGAGGCGGCGGTGATGCGGGTGCTGGCCGAGGTAAATCCGGACGCGGTCGTCCACTGTGCGGCCTGGACGGCGGTTGACCTGGCGGAGGACGAGGACAAGCGGGACAAGGTCTTCGCCGTCAATGCCCAGGGCACCGCCAATATCGCACAGGCGTGCAAGGGCCTGGACTGCAAAATGATCTACATCAGCACGGACTATGTGTTCAACGGCCAGGGCACCGAGCCCTGGCAGCCGGACTGCAAGGACTTCGGTCCCCTGAGCGTATACGGCCGGTCCAAGCTGGACGGCGAGCTGGCCGTGGCGGGCACGCTGGAGAAGTACTTTATCGTGCGTATCGCATGGGTGTTCGGCCTGGCCGGCAAGAACTTTGTCAAGACCATGCTGAACGTAGGCCGGACACACGATACCGTGCGGGTGGTGAACGACCAGATCGGCACGCCTACGTATACGTTCGACCTGGCAAGGCTGCTGGCGGATATGCTGGAGAGCGAGAAGTACGGCTTTTACCACGCCACCAACGAGGGTGGGTACATCTCCTGGTACGACTTCACCTGCGAGATATACCGCCAGGCGGGGCTGGCGACGCGGGTCATCCCCGTGACCACGGCGGAGTACGGCCTTTCCAAGGCTGCGCGGCCATTCAACAGCCGCCTGGACAAGAGCAAGCTGCGGCAAATGGGTTTTGAGCCGCTGCCTGCGTGGCAGAACGCGCTGGGGCGCTATTTAAAAGAGATCGGAGAGTAAAGAGCTATGGGACAGATCAAGGTGACGAAGACGCCTATCGAGGGGCTTTATGTGATCGAGCCGACGGTGCACGGCGACGAGCGGGGCTATTTCGTGGAGACCTATAACCAGCGGGACATGCATGAGGCCGGGCTGGACATGGTGTTCGTCCAGGACAACCAGAGCATGTCCAAAAAGGGCGTGCTGCGGGGCCTGCACTTCCAGAAGCAGTATCCCCAGGGCAAGCTGGTGCGTGCCATCCGCGGCGCGGTGTTCGACGTGGCGGTGGACCTGCGGCCGGGCAGCGATACCTATGGCCAGTGGTTCGGCGTGGAGCTTACCGAGGAAAATTGCAAGCAGTTTTACGTCTCTCCGGGCTTTGCCCACGGGTATCTGGTGCTGAGCGACGTGGCGGAGTTTTGCTATAAGGTCACGGACTTTTATCATCCCGGCGACGAGGGCGGTCTGGCTTGGAACGACCCCGCCGTGGGGATAAAATGGCCTCAGGTGCAGGGGGACTATCCCGGCAGCGGCAGCGCCGCGGGGTATCATCTCGCGGACGGCACGGGCCTGACCCTGAACGAGCGGGACCAGAACTTCCCCACGCTGGAACAGTTGGCCTCCGGACGCTGAGCCGGAGGCCGGACGCGCCGGCGTAAATCTACAGGTTTTTTTCACAAGAGGACTTTACAAATCCGGAAATTGTGTTATAATACCCTAGCGACGGATTTGGGGGCGTAGCTCAGCTGGGAGAGCGTTCGGTTCGCATCCGAGAGGTCGAGGGTTCGAATCCCTTCGTCTCCACCAAAGATTCTTTATACGAACACCGGGGCGGTCATAAAAGTGACTGCCTCGGGGTTCGTGCTTTGTTGCCCTATCTGCATCCCTAGAGGGTGCCAAAAATGACGAAAAGCCACCATACGGCGGTTGCCGTGTGGTGGCTTTTGCTGTCTATTACCAGAATTGTGATAATCTGACCAGAATTGAAATACTGTGACAAAATGCGGGAAAAACTTCAAACTTACGTTACATTATGACGTAAAGGAGAATGCGGCATGATAAAGATTTTGCTTTCCACCCGGCTTGGCGAGCGGAGGTGGACACAGGCAGACTTGGCCCGGATGACCGGCATCCGCCCTGGCACCATCAACGACCTGTACAATGAGATGGCCGAGAGGGTCAACCTTGAACACTTGGATCTGATATGCGAAGCGCTGAACTGCGACCTTTCTGAATTACTTATCCGCATTCCCTTCAGCGACCCGCAGCTCAAATACAGGACCGGAGCGGAGAAGCCGGAGAAATAGGCCACGCCTGCTGCCCTGGACGATCATTCGTCCGGGGCTTTTTTTATGCCCTCCCTTATATCAGATTCGTCCAGGAAAATGTGTTCGCCGTCCGGGAGCACGAACCCGACACGGCAGCCAGCAAAGGCCGCGATCCGTATGAGGTCGTCTGCGGAAAATCTGTTGTTCGTCATCTTATTGTTCATAACGGCTGGCGCGGCCTAGGGGCCGTCCCCTGGCGGGATACCAGAGACGAGGCGCAGAAGGACCTGGACGCGCTGGCCAAGGAAAAAGGCTGGAAGGAATGGGGTGGCGCAGGTGGGTAAACCGCTGAAAGACTGGACCTTCGGAGAGGCGCAGGAAGAGTGCCTACATAAGACAAACTGCTACGGCTGTTCTTTTTACCGTGGAAAGGCGGAAGGATGCACTGTTCGGAGAGCATTGAGTGTGAATGGGAAATTTTTATGGCCGATTAATTGGGAATTTGAGAATGAAGCCAAACTGACAGAGCCGGAGCTGGCGATTTGCCGGGTAATAGGCGGGACGCGCCTGACCCGGGGGAACAACGACGAATACGTGCTGCTATGGGGTCCTGACGGCGAGGTGGTGGCGAAGTTCGTCGCGTCCAAGTTTCCATCGGTCCAGAAGGGAACGGACATGGAGGTGCCGGATGGCTGAATACGGATATATCCGCGTGTCCTCGCGGGATCAGAACGAGGACCGGCAGCTCATAGCCTTGCGGGAGCTGAACATCCCGGAGAAGAACATCTACATGGACAAGCAGAGCGGCAAGGACTTCGACCGGCCAGGACGATGACGGCCCCCTCCATACAGACGCCAACGTAACTTTTGATAAAGGATTTTCCCACGCCGGACGTGCCTTCTCCGGCAAACGCGGACAGGGGAAGCGGGGAGATCGCCGTGTATAGGTACAGCTTGAAAAAGCGCCCGTAGACGGTCAATATCAGAATGAACGACATGACGGTGATGAACAGGCTCCCCAGGAGGGACACAAGCCAGAGTGGGATGCTCTGCAAAAAGCCCACGTCCTCAATGGCGGACACGATCTCGGTGGGGAGCGTGGTGGCGGTAGAGACGGCCCCGCCGATGCCGGACAGGGCGGTGTTCACCACGCCGCCGCAGATATTGAATATGGCGGTCATTATCTCCATGCCCCGGCTGACGGCCACCTTTGCGGCGGCCAGACGGATAAAGTGGCGCAGGGCAAATTCCGGGCGCTGAAGCTCCCGGAAGGACGCCGCCGCGCCGAACACGCCCATAGCGAAAAACAGCACGAGCAGACCGTAGCCGATGCCCTGCAAGGCCGAGTTGATGCTGACGATCACGCTCCATATCTGCCCGCCTTTGAACGATTGCGGGGTCTGCGTGATAAGCTGCCATAGCTCGGCCAGCTTTTCATTCCATGTGCCGAGTGCGTTTTCAAGGTTGCTTACGACCCAGTTATCACTAATTTTCTTCACCTCACATAAAAGTAGTTACAATGTATTGACACACACTCTGTTCGCGGATATACTATGGCAAAAGGAGTGGTTCACCATGGATCAGAGTTTCAACGTCATAACGGCCCCAAAGACGGCAACGTTCCAGATGCGGATAAACCCGGACGTAAAGAAAAAAGTCGAGGACATCTACGCCCGGCAGGGCCTGTCCATGACAGATGCCGTCAACATTTTCCTCCAGCAGTCCATCAATGCGGGTGGCCTGCCGTTCCTGGCCTCGCCGGAGAACGCGGAATACATGAAGGCAAAGGCGTGGAAACAGTTTTCAGCGGAAGTGCAAAAAGGTTTTGATTCCGCTGGGCAGAACGGGTGGCTGACGATGGACGAGGTCGAGTCCATGCTGGGGCTTGGGGATGAATAAGCTACGGTTATCGCCGGAGGCGGCGGCAGATTTGAAAAGCATCAAAACCTATATCGCCAAAAACCTCCAAAACCCCATCGCGGCACAAAATGTCATGAAGCGCATTACAGATGGTATCCGAGTGTTGGAACAGTATGCACAAGCCGGTTTTTCCATCAGCGCCCGGACAGGTATTGACACCGATCTGCGTATTCTTGTCTGCGGCGTTTATCTGGCCGTTTACAGGGTCGAGGGCAGCGTCATATCCGTTGCCAGAGTGATCAATGGCCGCCAGGACTACATCACGGAGTTGTTTGGACAAGATATAGTCTCTGATCGCGCTGACCAAACAAAGTAGATACAGGAAAAATGCGTCTCATGGTGAGACGCATTTTTCCATGCCGGGGATCACAGGACGCCGATGGTGGTAAGTATCTCC
>CANQQB010000013.1 GCA_947625845.1 uncultured Oscillospiraceae bacterium
CGCTGATGATTACATGCCAGAACCCACAATTACACGATAGGCGGCCATAACTACACGATACAACCCATACTTACACGATAGGGGGCCACAGTTACACGATACCCCCCATGATTACACGATAGCGACCATCCACATCAAACCCACCAAAGGGGCAAAATACCACAAAGAGTATTGACCGACCGGCTGGCGTTATCCCCCGGCTGATCATAAGCAAAAAACCTGAAAAGCCCAGAAACACCGGGCTTTTCAGGCTTTTTCAGATAAACGAAAAGAAACGGCGATTGTATCCTAATCACCGTTTCTATTTGGTACCCTTTAACGCGCGGCATCCGAACACTCCGGCGTCCTCGGCTGCCTTGAAATCTTTGAATGAAATGGTGGCGTTTCCTCCGCTGAAGTTGAAATTGATGACCAGTTCATCGTCTTTTACATAGATCGAGTTCACAAATACGTCAATCAACCGCTGCTGACACTTCCGGTCCGTATAATCCAGCTCCCGGAACTGTTCAAGGAAAAACTGGATATGCTCTTTTTTCAGGCTAAAGCCGCTTTCGAGTTGCGTTTCTGCAAGCGCCGTGTTGATTGCCGTGCGCTGTGCGTCCAGTTCCGATAAGCGGTTTTTTGTCATTTCTGTAAGGGGCATCCCGGCTTCAATTGCCCGCATGAGATTGTTGATGGACTTCTCTACATCCGCAAGTTGGGACTGCAATGCAGCGATTTTATCCTTGGACAGGTCCTGTTTTTGGTAAAACTCCCACACGTTTTCAGTGATGAACGCGACCACTTCATCGTCCATGATAAGTTGCTGGGCCTTTTCCAGCACATACGGTTCAATAACGTCCTGCCGGATCGCTTTGCGGGTGCACGTGTTCCCTCGCTTGTGATTGATGCAAAGATAGTAGTTATACTTTACCCCGGTCTTGCTCGTACCGCTTTCTCCGACCATCTGTGCGCCGCAGGTGCCGCAGAACAGTTTGTTGGTGAGCAGGTAGTCAGCTTTGCTCCATTTGGCCGCAGGAGCCCGCTGATTGATCGCCAGGAGCTTTTGCACCTTGTAGTAAGTGTCCTTGTCCACGATGGCTGGTACGCCGTCTTCTATGCGGATTTCTCCGTTCTTGAAGTCATAGATCCCGATGTACTTCTCGTTTGAAAGAACGGTCCGTAGGCTGTTTTTTGTGTATGGGTTTCCCTGGCCGGTCCGCAGTCCTTCCGCATTGAGCTGGGTGATGATTTCCGTGATGGTCTGCCCTTCTGCGTACATGGCGTAAATGCGTCGGACGAGGGGCGCCGTTTCAGGGTCGATAATAAAGTGATGGTCTGTATCCAGCTTGTAGCCTAAGGGGACGCGGCCGCCTGTGAACTTACATTTTTTGGCGTTCTCCCGGTTTCCGCGTCGAACATTCTGTGAGAGCTGCAAGCTGTAGTATTCGGCCATACCTTCCAGTACGCTTTCCAGGATAACGCTTTCCGGGCCTTCACCCATGTTCTCGGCCACGTATTCAACCCGTACACCGTGCTTTTTGGCGCGGTACTTGTTAAACGTGATTTCCTCCCGGTTTCTGCCGAATCGGTCGACCTTCCAGACGATGATGACCGAAAACTGCTTTTTCCCGCAGTCTGATAGCATCTGCTGAAATTCATCCCGGTTGTCGTTTCTACCGGTCATAGCGCGGTCTACATACTCATGGACGATAGTGTAACCACGGGCTTTTGCATATGCTTTGGCGGCGGCAAGCTGCCCTTCTATAGATTGTTCGCCCTGCTTCCGCGACGAATACCGGGCATATACGGCAGCCAGTTCCCCTTTGTCCTGTTGTCGGCTTCGCTGAGTGCCGTTGTAGCGTATTTCCACACTCATAGAGCTTTCCTCACCATATGGATCAGATTTCCGTGACGAGTGGCGATGACCAGGGTATCATTGCTCACCCGGATCACGCGCGTTTTTTCCTGACGGCAGGCTGAGTGGCATATTTGTCTTGAGAGAGCAGTCCTAACATAAACGCCTCTGCCTTACCCTTGTCTGCTTCATCGAGCTGTCCGTAAAGCACCACGCCCTTCTGCTGTGTAGCTTCGCGGCGCACATCATCAGCGGTTGCCTTTTGGAAGGCGACCGCTTTTTTCACGTCCCCACCGAGCGCATCAAGCTGGGGTCCAGCCAATTCCGCAATCAAATCAGGGTTGGTGTAATCAATGGGATCATCTGTCCGGCCCAGCAAATAATCGGTAGAGACGCCGTAGGTGTCGCTAATTCGCACAAGCATGTCCGATGTCGGCGGGTTGCCGCTTTTCCTCCATGCGGAAATCGTGCCCCGGCTTGTTCCTATTGCTTGCGCGGCCTGTTCTGACCCCGGCTTGTAGCCGCAGCCCAAACAGAGCTTTTCGTATCGCTCCCAAAATGCCATGTCGGTCCTCTTTCCGGCCAGTCAAAAAATTTTTACGCATTTTAGTCAAAACCTATTGACAAGTCAAAATCTTTTTGCTATATTGTGTGCGTAGCAGTCAAACGATTTTGACAAGATGCCCACATACCGTCGCATTTGGAAGGTGAGATCGGTAAACGTGGCGTGATACTGGCTTTGAGGATTATATCACAAAAGTCAAAAGGTTTCAACTGCTGTAGGCAAAAAATCTTGACTTTTTAGGAAGGGGGAAGACGCTATGGACGCACGGATTGTCGATGCCGTGGGACGTATGCACGTCGCCCGGATCACCGGGCAGATGTTGGCGAAGGAGAGCGGGTACAACGCATCATACGTCTCTGAAGTTATGAACGGCAAGCGCGGTACTGAGAAGACGATCCAGAACATTCTTGATGCTCTGGACCGGCTGGAAAAGAAGCAGGCCGCGCAAGGCGAGGACGATGCAAAAGCAGGATGAATGCAGCGGAAAAGTCACGCTTTGATCTGTCGCAGATGGGCGAAGCGGACAAACACAACTTGTCTGCCACGTTCCTAGAAGCAATTCAACGGTTTTTCGACGATCCAGTCAACCGCATGCACTTTGAACGCTGGCAGGAGCAGCAGAAAGCCCGCGTTTCTGCTGCGCAGGCGTAATTTCGATACCCGGAAAAGAGTAACACCAAAATCTTAACATACGGAGGTACGAACAAAATGTTGGAGGCGAAATTGATAATCGAAGCCCCGGAACTGGCGAGCGCGATCACGAATCTGGCGTTGGCGCTGGCTCAGCGGGCTGACACCAGCCGCAGCAGCGCGGCGACACTAGATGGCCCTGTGCCGGTTGTCAAGGTCCTGGACCCTACCCGGATTACGGCCCCTACCGAGACGCCGGCAACGGCTATCCCTGGGACGGAGGACCTCACCACGGCGGCCCCTTCTCCGGCCCCGCAGCAGCCCACCACCACGAAGGTTTACACCTTTGACGACATCACCAATGCCGGGGCGCAGCTTTTGGAAATGGACCGGAAGGACCAGTCCAACACCAAGATGATGCAGCTTATGGGGCTGTTGAAGAAGTACGGTGTCCAGGCTGTGACACAGCTCAAACCTGAGCAGTACGCAGATGTGGCGGATGGACTGAGGGAGCTGGGTGCGACCATCTGACGGGAGGCGAAGGGTATGGCTACACCAAGGGAACACGCGGTTGTTACCGCGTCCGGCTTTGAAAGGTGGTCGAACTGTACGGCCGCCCCGCGTTATGAAGAACTGTTCCCGGATGGGGAAACGTCCGTCTACGCCGCCGAAGGAACACTTGCTCATGCCGTGTGCGAGCTGTACGGGCGCAAGAAGTTCACGCCCATGTCCACCCGGAAGTTTAACAGTGAGCTGAAGAAGCTGAAGTCTCATGCTCTGTGGCAGGACGAAATGAGCAAGACCGCCGAGTTCTATGTGAATTTCCTGGTCGAGAAGGCCAACGAGTATGAAGCGATTCCGCACGTGGCGTTCGAGGTCCGGGTGGACCTGTCCGAGTACATCCCGGAAGGGTTTGGGACCTGTGACTGCATTATGATCGGCGGCGACACACTGAGGATCACTGACTACAAACACGGCAAGGGCGTCCCGGTTTCCTCTATCAACAACGGGCAGATGCGGGCTTACGCGCTGGGCGCGCTGAAAATGTTCTATCCAATCTACGGCGATTCCATCAAGCGCGTGTGTACCGCCATCGTGCAGCCCCGTATCACGGAGGATGTTGTCGAGGAATGGCTTTCCGTGGACGAGCTGAAGGAATGGGGCGCAAATGTGCTCCGGCCCAAAGCACAGGCGGCCTATTTTGGCGTGGGTACTTTCTGCGCCGGGGAGTGGTGCCGCTTTTGCAAAGGCAAGGCCGAGTGCCGCGCCCGCGCGGAATACTACGCCGGCTTTTCCCAGTACGTCAACGCCGATATTGAGGGCCGTATGACGGCGGCCGATCTGGAACGCGCTGACCAACTCAGCAGCATGGACGTGGCGAAGCCCCCGGTCCTGTCTGACGCTGAGATCGGCGAGCTGCTGGCGAAGGCCGAAGGGCTGGCCGCGTGGTATGCAGATTTGCAAGAGTACGCGCGAGACGCGATCCTGACCGGTCGCGAGATCCCCGGCTGGAAGGTCGTGGAGGGCAAGCGGATCCGCGCCTTTACGGACGCAGACGCTGCCATGGAGAAGATGCGCAGTGAGGGCTATGACGACGCGATCCTTTATGACCGCAAGCCCAAGACCCTTGCGCAGCTTGAGAAGCTGACTGGCAAAAAGCGGTTTACCGAGCTGATGGGCGACCTTATCACGTGGCCTCCCGGCAAGCCCACGCTGGTATCGGCTACAGATGCACGGGATCCCTATTCCCCTGTCGGTCCGAGGGAGTTTGCAGGTGTCGGCGATGTCTAACTATGATCCCGATGTCCGTTTCCGCTGCTTTGATACGTGCTCTTACCGGCTTGAGTATCCGCTGGCTTTCCTGCATATGAAGCTGTCAACGCTAAAGAAGCTGTTCCAATGGCTCTT
This sequence comes from uncultured Oscillospiraceae bacterium, assembly GCA_947625845.1. GTDB lineage: Bacteria > Bacillota > Clostridia > Oscillospirales > Oscillospiraceae > CAJOIG01. The sequence goes on from CANQQB010000013.1 coordinate 4,941, forward strand.
TCAATTCTCATGGTATGAAGAAAACAAAGAGGCCATCGACTTTCTTGACCGGGAGCTGCCGCAACTGGGTGAGCTGATGCAGGAGCGCGGGAAGGCGCGTATCACCGAGGCCGAACAGCGGTATAAAGAGCGGTTGAACGACTACCGGAATTTCTACAAGGACCCGGACCCGGCCTACTTCCCCGCGAGCTGGACGAAGACCCAAAAGCGGAAAGAGGCCACAGCGCGGAAGCGCAGAAATCAAGAGCTGGTCAAATATGCGCGCGAAGCGAAGGACGGGCTGGAACGTGCTCAAAAAACGACCAAAATCAACGTCGAACGTGCAAAAGCGGTTTACGAGCTCTACCAAAATGCGAAAATCCAACATTATTTCTAAATCGAAAAGGAGAACAGAACTATGTACATGAATCAGGCAAACAAGTCTCTGACGGGAGAGGTCCGGCTTTCCTACGTCCATCTGGCCGCGCCCTACGTCAACCCGCAGCAGCCCAACACCGAGCCGAAGTACGGCGTCACGCTGCTGATCCCCAAGACCGATAAGGTCACGAAGCAGGACATCGACAACGCCATCAGCGCGGCCATCAATGCCGCTGTCAACAGCAAGACGTGGAACGGCGTGCGCCCGCCCATCATCCCCACCCCCGTTCACGACGGCGACGGCGTAAAGCAGGACGGGACGGCCTACGGGCCCGAGTGCAAGGGTATGTGGGTGCTGACCGCTTCCCGGCGCGCGCAGGACGGCCGCCCCTGGGTCTGCGACATTTCCAATCCGAACGTCGAGCTGGCCCCGGCTGACAGCTATTCCGGTATGTACGCCCGGTGCACGATCCACTTTTTCGGCTACAACAGCGCCGGCAAGAAGGGTATCGGGTGCAGCCTGGACGGCGTGATGAAGACGCGGGACGGCGAATCGCTGGGCGGCGCGGTGAAGCCTACGGCGTCCGAGTTCGCGCAGTTTGCGCAGCAGCCGCAGCAGCCGCAGATCAACCCTCTCACCGGCGAGCCGATGTGAGCCGCAGGGCGGGCAAGCTACACACGAGAGCGAGCCCGCCCTCCGATTTGGAGGCGCGACGATGCACAAACTGAGCATTGACCTGGAAACGTATTCCAGTGTTCCCATCGCCGTTGCAGGGGCGTTTCGGTACATAGATAGTCCGGACTTTGAAATTCTGCTGTTCGCTTATTCCCTTGATCGTGGCCCCGTACACGTCATTGATTTGGCGACCGGTGAGAGCGTCCCTGAGTGGCTTGTAAGCGCGCTGCATGACCCGGAGTACATCAAGTACGCCTACAACGCCGCGTTTGAATGGGGCTGTCTGAGCAAGGTCTACGGGCCGATGATACCGGAACAGTGGCGCGACACCATGTTGCACGGCCTTTATGCCGGATATACGGCCGGCCTAGACGCGACCGGACGCGCCCTGGGGCTGCCCGAGGACAAGCAAAAGCTGAACACCGGCAAAGCTCTGATCCGTTATTTCTGCGTGCCCTGCAAGGCTACGAAGACCAATGGAGGCCGAACGAGAAACCGGCCGCAGCATGACCCCGACAAGTGGCGGCTGTTCAAAGAGTACAACGCGCAGGACGTTGTTACTGAAATGGAGATCGAAGACCGGCTGGCGGCCTTCCCTGTCCCCGATTTCGTGCAACGACAGTGGGAAACGGACCTGCGGATCAACGCGCGCGGCGTGGCCGTGGACATGGACTTCACACGCGGCGCGCTGGCTGTGGGCGAGGCAGTCACGGGAGAGCTGACCGACGAGGCGGTGCGCATTTCCGGGCTGGACAACCCCAACAGCATTTCCCAACTGCTGCGCTGGCTCAACAATGCGTCGATGATCGAGCTTGACGGTGCTGACGAGGGCACGCGGGTACAGGTCAAGAATCTGCGCAAAGAAACGGTGAGCGATCTGCTGGCGATGGATTCTGTGGCCGGCGACACGCGCCGGATGCTGGAAATCAGGCAGGAGCTTGGCAAGACTTCCACGAAGAAATACAACGCCATAGAAGCCTGCGTCTGTTCGGACGGCCGCGTCCGGGGACTGCTACAGTTCTACGGGGCTGCCCGCACGGGTCGTTGGGCTGGCAGGCTGGTCCAGGTCCAGAACCTACCGCGTACATACATAGGGCACTTGGAGCTTGCACGAGGCTACGTCAAGCACCGGCAGAAGGACCATCTGCGATTCGTCTATGGCAACGTCCCCGATACTCTGTCCCAGCTCATACGGACGGCGTTTATCGCTACACCAGGGAATGTGCTGATCGACGCCGACTTCTCGGCAATCGAGGCCCGCGTCATCGCGTGGCTGGCCGGCGAGGCGTGGCGGCTTGAAGTGTTCCGCACGACCGGCAAAATCTACGAGGCGAGCGCGGCCATGATTTACCACGTCCCCGTGGAAACCATTGTCAAGGGGCACGAAAACTACGCCCTGCGGCAACGCGGCAAGGTGGCTGAGCTGGCACTTGGATACCAGGGCGGCGTCGGTGCTATGCGGCGTATGGACGTATCCCACGCGCTGGACGACATGAGCGACGACGAGGTACAGGAGATCGTGAACAACTGGCGCAACGCGAGCAGCCGCATCCGTGATTTTTGGTACGACATGGAGAGCGCGGCGCTTGACGTGATAACCTACGGCGGCGCGCGCAAGGTGCGCTACGTGACCCTGGCCCGTGAGTACGACATCCGACAGAATATGCCGGTCCTGTCCATCACCCTGCCGTCTGGCCGGAAGCTCTATTACATCAATCCGCAGATCACAGAAAACCGCTGGGGCGCGCCGTCTATCTCTTACTACGGCGTGAATCAGTCCACGAAGAAGTGGGGACCGATTGAAACCTACGGCGGCAAGCTCACGGAGAACTGCGTACAGGCAATTGCGCGGGATTGCTTGGCAGAAGCAATTGAACGCCTGGAAGCCGCGCATTTCCCCATTGTATTTCACGTCCACGACGAGGTTGTGATTGATACGACCCCGTTTGCAGACGACGATACCATGCTGAAGAAGGTCACAGATATTATGTCAACACCTGTTTCCTGGGCTCCCGGCCTTCCGCTGAGTGCTGACGGGTGGGTGGGGACGTTCTTCAAGAAAGACTAAAGGAGGATCCCAAAATGATAGCTAGCCCGAACACTGCCCTCTCCGCAGAGAGAGAGAGACCGGCGCCGGCCCCGGCCGATCCACAGGAGGACGAGACGATGGACGATGAGGCAATGGCTTTCGTCATCGTATGCAATGCTTGGGAGGAATATCTCAAAGCCCTGGCTCCTGACAGCATCACGGATTGCATGAAGCGATTTGCCACAAACAACGGCATCCCCGAAACCTGTAGGCTCGTGAAAATTTTCGGAATTTTTGAAGCGGGGATGTCCGCAGGGCTTGATCTTGCTGTAAAAATCGCAAGCAAGGAGGATCCCAAATGAGCAGCGCAACAAATCACCGCAAGCGCAGTCACCGGTCCGAGCAGTACAAGGGTGCGGCATTCCGGGCGCAGACCAATCGGGCGCTTTACCGGGTGGCACGCGACAGCAGCAACCGTAGCGTGCTTTCGCGCATCACGTCCATGTTTCACAGGCGGGCTTTGAAGCCCAACACGCCGCAGAAGGAGGTATCTGCAAATGAAAATCATTAAACCGTCGTTCGAGTTCATCACGCCCATTGATGGCAAGGAGATTTTGGCCCGCATCGAACAGTGCGGCCGGGTGTGCTACAAGTCTGAGAGCAAGATCAAGGATGGCAGCGCGGAGGCGTTCTGCCGGGCCATTATCAAGCGTGGGCACGAGGCCGTCCTGGAGCATTGCAGCTTTACGGTCAAGTTCATCTGCGACCGTGGCGTTTCTCACGAGATTGTCCGGCATCGTTTGGCCGCCTACTGCCAGGAGAGCACCCGGTACTGTAACTACAGTAAGGGTGAGTTTGGCGGCGAGATCACCGTCATAGCGCCCTGCTATTTGCAGCCGAATACGGACGCCTACCGTGTGTGGCAGCGCGTGTGTGAGCGCTCCGAGGTTGCCTATTTCGACCTTTTGAACCTGGGCCTGACCCCGCAGGAGGCCCGCGCGGTACTGCCGAACAGCCTGAAAACCGAAGTCTGCATGACGGCTGACATCCGGGAGTGGAGGCACTTCTTTAATCTGCGGTGTTCATCCGCCGCCCATCCGCAGATGCGGGAGATAGCTACACAGGTGCTCAACGCGACGCGGAAAAAGATCCCGGTGTTGTTCGACGACATCCACCCGAACTATCCTGAGGCGTGATATGAGCGATGGAAGCCTTGAATGAGCGAATCAAGCGCCGCAAAGGATGAAAGGAGAAATGGACATGGCGCAGAACGCGGAAAACGAGGTGTTGAAATACGCCACTGAGGAAGCCCAGAAGCGGGCGGTGGTCCTGAAACGCGCGATCGAGGCTGCGTGCGTCGGGTGCAGGCTGAACCTGACCGTGTACGACGGCAAAATCGGATTCGTGGACCAGTCCCTGGGAAGAATCGTCTTCCTGTGGGAGGCAGAGTATTCCATGCAAGACCATGAATGGAATTAAAACGCACAGTATGAAGCCGATAATGTTCAACGCTGATATGGTCAAGGCTGTCTGGGAGGGCCGATGAAGAACACGAGAGGGCGAAACGCGATGCAGTATTCAGAGTTCATTTTACAAAAGTCCATATCTACGATCCACACGGATAGCATCCAGGTGACTGTCGATCAGCTCAATCCGAAGCTCTATGACTTCCAGCGGGATATTGTGCGGTGGGCGCTTGCAAAAGGCCGCGCGGCGATTTTTGCCGACTGCGGCCTTGGAAAAACGGCTATGCAGCTGGAGTGGGGCGCCAAGGTTTGTGAACAATACGGTGGTTCTGTGCTTATTCTTGCGCCGCTGGCGGTAGCTTCGCAGACTGTTTCAGAGGGTACGAAATTCGGTATCCCGGTAAACCTGTGCGAGACCGGCGTGGATGTGGTGCCCGGTATCAACATTACCAACTATGAGAAGCTGGACAAGTTCAAGGATTGCAAGTTCTCTGGTGTTGTGCTTGACGAGAGCAGCATCTTGAAATCCTTTACCGGTAAGGTGCGGACACAGATCATTGATTTTTTCAGTGACACGCCGTTCCGCCTGGCGTGCACGGCAACGCCGGCACCAAATGACTACATGGAACTGGGAAACCATGCAGAATTTTTAGGCATCATGTCCTATACGGAAATGCTGGCCATGTTCTTTGTACATGACGGGGGGCAAACGAGCAAATGGAGGCTTAAAGGTCACGCCCAAGATATTTTTTGGCGTTGGATGGGATCTTGGGCGGTTGTGCTGGACAGTCCGGCAACTCTGGGGTATGACGCCGCCGGGTACGATCTGCCGGAGCTGCGGGTCCATGAGATTGTTGTGGACGGCGATAAAGCTCTTGATGAAACCCTGTCGCTCACAGAACGCAGACAGGCCAGAAAAGACACCATCCACGCGCGCTGCGCTGCGGCCGCAAATCTGGTCAACGGCTCACCGGATCAATGGCTAGTGTGGTGCGATCTCAACGCCGAAAGCGAGGAACTATCTAGTCTTATCGCTAAAAACGTCGAGGTCCGGGGGAGTGATAAATCAGAGCATCGAGCTATTGCCATGCTGGGGTTTTCCATGGGCGTATATCACTGCCTTGTCACAAAACCGTCAATCGCTGGCTTCGGAATGAACTGGCAGCAGTGCCACAAGATGATTTTTACTGGCCTGTCGGATAGCTATGAGCAATACTATCAAGCCGTGCGGCGCTGCTGGCGTTTTGGGCAGGTTGAGCCGGTGGACGTTTATATAATCATTAGCGCCAAAGAAGGCTGTGTCCGGGAGAACATCGAGCGTAAGCAGCGAGACGGGGAGCGAATGCACACGGCTATGGTGGCTCAGACAAAGGACATCACGAAAAAAGAGCTGAAGAGCACCTGTCGAATAGCGACGCCCTATGAGCCCGGCCAAACAATGACACTACCTGCGTGGGAGGGGTTTTCCGCATGAACATACTCAACCAAAGCGTGAGCGAGAAATACACGATCTATCAGGGGGACTGCGTAGAAGTCCTACAGGGCCTTCCGGCGGATTCTGTTCACTTCTCCATTTTCTCCCCGCCGTTTGCCAGCCTCTATACCTATTCTGACAGTGACCGGGATATGGGCAACTGCAAAGATGACGCGGAGTTTCAGGAGCATTTTCTCTATTTTCTAGCAAAACTGTATCGGGTGATAATGCCGGGCCGGCTTGTTTCCGTCCACTGTATGAACCTGCCCGCCATGAAAAGCCGTGACGGTTTTATCGGAGTGAAGGACTTTCGCGGAGACATTATCCGAATGTTTATTTATGCGGGCTTCATCTTCCACAGCGAAGTATGCGTATGGAAGAACCCTGTCACCGAAATGCAGCGGACTAAAGCCCTGGGGCTGCTTCACAAGCAGATCCGCAAGGACAGCTCCATGAGCAGACAGGGCTTGCCGGATTACGTCGTCACCTTCCGCAAGCCCGGTGAAAATCCTGAACCCATAGCGCATACGCCTGAACAGTTTCCTGTGGACGTGTGGCAGCGGTATGCGTCTCCCGTGTGGATGGATATTCGGCAGTCCAACACCCTGCAGCGGAAGTCCGCGAGGGACGAAAAGGACGAAAAACATATATGCCCGCTGCAACTGGATCTCATAGAGCGGTGCATCGACCTGTGGACGGCGCCTGGTGAAATCGTGCTCGATCCGTTCTGTGGCATTGGCTCTGTCCCGTATCAGGCTGTGGTCATGGGCCGACGGGGCCTTGGCATTGAGCTAAAAGAGTCATATTTTGACCAAGCTGTCAAGAATTTGGCCGCCGCTGAACAGGAGGCGTTGTCAAAACAGGACGTGGACCAGGTGCGGTGCCGGTGTCCGAACTGTGGCATCAAGATACCGGGAACCGTGTGCCCGCTTTGTGGGGCGGAGCTTTAAGAGCTACACGGCGAGCGAGTAATTGACTACAGAATGGAGGCGACTGACCATGAGCTTCAACATCGTGGCCCGCAATCGGGAGCTGATCGAACGGCTGCGAACCGACGCCGATGAACAGGAGCGGCTTTTACATGTCTGTGACAGCACGATTAATGCCCGCAAGGCTGCTGAAGTTCTGGAGGAAATGACCGACGAGCTGGAGCGCCGGGACAAGCTGCTCCGGGAGAACATGAACGGCCGGTTGAAGCCCTGCCCGATATGCGGATCCGTGGCTGTGCGTTCGATCGAGCCGAGGGGAACAAACCCCGAGTACCCCACCTTCCATGTCCTAGTGCACTGCACGGGGTACTGCGGGTGTAAGATCGAATTTGACTATATCGCGCCGCCGTGGACGAGAAACCCCAGAGGCGAGGCGTGGCGGCAAGGGGCAATACGCTGGAATAGGAGAGTTTGGGAATGAAGGCGAAAGAATACTAGCCTACTGCCCGGAGATTAAGAAATGGGGCTTGATCCTGGTGGACAGCGCGGGACGCTGGAAAAACCGGCCGTTCTTTCTGTTTGTGAAAAGCGGCGTGCGGTTTGAGTGGAACGTCGTGGCCCGACACCTGACGATCTACCGGTGCGAACCCACGCAGACGGAGGCGGTAGACCTATGATGGAGTTCTACGACGAACGCTCCCTGACGGCCAAAAAGCAGCATACGTGCGAGCTGTGCGGTCAGGAGATCAAACCCGGCGAGAGGTATTTTCGGGAAACCGGGAAATGGTGTGGGGAATTTTTCTCCCGCGCTTTGCATGAGCACTGTCACTTCATGGAGGTAGAATACTGCGCTGAAGTAGACAACGAATTTACATGGACGGAAATTATGGAATATGTTGCAGACGTGTACTGTAGGAAATGTCCCCACCATCCGTCTCACGACGACTTGCCGGACTGGACAGATTGTAACCGCATCGTTACGGACTGCCCCCGCATCAAGGAGCTGTTCATGGAAAGGGCAGCCACATGAATACCACCATCCAGCGCGGGGATCGGGTGCGATACCACGGAAGGGTCTATAAGGTCTGGAACGTGCGGACGGACCGACACCGGGACGGGGTTTATACCACGGCCAAAATCGCCCGGAAAAACGAAATAGCCTACTGTGTCCCCGTCGAAGCCCTGGAACTTGTGCAGCCGCACGGTGAAGGAGGTTGAAACGACGTGGCCTACGTCACGAAACACGCTACCCAGCGGATCAAGGAACGCGCCGGCCTGCCTAAAGGCGTCGCTGTGAAGAACGCGGAGAGGGCGCTGCGGGACGGTCTACGGCCTGAGAAAACGGGCGGCAGCCTGTTCCGCTACCTGGAAAAGCTCTACTGGAAACACCAAACGGCCGACAATATACGGGTCTACTGCAACAACGTCTACATATTCCACGGCAACCTTCTAATTACGATTTTCCCTTTGCCCCCGAAATACAGGAAGACGGCCGACCGGTTACGAAAGGAGCTGAAACAACGTGATAGATAGAGAATTTGGCGAGTATTACGCCACCTGTGACACCTGCGGGATGATTGACGGCCCCTTTTTCGAGTTTCAGGACGCCGTTGACGGCATGAAGGCCAGTGGGTGGAAGTCCATCAAGATAGGCAACGATTGGGAGAACCTGTGCCCGGAGTGCGCGGCGAGCTACACAGCACGGATGCGCCCCGGCCCGAGCGAGTTCGCGGGGATCCCCAAACCGAGAAGTTGATAGGAGGCAAAAAGAAGAAATGGCTGAAAAAATCATCGCCGTCGATTTTGACGGTACGCTGTGCACCGACGAATGGTCGGCAATCGGTTTGCCCCGGAAGACCGTCATCGACTACGTGCTGGACCAGCAGAAAGAGGGCGCAAAGCTGATTCTGTGGACGAACAGAAACGGTGACAGACTGCGGGACGCGGTACTATGGTGCACGCGATTTGGGATCCATTTTGATGCTGTCAACGAGAATCTGCCGGAAGTGGTAGAACAATACGGAGCTGACACCCGGAAGGTCTACGCGGACAAATACATAGACGACAGAGCCTTTTCCGCTTTCGACTTGACCGAGCTTGTCAGATCAGCCCATGAGAACGCTGTCGAGCACGGTTTTTGGGAGGATCCACCTGACTTTGGCACTTCCATCGCCCTGATACACTCCGAGCTTTCCGAGGCCCTGGAAGAAGTGAGAGCCGACAACAGAATCCGACCGGGCTTCCCCACCCCACCGGTGTATTACAGTGGCGGCGGGGGGCGTGGCGAGCACCCCCACGCTGACGTGCAACAAGCCCGAGGGGTACGCCGTGGAGCTGGCCGACGCGGTTATACGGATCGCGGACCTGTGCGGGTATATGGGAATCGACCTTGCGGCCGTATAAGCACGGGAAGAAGTTCTGACTGAGGCCCCAAAACGCAAAGCCGCTGACTGTCAAGATCAGTCAAAAGTTCTTGACAGTCAAGAGGCTTTGACTTATAATCTATTCAGTCAAAAGGAATTGACCGAACCGCCAACAAGGGCGGCGAGGGGAGGCTATAACTATGGCTTTGAAATACGACAAGCAACTTCATGTTGTCATCGGGAACAACCGCAAGGCTATGGCCTGGAATCCGCTGGTGCTGACGGTATCAGAGCTTTATGCGCGCTTGCAAACGCCCCTGCGCGGCACCGAGACACTGGCTGAGTATCTGTCCATGTCAAAGGCCGATCAGGACATCCGGAAGGATATAGGCGGCTTTGTGGGCGGCCGGCTGAATGGTATCCGGCGCAAGGCTGACGCCGTTATCGACCGCTGCGTGGTGACGCTGGACTTTGACAGCATCCCGCCCTACGGTACTGACGGGATCCTGGCGACGCTGGACGCGGCCGGCTATGGCTACTGCGTGTACAGCACGCGCAAGCACCGCCCCGAGGCCCCGCGCCTGCGCATTGTAGTTGTGACCGACCGGGATATGACCCCGGACGAGTACGACGCCGTAAGCCGCCGTCTGGCGGCCGACATCGGCATCACGATGGCAGACCCGACCACGTTTGAGGCAAACCGGCTCATGTACTGGCCGTCATGCAGCGCGGACGGGGAATACGTCTTCAAGTATGCGGATGCGCCCTTTTTGAGCGTGGACGCGACGCTGGGACGCTACACGGATTGGAAGGACTGGACGGAGCGGCCGCAGGTCCCCGGCGCGAACAACTACCAAAAGATGGCCGTGCGGCAGGGCGACCCGGAGAGCAAGCCCGGACTGATCGGCGCGTTTTGCCGGGTGTATGACATTTTCGGCGCGATGGACACTTTTCTCCCCGGCATCTATGCCCCGGTGGACAACGACCCGAACCGGTACACCTACTTGAACGGCAGCACGACGGGCGGCGCAATCGTCTACGACAACGGGAAGTTCCTTTACAGTCACCACGCTACGGACCCCTGCGGCGGCCGGCTGGTGAACGCGGCTGACATGGTACGGCTCCACAAGTACGGGCATCTGGACGCCAATTCCGCGCTTGAGACGCCGGTGAACAAATTACCGTCTTCCAAGGCGTTTTTGGAATTTGCGGCATCCGACCCCAAGGTATCCACGCTGCTGATCCGGGAACGGTACGAGGCCGGTCAACAAGAATTTGCCGCGCTGATGCAGGGTGCGCCGGCAGCCGCCACGCCCGACACGGACGAGAACCCAGACGCCTGGATGGCGCAGCTCCAAACGTCGCAGACCGGCGCGATCAAGCCGACCATTGACAATATCCGCATCATACTGGACAACGACCCGCTCCTGAAAGGTAAATTCGCGCTGAACAAGTTCGCCGGCCGGGGTGAGGTACTGGGCCCCCTCCCCTGGGAAACGGCCGGCAAGCGCCGTCTGTGGAGCGACACGGACAGCAGCGGCATCTATTGGTATTTGGAGAAGCGGTACGCGATCACGAAGCGCGGAAACATCGACGCGGCGCTGGACATCCATGCAGCGACCCACGCTTTCAACGAGGTCCAGGACTACATAAACGCCCTTGTGTGGGACGGGACGCCCCGCCTTGACACGATGTTTACCGACTACCTGGGCGCCGAGGACAGCGAGTATACCCGCGCCGTATGCCGCAAGGCTTTCACTGCTGCTATCGCCCGCGCGATGGAGCCGGGGTGCAAGTACGATAACATGCTGATCCTGTGCGGCCGGCAAGGGCTTGGAAAATCCACGCTGCTGGACCGCATGAGCCGTGGCTGGTTCAATGACAGCATCCGGACCTTTGAGGGCAAGGAAGCGAGCGAGCTGCTGCAAGGTGTGTGGCTGGTAGAAGTGGCCGAGCTGGACGCCTTCAGACGGACGGACGTTGCCCGCATCAAGCAGTTTCTTTCCCTGCGGGCGGACCGGTACCGGGCCGCGTATGGGCGCAACGTGCGCGAGCTCCCCCGCTGCTGTGCTTTTTTCGGTACCTGCAATCAGATGGACTTTTTGCAGGACATGACCGGCAACCGGCGTTTCTGGCCGGTCGACGTAGGCTTGCAGCCCTCTGCGAAGAACGTGTGGCGCGATCTGACCGACGACGTTATTGCGCAGATATGGGCCGAGGCCAAAGCCCGCTGGCAGACCGGTGAGCAGCTTTATTTGACCGGCGACATCGAGCAGCAGGCCCAAGAAATGCAGGAACGTCACCGCGAAGCCAGCCCCAAGGAAGGCATGATTGCTGATTTCGTAGACCGGGAGATCCCATTGGACTGGCAGAAGTGGACCATCGACCGGCGGCGCGATTGGTGGGCGCAAGCTACACATGGGGAGGTCGAGACAATGAAACGGGACCGGATCTCCGCGATCGAGGTTTGGTGCGAACTGTACAACGGGAATCAGAAAGATTTCCGGCAGACGGATACGCGGGAGATCAATAATATCCTGGCAAAGCTCCCCAATTTGACCCGCGCCAATTCGAGCTTCCGGTGCGGGCCCTACGGGACGCAGCGGGGCTTTTATGTGGAAGGAACGTCAACAGATTAACGTCAACACTGGTGCAACACTTCATTTTGGAGTGTTGAAGCGTTGACAGGGTAAGTCAACAGATTTCGATGTGTTGCAGAAGTGTGGCAGAAAGTGGCGACAGGGAAACCCGCATGGCGCAAGGGCTTTCCCGTATACGTCAACAGTTCAACAGATATTTCTAATAGACTTATAAAATATATGCGTTAGGGCGCGCGCATCACGCCTAAACCGCCTGAGCGTATATGCAAGTATACGCGCGCGTGTGCGCGTGTTGACCGATAAGGGGGAGGTAATGATGTGGGCATTGGCTATTTTGCTTTACGCGGTAACGATGGAGTGGCTTTTTCGGTTTGTCCGGATGGTGCAGATATTGGACCTTATTGGCGCCGGGGCTGTGCTGGCTTTGATGGTGAAGGCCGCAGGTCGCGTGCAAAAGTAGACACGCATACGCGCGAGGGCTTTTCCCATGCTTGAACGCGACATCGAATCAAAGCTGATACGCCCCGTCCGGGCCCTGGGAGGGCTGTGCTTAAAGCTGGTGTGCCCCGGCTATACGGGCGTGCCTGACCGCTTGATCCTGTTACCGGGCGGGCACGTGCTGTTTGTCGAGACAAAGCAGCCCGGAAAGAAGGAACGCCCCCGGCAAGTGCTTGTACAAGGCGTGTTGCGTGGGCTGGGCTTCACGGTGTATTCGACTGTGGATAGCGTGGCGAAGGTGGCCGCGATTATAGAGGATTGCCGGAGGTTAGTGCATGGCGAGGATATATAACCCCTACCCGTATCAGGAATACGCGCAGAACGCGATCATGGAGAATCCGGCCATCGGGCTGTGGCTGGACATGGGGCTGGGTAAGACGGTGGTGACGCTGACGGCGCTGCAAGCCCTGAAGTTTGACCGGTGGTGCGTGAACCGCGTGTTGGTCATCGCCCCGAAGAAGGTAGCTGAAGACACGTGGCAGACGGAGGCCAAAAAGTGGCAGCATCTACAGGGCTTGCGTGTGGTGGGCGTGCTGGGCCCCGAGCGGCAGCGGGCGGCGGCGCTGGAAACCCCGGCCGACGTGTACGTCATCAACCGGGAAAACACCCAATGGCTGGTGGGGTACTACGGTATGCGCTGGCCGTTTGATACGGTGGTGCTGGACGAAAGCAGCAGCTTCAAAAATCATCAATCCAAACGCTTCCGGGCCTTGCGGACGGTGCGCCCCCGCATCAATCGCATTATCGAGCTGACCGGCACGCCGAACCCGCATGGGCTCATGGATCTGTGGTCACAAATCTTTCTGCTGGACGGCGGGAAACGGCTGGGACGGACTATCAGCGTTTACCGGGATCTGTACTTCAACCCGGACAAGCGCAACCGCACAACGATTTTTTCCTACGCCCCGAAGGACGGAGCCGAAGAACAGATATACAAGCAGATTTCCGACATCTGCATCAGCATGAAGGCGGCTGACTATCTGGACCTGCCCGAGCTGGTATATGAGGACATCCCCGTGGTGCTGGACGAGCGCGCAGAGAGGGCCTACAGGCGCTTGGAGCGCGAGGCCGTGTTGAAGGTTGACGAGGACACAATCACGGCGAGCACGGCGGCAGCCCTGTCTATCAAGCTGCTACAGCTTTGCAACGGCGCTGTGTACGACGAGAACCACGAAGTGGTGGAAGTGCACGACTGCAAGCTGGAAGCGTTTATGGAAACGGTGGAGGGCCTGAATGGACAGCACGCGGTGGTGTGTTACGAGTTCACCCATGACCGGGAACGGCTCTTGCAAGCCCTGGGAAAGACGAATCTGCGCGTGCGCGTATATCGGGGTATGCAGGATAAGGAAGACTGGAACGCCGGCAAAATCGACATCCTTTTGATCCACCCCGCGTCTTGCGGCTACGGGCTGAATTTACAGGACGGCGGGCATCACATCATTTGGTACGGGCTGAGCTGGAATCTGGAAGAATACCAACAGGCCAACAAGCGTCTGCATCGGCAAGGGCAGGACCATCCCGTCATCGTGCATCACTTGATCGTGAAGGGCGGGCGCGACGAAGACGTGATACGGAGCTTGGAAAGCAAGGACGACGTACAAGAGAGCCTTTTGCAGAGCTTGAAGGTGCGGATCCGGGCGGCCAAAACGAACTAACAACGGAAAGGAAGGTTGACAATGGGCAAGGCATCGAAGGAAGGGACCGCGCTTTTGCGGGAGTGGCAAAAACGGCTGGGCTTGGAGCACTGGCGCATAAAGCTGGTCGATAATCTCAGGCCGGACGATATGTGCATGGAGAACGTGGCAGGGTGCACGGAATGGTCTGAATCCGTCGAGACTGCCCGCATCGAGATCATGGACCCGGCATACTACGGGGACCGCATAACCCCGTTTGACTATGAGAAAACGCTGGTGCACGAGCTCTTGCATCTGAAGCTCACGTTGATAGGCGATCAGGTGGAAACCCTGCAAGAGCGGTACGTACACCAGCTCATTGACGAGCTGGCGCGGGCCCTGGTGGACGCGAAGCGGTACACGGTCGAGACCCCGCCGAAGACCACGCGGCAGCCCCCGCAGGTGGCTGAGAGTGGATTCCTGGATGGGTAAGGGCGGTACGGCCGGCGCGCCCATTGACCTGCCATAGAGCCAACACGATAAAGCGGCAACCGACGAGCGACAATCGTTTTTGTCCCCCATCACGAGCGCGCACGTATGCGCATGGAAGGAGCAAAAATATGACGCTGAAAGAGTTGTCGCAATTATATTACCTGACCCGCGAGATCGAGGCCGATGAACAACGGCTTGCTGAGCTGTCCGAGGCAGCCGGTGCGCCGTCATCGTCAAACCTGACGGGTATGCCCCGAGCGCCCCGCCGCGCTGATAGCAAGGTGGAGCGGCTGACCGCCGAGATCGTGGACCTGAAAGCGATCATAGCCGCGCGGCAAATACAGTGCATCCACGAACGGGCCCGGCTGGAGCGGTGGATCAGCGGGATCCCGGACAGCCTGACCCGGCAGATCTTCCATTACCGTTTTGTGGAGTGCCTGACGTGGCTCCAAGTGGCCGTGCGTGTGGGTGGTGGGAACACCGAGGGCGGCGTGAAAATGATATGCTACAGGTACTTAAAGCAGGACGGTGAGTAAAGTTGTTACTTTTGTTGCGTCCGCTTATGGTTTAATGTACTCGTGTATCAAGCGGCGCATGTATCGGTTTTGGCTGATTTTGCGCAGAACAGGGAATGGCGTTATTTTGAGTACCAGTCAAAATAACGCCATTTCCCCCGTTACAAGGGCAAGAACGAGAGGAATAATGCAAGCGTGATATTGTACCGTTAGGGTGTAAGGGTTTGCCTCCGCTCTTGCATGTCTGAAATTGAGGACGGCCTGAGACGGTCGGGCGTGGTATCACGTTGGGGTGCGGTGGAGGACAACCGCACCGCGCTTTTATGGGGGCGGCAAGGATGCAGGTATACAGGCAATCCCGGAACTATGAGAATCTGAATAAGCGCATTTTTCAGGGCGTGGGAGAATACGACATCCCGCCCCTGAAAAGCACTGTATTTCCGGTGGACAATTGGATCAGCTTTAACTTTGCGCGCGGGTGCGAGGAACCGGAAAGGCACGGTGTTCACTTTTTCATAGACGATTATCAGTTTATGCGTGTCTGGAAGAACCCAGACGCATATCTGTCCATGTTGCAGCAGTTCCAGGCGGTGTGCACGCCGGATTTCTCCACATACACGGATTTTCCCAAGGCCGTACAGGTCTATAATCATTATCGCAAACACTGGCTGGGTGCATACTGGCAGGAACACGGCATCAAGGTCATACCGACGATCTCATGGAGTGATGAAGCGAGCTGGGATTGGTGCTTTGACGGTGAGCCGGTAGGTGGCATGGTGGCCGTGTCCAGCGTGGGCACGCAAGGAAACAAGAGGTCTGTGTATCTCTTTGAAGCCGGTTACAATGAAATGAAGCGCCGGTTGAACCCGGTGCAAATCGTCCTATACGGCAGCGTCCCGGAGTGCTGCAAGGGTGACAATATCGTGCCTGTCCGGGCGTTCCAAAACAAGTGGCGCGAGGGTTGACCGCGCGGCAAGGTAGGTGTTATCATGGGCGGTAGAGGCGGTGCAAGCGGCTTTCCCACAAACGGCCCCGGAGCTCCCGGCGCCCCTAATGGCCCGCAGAGCGCGGCAGAGACAAAGGATCTGCACGAGCTGGCCGAATACATGAAGAACGTGGGAATCTACGTCAATGAACGCTCTTTGAGCGGACAGACGTTTGAGAACGTCCGGGAAGCGGCAGCCGGCATCGAACGGATTATGACTGAGTTCCCGCAGGCGGCGGCAAATTTCCACGAGCTGCGCGGCGACAATTTGAAATACGGCACCCTTGCGTGCGCATCATACAGCGGTGTTATTGCGCTGGGCAATCAGTATTACTCAGCTACCCCGGACGGGTTGAGCCGTACATACGACGGGAACGTGCGCACGGGATTTCACCCAAGCGGAACTACAAAAGCCGACATTACGACGCACGAATCTGGCCACATTCTGGAGCGCGCTTTGATCGACAAGTATATTCTCAGTCAAGGCAACGGGTATTATGTTCAGTATGAAGCGGCAAAGGCGTGGAACAGCAGTAAGTTGTCTGGCAAAATTATCTCCGAAGCCTGTAAACAGGTGAAGAAAACCGCAGCCGGCAAAGGTATGGTCAATGCCGACATCATCAAGGGTGTGTCGAAATATGCGACGCGCAACCGATCGGAAACCCTTGCGGAATGTGTTGCGGATTATGCGGCCAACGGGGCTGGCGCTAACCCCCTGTCTGTGGCCGTTTGGAACATACTGAAGCGAGAGCTTGGATAAAGGAGGTTACTGCCAATGCCCGCGAAGAAAACCCCGCAGAAGGGCGCAAAGAAGCCCGCGAAGGCCAGCGGCAGCCTGAAGCTGACCGAAAAGGAGCGCGCCGCGCTGAGAAAGGGCGCGCAGGCCGATATGAAGAAACACGGTTTTAAGACCGTGGACGAGCTGATAGCTTATTACGACAAACAGAAGGGTTATTGATCTGACACAAGCGCCCTTCTGATATAAGCCCGATCCGGCAGCATGACCGGACCGGGTTTTTTCATGCTCAATTTGACCTAGAAACAGGACGGTGATAGAATGGGAGGTCGAGGCAGCAAAAGTGGCCTGTCCCCGAGCGGCGGTTTTGGCGGCTTTGGCTCTTTGCAGGGCCTTATACAGGCCGTTGGCAACGGTGGCGTGAACCTTAACTACGACGTGAACACGGATCCGACGAAGCAGGGTGACTGGAACGATGACGGCAACCCGCAGATTGTCAAATACCAGGGCCAAGAAGACGATAAGACGGCCAATTTCCTTGCGAGCACGGACCGCACGGTGGATCTGAATGATCCGCAGTACGCGGACAGCTACGATTACCACGATTTGCCGCTGAACCGCCTGTTACTGCGGACTGGTGTTGTCGGACAGCCGGTAGTGCTGGACGATAACGACTTTCAGAATTTGGTGGCGCAGACTGGCGCGCAAGTCGTATATCGGGGATGGAGCGGCAAAGCGGCTGTGGATCGTTTTCTCAATGCGACGCACAATCACGTGGGCAACGGCGTTATGGGCGACGGCTACTACTTTTCTCCTGACCGATACACGGCGGCGGACTATTCTACGCACGGCTTTGGGCATGGCGAGATCACGCAGATGGTCTTGAATCCACTGAAAGCAAAGGCCATTGAGCTGAGCACTCTACAACGCATGATGCGGCAGACGAGCCCGAAGCTGCAAAGGTCCTTATTGAAAACGGGCACGATGGGCAGCGGTCGGACGTATGGATCCAACAGCGGCGAAATGCAATACGCCTTGAAACGGGGCTATAACGTCATCGTGAGCGGTGATTACGTGGTGGCCGGCACCGCAGACGCCTTTATCGTGAGTAGGAAAATCCTGTAACGCTGATAGGAGGTACAAATCATGCCTACGAAGAAGAAAACGAACATCGACAGCGGCGAGGCGAAGGTTAACTTCAGATACAGCCTGGCGATCATGCAGCAGAACGGCGACAAGGCCGGTCTTGCGAAGGCTAAGAAGGAGCACCCCGCCGAATACGCCGATTGGGAGAAGCGGACGGCGAGTGCGAAAAAGAACGCGCCGGCGAAGAAGACCGGCAAAAAGTAGCCCCATCCCCCGCCGCGTGTTGCCGACAGCGAGATCGACAACACGCGGCGGGCCTTTGCAAGCTACACAAATAGGCGCGCGCTGGTGACGGCGTGCGTCTTTCATTTTACTGAAAGGTGGTGAACAGCGCACATGCCCAACCGGATGAAATTCAAGAGCCCTGAAGAAATGCAGGAGAAGATCGACGCCTATTTTGAAGATTGTAAGGGTCATCCGTTGACTACAGTTGACGGACGAATTGTATTTGACAAATACGAAAACCCTGTTTTTGTGGACGTAAAGCCGCTGACCATCACCGGTCTTGCGCTGGCGCTGGGCTTTACTACCCGGCAGGCCCTCTTGAACTATCAGAAGCGCGGCGCGTATCAAGAGATCATCGAGCGCGCGAAGCTGCGCATTGAGAACTATGCGGAAATGCGTCTGTACGACCGGGACGGCTGGAATGGCGCAAAGTTCAACCTGCAAAACAACTTCCAGAAATGGGACGCGGAGAGGACCGGACAGGACGATAAAAAGACCCCGGCGATCAACATTATCTGCGACATTCCCAGAACCGTGCCGGCAGCGGAGGCGCAGGACGCAATCGAACTGGACCCGCTGGCCGTGAGCGAGGCAATCAAAGAGCTGGATCGTAAGGGCGGCGGGGAGCATGAGCAGTCCTGATAGCGGCGTAAAGCTGTCTGACCTTATCGCCCCGCAGTTTTATCCCGTGCACTGGGATATAATCGACGGCAAACACACGTATTACGACCTTTACGGTGGCCGTGGATCTACAAAATCCTCTTTTATCGGCGTGGAGTTGCCGCTGGGCATCATGCAGGACCCGTCGGCAAACGCCATTGTTTTCCGCAAAGTGGCGTCTACCATCGGTACGAGCGTATTTGAGCAAGTGCTGTGGGGCATTGACGCGTTGGGCGTGAACGACTTGTGGAGAGCTACCACGAGCCCGTATAAGCTGACCTACAGGCCCACGGGGCAGGTCATCCTGTTCCGTGGGCTGGACAAGGCAAAAAAGCTGAAGTCAATAAAAGTGGCGCACGGTTATTTCAAATTTCTGTGGTTTGAGGAACTGGACGAGTTCGCCGGGGAAGAAGAAATCCGAAGTGTGCAGCAGTCCGTCATGCGTGGCGGGACGAAGTATGTCGTTTTCAAGTCCTTCAACCCGCCCATATCTCGTATGAACTGGGCCAATCAATATGTGCTCACGCCGCGCCGGGCCGCCCTGCGGCACCGGAGCTGCTATACCGAGGTTCCCCCTGAATGGCTGGGGGAGCAGTTTTTCGATGATGCGGAATCGCTCAAGGAAACAAATCTCCGGGCGTACACGCACGAGTATCTGGGGATCCCCGTGGGTACGGGCGGCGAAGTCTTTGACAATCTGGAGATCCGGGAGATCAAAGACGAGGAAAAAGCCCGTTTTGACAACATCTACATGGGGATTGACTGGGGCTGGTATCCTGACCCCTTCCACTGGAGTAAGATGCACTATGATAGCGCCCGCAAGGCGCTGTACATATACGACGAATACCGCGTAAACAAGCAAAGCAATGCGGAAACCTGGAATAACCTTGTCATGCAAAAGGGTGTGACCGAGACGGACCTTATTACGGCAGACAGCGCCGAACCCAAAAGCATAGGTGACTACCGCGATTATGGCGCGCTTTGCCGGCCGGCCGTCAAGGGTCCGGACAGTGTACGTTACGGTATCAAATGGCTGCAATCCTTGAAGGTTATTGTTATCGACCCTGTACGGTGCCCAAATACAGCGCTTGAGTTCCAAAATTACGAATACGAGCGCACAGACGACGGCGAGATCATCAGCGGCTACCCCGACAAAGGTAATCACAGTATCGACAGTGTACGATACGCGATGGAACGCGTGTGGCGGCGTAAGGGTCAATAAGGACGGTGAGACGGAACACCCATGTTCACAAGAATATTGAATTTCATCCGACAGGTGGTGAGGAAGATTTTACCCTACAAAGACATCGAGACGGTGGAGCACGTAGAAACCCCGTTGTCTAACGATATGGCGAACGCCCTTGACGAGTGGTACAACATGTACCGTAACAAGGCGAGCTGGCTGAAATCTGATACGGTAAAGTCTCTTAATCTGCCTGCTTTTGTTTCGTCCGAATTGGCACGACAGATCGTGCTTGAAATGAAATGGAACATCACCGGCAAGACGGCTGACGGTAAAACGCAGACAGACGCCGGCGAAGATGTCACGAATCCCCGCGCCGACTTTCTCAAGGCCGAGTTTGAAAAGTGCATCACCAGCCTCCGGCAAAAGTTGGAACAGGGCTGTGCTGCTGGCGGCATGACGGTCAAGCCCTATCCGAAGGACGGTCACATCTACTTTGACTGGACCATGGATTGGAGCCTGTATCCTATTGCCTTTGATGATGACGGCAATCTGGCGGACATTATCTTCCGTGATACGTATACGGAGGGCAAAACGATCTACACCCGGTTGGAGCGTCATGCTATCGAGGGAAACGATGTGCGAATCTCACAGCGGGCTTTCAAGTCCAACATGCGGGACGCAATTGGTGTGGAGATCCCACTTTCCGAGGTCCCCCAGTGGAAGCAGCTTAAACCCGATGTCGTGGTGAAGAACACCGGCGGCCAAATGTTCGGCTGGTACAAAGTGGCCGCTGCGAACAGCATTGACGTGGACAGTCCCATGGGCGCGTCCTGTTTCAACAAGGCCACAGACGTTATCAAAGAGGCCGACTTCCAGTATTCCCGGCTGATGTGGGAGTACGAGGGCAGCGAGTTGGCCGTGGACGTGGACCCCACCGCTTTGCGGCCGAAGAAGACAGAAGGCGGCGGGTTGGAAATGCCGAAGCTGAATCAGCGGCTTTTCCGCGCTGTGGATGTAGACAAAGGCGACAGAGACTTGTACAGCGTCTTTTCCCCGAACATCCGCGACGCAAGCCTTATAAATGGTCTGAATCAGCTTTTTATGCGGATCGAGGATCTGTGCGGGCTCGCCCGTGGGACGATTTCTGACGCGAACGCGGAGGCCCGGACAGCCACTGAGCTGCGAATCGTCAAACAACGGTCCTACGCAACGATATCAGATAATCAAGCGGCCCTGGAACGGTGCTTGAAAGACGTTATCCGGGCTATGGATGTATATGCCACCCTTTATAGCCTTGCGCCGGAGGGTGAGTATGATGTATCATTTACATGGGACGACAGTATAATCACCGACACAGAGCAGCAGATGAACGAGCGCATAATGCTGCTGGATGCCGGGATTATCAGCAAAGCCGAGTTCCGGGAATGGTACTTCAACGAGACAAAGGCTCAGGCTACGGCCGCCGTAGACGCGATTGCGCAGGAAACCGCGCAGGCGCAGATGGCTAGCATAAATCAGCTTTTGCCTAAAGTCCCATCACAGCCGCAGGGAGGTCCCACGGAGTAAGGAGACGGGTAAATGCTGACTGAAAAAGAGCTTGAGGCAGCCATTGAGCGCGTCATGGGCCGGCTTAACGAGGTCAACCAGCTTTACATCAAGAAAATTGCCGCGCAGCTCTTAAAAATCGGGGAATTGAACGCGACGAGCATTAACCGCATAATCGTTATGACGGAAATGGGCGCGAACATCCGGGAGATTACCCGAGCACTGGCTACGGCTACCGCTATGAATCTCCGGGACATCTACGCGATCTATCAAACTGCGCTGGATGACAGCTACACAGATCCACGATTCAAAACAGCGCTGGAGAGCCGGCCGCTTCCCCCGGAACAGAACGCACGGCTGACACAGTTTGCGCAGAACGTCAGCACGCAAACGGCGCAGACCATGTTGAACCTGTCGAACACCACCGCCGTAGCTGAGACATATCAAGAGGCGGTCGATAAGGCCATAGCCGCCGTATCTACGGGCGGTATAAGCTATACGGAGGCCGCGCGTGATATTATCCGGGAGCTGGGCTACAACGGTCTACAAGTCCAATATGAGAGCGGCTACCATCGACGGCTTGACAGCGCCGTCCGGCAGAACATCATCGACGGCGTAAATCAGATCAATCAAAATGCGTCCCTGTCCATGGGTGACACGCTGGGGTTTGATGCTGTCGAGCTTTCCGCACACGCGAACAGCGCCCCGGACCATGAGCCGGTACAGGGCCGCGTCTTTCTGCGGTCCGAATTTGAGAAGATGCAGAACGGCGAGGACTTCACCGACGTAGACGGCAACAGGTACGCCGGCTTCCCCCGCCCCATCGGTGAATGGAACTGTATGCACATCGCTATGTCATTTGACACGCGGTATTCCATACGCCGGTACACGGATGCGCAGCTCCAACAGTGGAAAGTCGATAACGCGAAGGGCTGCACCATCAACGGCAAGCACTATACGCTGTATCAGGCCCGCCAATTGATGCGGCAGCTTGAAACGAAGATACGCCGCGAGAAGGACGCCGCGAACGCGGCAAGGCTCAACGGCAACGACATGGAGGCCCGCAGGGCCCACCAACGGACCATCAACTCCCTATCGGCGCAATACTACGCCACGGCGAAGGCCGCAGGGCTCACCCCCCGCAGCGCAAGACTGTCTGTGGAGGGTTTTAAGATGGTGAAAGTGTGACAATCGCATTAAAAGGCCCGCCAAAAATATTTGGCGGGCCCGTCTTATGCGTGTGACTGTGAAGGGGTATAAATTCCTGCCCCACAAAAAAGGCTCGTCTACGGGCGTTGGAAAGCGTTCTATGGCTTTATGGTCGTAGGGCGCTTTCTTTATTTCGGGTTAAAGGCACTCAGCCGTTAATCATAAAAATATCCCCTCGACACGGGACCTAAACTGTCGGCGGCGCAACACACAGTTACGCCGAATACAGGAGGAAGATATGAAACTGAACGAATTGCTTTCCCCGGAACTGTACGCACAGGTGAAGGCGCGGATCGACGAAGTGAATGCAGGGCAGCCTGACAAGACAAAGCATGTCCGTTTTGCGGACCTGTCCGAGGGCGGCTATGTCAGTGTTGACAAGTTCAATTCCCAAGTAAACACCCTGACCCAGCAGGTCAACGATTTGCAGGGGCAGATCACGCAGCGCGATACCGACATCACTGGCTTGCAGGAGCAACTGACCGCCGCACAAGCGGACGCCACCAAACTGCCCGATGTACAGGCGCAGCTTTCCAGCTTGCAGGCCAAGTACGAACAGGATCAGCAGACGTGGACCGCGAACACCGCCAAGCAGCGCAAAGAGTTCATGTTGCGCGAGCGGGCGAACGGCTTGCAGTTTTCCAGCGCAGCGGCAAAGCGGGACTTCATCGGGCAGGCCATAGGAAAGGACTTCCAGCTTGACGGTGAAACGCTGATGGGCTACGAAGAATTTCTGACCAAATACAAGGCCGAGAATCCCGGCGCGTTGGTGGACGAGCAGACAAAGCCGGCCGGCGACGACGGCGAAGATACCGGGGACGGTGGTAAGCCACAGATCGTGCTTCCCAAAAATCAGAAACCGGAGGGCGACAAGGCCGTTTTCGGTTTCCACTTCAACGGGGTACGCCCTAAACCCGCTGACAAGTAAGCAAGGGCAAAAAATCTTCTGAAAATGAAAGGACGATACCACTATGCCGAGCATTAACTATGCTGAGCAGTATGCGCGCGAACTGGCGCAGGCGTATCCCTACGCCCTGAATTTCGGCGCGCTGTATGCCACCCCCAACAACGGCCGTTATCGGATGGGCGAAGATGGCAAGACCATCTACATCCCCAACCTGTCCACCACCGGCCGCGTTGCGGCTGACCGGGACACCATCGCCACCGCCACCCGCAACTACGACAACGCCTGGGAGCCCAAAACGCTGTCCAATCAGCGCAAGTGGTCCACCCTGGTCCACCCCAAGGACATCGACCAGACCAACGAGGTCGCGTCCATCGCCAACATCACGCAGACCTTTAACGAGGAACAGAAGTTCCCCGAAATGGATGCGTACTGCATTTCCCAGCTCTATGCGCTGTGGTCTTCTACCGATGCCAAGGATCCCAGCAAGCAGGCCATGAAGGCCGACGAGACGGTGCTGACCGTGGAAAACGTGCTGTCCGTGTTCGATCAGCTCATGCTCAACATGGACAACGCCCGTGTGCCCGCCAACGGCCGTATTCTGTACTGCACGAACGAGGTCAAGACGCTGCTGAAGCAGGCGGCCGGCATCACCCGGAATTTCGATGTCCAGAGCGGCGGCAACGCGATCAACCGCAGCGTGTCCCGCATCGAGGAAGTGGAGATCGTCGGCGTCCCCGCTACCCTGATGAAGACCAAGTACGAGTTCACGTCTGGCTGGAAGGTTGCGGAGGACGCGCAGCAGATCAACATGTTCCTGGTGCATCCGAGCGCCGTCATCACCCCCGTGTCCTATCAGTTCTCCCAGCTTGATCCCCCGTCCGCTGTGACCGAGGGCAAGTACCTCTACTATGAAGAGAGCTTCGAGGACGTGTTCATTCTGAACAAGAAGGCCGACGCCCTCCAGTTCAACGTGACCCCTGCGGACCCTTAATCGACCTGTCGATTGACACCGATATATCGGCAGGTCAAGACCTGTTCGGCAAGCACGTCGGCGATCTTCAGTCCGACATCAAGGTCAGTGACGGCGGGATTGCCGGCAGCCTGAACTACGTCGAGAGCTACACGGGTTTCAGTGACATCCCGGACGAACAGAGTGGCAACTATTTGGTGCTGCATTGTGAGTACGACGGTGCTGACGAGATCACGGTGGAGCTCGTGGGCGGCACCGGTGGTCCTGTTACGTTGGATGAAGATGGCATCATCATTCTGCGTGTCACGTCCACGTCGCAGTCCGTAAAGGTCACAGCGAGCGCGGGCGGGCACAGTCTGGCCGAGAAGACCTATGCACTGACCGGCCTGACGCTGAAACAGGGAGGCGACTGACATGAAAACGAACGCAACAAAGCCCCCTGTGACATCGAAGGGTACGAAGCGCGGTAAGAAGCCAGCCGGCACGAAGCGCGGTAAAACGACAACCGACGCGAAGAAGTAACAGAGTGGAGGGGTAAGTGTGGCCCATGCGCAGTATTTGACATACGACGAATATAAGCACTACGGCGGCACAGCCTCCGAGACGGCTTTTCCCATGCTGGAATTTCGGGCACGCAAGCGGATCGACCGCCTGACTTTCTCCCGTGTGCAGAACATGGAGAACGTGCCCGAGGCCGTCAAGCTCTGTATGATGTCCCTGATTACGGTGGACAGCAAAGCAGGTGTCGAGGCGCAGGTTGATAACCCTGTGGTTACGTCGTTCAACACGGACGGCTACAGCGAATCCTACGGCAAAGCCCTGAGCGCGGAGGACGCGGACACAAGTATGTCCGCGTCCATTCGTTCTATGCTGTGGGGCGAGACGGACGACAGGGGTGTCCCCCTTCTCTATCGAGGGCTGGAAGCATGAGACTGTGCGACGAGACAATCACCGTATTCAACGCCAAATTCAATATAGACAAGGGCAGCGACGACTACATCGGCAGCGTTATTTCCGGCGTTTCGTGGTTTTGTGAGATTGCATCAACTGTTGACCAGGGCTTGAAAGCCGCAGACAAGTTCATCGTGCGGATCCCACAGACAGCAGATTTCGGGGGCAAAACTTATGCTGCACCGCTCGACTATGCCGGCGCCGAGGATGCGTCTGCCTTGTTCACGTTGCAAAACGGGGACATCGTTGTGCGGGGATCTGTGAGTGGTGGCGGACATAAGCCGGTCGACCTGCATAAGAACTATGAGGCGTTCACGATTTTGGGTGTCACCGATGACCGCCGCGCCCCTAACGCCCCACACTGGAAGGTGATCGGCGCATGATTACTTTGAAAATCAGCAAAGTGCGTATGCCCAAAAACACGGAAGACTGGCTATGTCGCTTTAACATGGAACCCGGTGGGAAAGTGCGGCAGGTCATTGACAAGACTGTGATTGACTACAATCTGCAATACACACCGTGGGAATCCGGTACGCTGGCAAAGAGCGCTTACGCGGCAACACGGATCGGCAGCGGAGAGATCGTTTACCCAGGCCCCTACGCGCACTACATGTACTACGGGGAGGTCTACGGCCCCAATATACCGGTTTTTGAGGATAACACTGGAACACCAACACGGTACTTCAGTCCCCCTGGACAGAAGAAACACCCTACTGGGCGCGCGTTGAAATACGCTACCGATGTAAACCCCCTTGCCGGATCATATTGGTTTGAACGGATGAAGGCTGACCGTATGCAGGACATTATACAGGAGGCCAAAAATGCCATTGGAATCAAATAACGCCGAACAGCTCAGAGAGTGGTTTAAAAACTGTCCGGCACTCGCAAGCGGGAACCGGTTCCGCATGGACTATCTTGCGGAAAACCCTACGGAATACGCGCTATACGCTGTTCCGTCGCAATTGGCTTACCGGGAAAACATACTGGGCGAGGAAATCCTTGCGAACGAGCAGACCGTTAACTACATCTTTGCTAGCAAAGAGAGCTACGGTGCCGACGTTGAACAGAATCTTGCAAATCTTGGGTTTTATGACGAGATTGTGGCGTGGATTCTGGAACAAAACGCAAAGCGCGATTTCCCCGCTTTTGCTGGCGGCCGAATCAAGTCTATTGTGCCCACGTTGACAGCCTACCCCATTGAGATAGGCAGCGACGCGGCACGGTATCAGATCCAACTCAGAATCACCTACCGGAGAGGCTGATACAAGCCCATTTCAAAAATAATTTTCAGGAGGATTTTCAAAATGGCAAAACTGGAACGCGAGGCTATGGCCCATTACCTGGACAGCAAGTTCAACACAAAGGTGGCGGACGTGGAGAAGGCCGAGTTCGAGATCATCGGCGACGACATCGAGGAAATGAGCGTGGAGCTCAATTCCGATACCGAGCAGATCAAGAACATCCTGGGCCAGACCAAGACCCGTGACAACGGCTACACCCCAAGCATGGACGCGGACCCGTTTTACGCGGACCCGGATAAGAAGCTGTATCCCAAGCTGCGGGACATCGCCATGGACCGCATCAAGGGCGACGGGTGCAAGACCCTGATGCTGGAGGTCATCGTGGAGGACACGGCGGCGGAGAACCACCTGGCGTGGCTGCGGGAGGTCATGGTGAAGCCCCAGAGCTACGGCGGCGGTACCGAGGGGTTCAATATCCCCTTCACCGTCAGCGAGGACGGGGCCAGCCAGAAGGGGTATGTGTCCGCCGCCAGCATCAAGAGCGGCAGCCCCACGTTTACCGAGGGAACCCTGCCGATCATGATGAAGAGCAAGACCCCGGTGGCGACCACCGGAGTGGCCGGGAAGTAAAGGAGTGGCCCCGGTGTACCGGGGTCATTCCTATTTTTAACTTCGTGGAGGTGTAGAAAATGGCTGAAGTTATGAAGCTGAGGGTGGAGACCGGGGCGGTCACGGTGGAGGTGGAGGACGAGCGGGGCAAGGTCATCGGGACCTTTGACTTCAATCCCGCCGATTCCAATATCCTCAAGCGCTACGATAAGGTGGTGGAGTTTTTCAACACCCAGATCGCGGAGCGGGAGAACGCCACCGACGAGGAAAAGCTGGAAGCGCTGAACGCCCTGGCGGCGGACATCGAGGGGCAGTTCGATTTCCTGCTGGGCTATAAGGTCTCCGATGGGCTGTTCGGGGCCTGCGGGCCGCTGACGGTGACGAAAAACGGTGACTTCTTCTTCGAGCGGGCGCTGGAGGGCATCGGCGGCATCATCGAGAGCGTGACCCAGAAGCGGCTGGATAAGAAGCTGGCCAAGATCAACAAGGCCGTGGCCGCCGCGCCCAAGAGCAAATGAGTGCGTGGGATTTGCCTGTGTCCCTGATGATCGGGGACACAGGCTTTGATATAGACACGGATTTTCGGACGGTGCTGTATGTGCTGGGCGTGTTCAATGATCCTGAGTATGAGCAAGACGAAAAAGCGGCGGTGTGTCTGCGGGTGATGGTGAAGGACTGGGAGAGCCTTCCCGTGGCGCGATACCGGGAGGCGATGGAGGCCCTGGCGGCGTTCATCGACGGTCCCGGCGTCCGGGAGGATAAGCGGCGGCCCATGCCGAGGACCATGGACTGGGAGCAGGACGGGCCGGTGATCATACCGGCGGTGAACCGGGTGCTGGGGCGGGAGGTGCGGGCGCTGCCCTATCTGCATTGGTGGACGTTCCTGGGGGCGTATATGGAGATAGGGGAGTGCCTGTTTTCGACGGTGGTAAATATCCGGCAGAAGCGGGCCAGAGGCAAAAAACTGGACAAACAGGAGCAGCAGTTCGTCCGGGAGAACAAGGCCCTGGTGGACCTGCGGCGGAAGATGACGGCGCAGGAAAAGGAACAAAAGGACGAGCTGCGGAAATTATTCGGAATGGGGTGACGAGGTATGGCGGGCGGCGCTGATGGTTCTTTAACATTCAAAGTTTATTTTGATACATCAGACGTAAATGCCGGGGTGAAGGACATCGGCAGCCAGCTGAAAAAGGCAGGCGAGACGGCAGCCCGCGCTGGGAAATCCTTGGGGAAGTCCATGTCCAAGGGCTGGGGCTACGATCAGGGCGCCGTAGATTTCATGGAGAACTTCGGCAAAGCGCTAGAGAAAGACGGTAAGGCTGCTATCGAGGCCATGAAGTATTACGATCAGCAGGGCGTTTCGGCGGAGAACGCGGCTAAATCCGTCCGGGAACTGGCGGAGGAAGAAGAAAAGGCCGCCGCCGCAGCGAAGCGGGCTACTGGTGCGGGTGCGACGAGAAGTGAGGGCGCCGCCGATACGCTCCATAAGCAGGTGCAATCTGCGCAGAAAGCCCTTGCAGATTTGTCAAAACAGGGACTTGGCCCTGGCGACGCCAAGTGGGATCAGGCTTACCAGGCGACGGCCCAGCTGCGCGCGGAGGAAAAAGCATATTTGGCGGACCTGGCAAAGACGCCGGAACAACGCGAGCGTGAAGCGGAGGCTATTGCAAAAGCGGAAGCCAAGGCCGAAGAACTTCGGCAGAAGGAGGAAGCCCGCGCTGAGGCAGCCCGTAAAAAGGAAGAAGCGGAGGCTGCGGAGGCGCAGCGGCTGGCCGACATCGCCCAGCAGGCAGAAGTAGGTAATCAAGCGATTGTGTCTCTCACCCGTGAGCTGGAGCAATTACAAGCACGCCAGCGGGATTTGAATGCCGCTGGTGTGGGAACAGGCTACACAGAATATGACGCAAATGCGCAGCGCATCCGCGCAGTCACGGCAGCGCTGCGGGAATATGCCGCCACAGGGTCAGACGCCGCCGCCCAAACGCTGGTACAGGTACCGGAACAAACGACCGCTTGGGGACGGGTCCGGGAGGTCCTGGCCGGGGTCGCGGAGCGCATGGGTTTGGTCCGACGGCAGACCGACGACACGTCCGGGGCGATGGTTTCTCTGCGCTCCAGCGCGGGGGCGGCAGCATCCAGTATGGGAAGCATGTTCAAAAAAGTGCTCAAGTGGGGCCTTGGCATCCGGTCTACATTCATCCTTGTCCGCAAGCTCAGGAATGCGGTCAAGGAAGGCTTTACCGTTATGGCAAAACACGACACCGAAACTGCCGAAACCTTGGAGCGGCTAAAAACCGCACTGTCGAACGTGAAGGTAAGCCTGGCGGTGGCGTTCAAGCCGATTTTGACGGCGGTGGCGCCGCTGTTGGAGAAGCTGTGCACCCTGGCGACGAGGGCGGCCAACGCGGTCGCCCGGTTTTTCGCCGTCCTCAGCGGGCGAGGGTCCTATACGCGAGTAGTGACCGGTGCGGCGTCCACGATCTCCAACGCCATGGGCGGCGTGGCCGTAGCGTCGGTAAGCGCGGCGGCGGGCGTGAAGCAAATGTCTGCGAACATGAACACGGCCAAAATCGCGGCCACCGGGGCAGCGGAAGGCGTCGCGGCGGCGGCAGAAGCGGCCAAGGATGCGGCCCAAAACCTGTCCGGGCTGGACGAGCTGAACATCTGGCAGGAGAACAAAGACGCCTCCGGCGGCGGAGGCGGTGGTGGGGGCGACGACGACCTGGGTATTGAAACGGAAGAAGTGCCCGTGGAAGCGTCGGACTTCCTTGTACGTTTCAAGGACATTCTGTTTGAGTGGGAGAACATGAACCCGGAGCTGATTGCGGAGAAGATCCTCACCGGCCTGTGCACGGCCGCCGGCGGCATTATCGGGTTTAAGCTGGGCGGCGTCAAGGGCGCCCTGGTGGGTCTTACCCTTGGGGCGTTGCTGGGCGTAAAGCTCAGTGAAATCACGTTCAACGGGGATGGGAAGATTGACAAGAACGAGGCGGGTAAACTGTTCGTCGCGTCAGCAGTCGGCCTGATCGGCGCTATCGTCGGCGCCATTGTCGGGAAGAGCGGCATATTGAGCGCAGTGGTGGGAGGATCTGCCGGTGGTGCAGCCATAGGTTTGGTACTTGGCGTGGCGATAACGCTGCGCCTGCTGTCCGTGACGCCGGAAGAAATCAGCAAAAATGTGGGAAACACGCTGCAAAACTACAGTGAGACGTTTTCACCGGAGGTCGGCATCGGTACGCTTGTGGGTCGCGTCGACGAGGGACTTATGACCCAGGAAGAAGCTCTAAAAGCCGTCCATGACGCATACGGCGTAGTGATAGACGATTACGGGGAGCTGGCCGACGCTGTGCACTACGGTACACCCCTTCCAAAAGAACTGACCGACGCTATGCCGAAGGGCAAATTTGCACAATGGTGGGACGGTATCAAAGACTGGTGGAACAAAAAGGTCTCCGAGCCAGTGGGAGAAGTCTGGGTCGACGTCAAAAATACAGCGGCAGAATGCTGGGATAAGGTAAAAGGCTGGTGGAACAATGTTGTCGGCAAGGTGGCGGATTTCTGGACGGACGTAAAGAACGATTCTAAGGAATGGTGGAAGAAGGTCAAGACCTGGTGGAGCAAGAAGGTCGGGGCCGTGAAGGAGTTCACTACCAACGTGGCCAACAAGGCAGCGGACTGGTGGAAGAACGTACAGACCTGGTGGGGCAAGAAGGTCGGAGCCGTGAAGGAGTTCACCACCAATGTGTCCAATCATGCCGCTACTTGGTGGAGCAATGTCAAGACCTGGTGGAGTAGTAAGGTCGGAGCCGTCAAGGAGTTCACTACCAATGTGGCCAATCACGCGGCCACCTGGTGGGGCAATACGAAGAACTGGTGGGGCGCGAAGGTGGGCGCCGTGAAGGAGTTCACCACCAATGTGTCCAATCATGCCGCTACTTGGTGGGGTAACGTGAAGAACTGGTGGGGCGGTAAGGTCGGAGCCGTGAAGAACTTTACCACCAGTGTGAATAATACCGCCGCCACCTGGTGGAGCAACGTCAAGACCTGGTGGGCCGAAAAGAGCGCCGGGGGCGTGAGCTTTACAGCGAAGATTACGTCGTTTGTGGATGCGCTGAAGAACAAGGTGCTGGATTTCCAGGCAAAAATCACGTCGTTCATCGACGCCATCAAAAATAAGACGCTGAGCTTCACCGCCACGCTGACCGGCGCGCTGTCTTACCTCATTCCGGGCGCAAGGCTGGCGGTGAAGGCCACGGGTGGCATCTACACTTCTGGCGGCTGGCAGCCGGTGGAGGGCTATGCCGGCGGCGGCAGCCCTCGGAGCGGGCGGCTGTTCATTGCCAACGAAAACGGTATGCCGGAGCTGGTGGGTACCATCGGCGGGCATACGGCGGTGATGAACAACGGCCAGATCGTCTCGTCCGTGGCGGCGGGCGTGTACCAGGCGGTGGCGGCGGCGGCAAGCCAGGTGGGCGGCTGGTTCCGGTCCATGAGCGCGGAGCTGGCCAATATCCCGCCGGCCATCAAAATGCTGACGGCCATGCCGGCGCAGACGCCTATGCCGGTGATGGCCAGCGGGACGGTGCTGCCGCCCCGGGCTGCGTATGCTGCGGATGAGGCGGCGGAGCTGAAGGCGGCGGTCCGGGAGCTGCGGGACGCGCTGCTTGGCGGCGGATACGGGCAGAACACGCCGGTGGTGGTCAACGTGGCGCTGGACGGCCAGGTGGACGGGCGGAACCTGTTCCGGGCCGTGCAGACCCAGGCGAGGATCGAGAAGCGTGTTACCGGACGGGATCCCTTTGCGGGGTGAGGTAAGATATGGCGCAGGATTATATCAAAATGAACAGCATCGTCGTGCCCCAGCCGGACGAGGGGCTGGGGTACGACTTTGAAACGACGTACACCCAAGACACCACGCGGGCCATGAACGGGACGCTGTACGCCGGGGCGATGTTCACGGTGGAATCGCTGGCCTATAAGGTCACGTATATCAGTGCGGCGGAGGCGTCCCAGGTCTTACAGATCGTGGACAGCGGCAAGCCCTTCACGCTGCACTATTTCTCCCTGCACTACGGCAAATGGCGGGACGGGCAGTTTTACGTGGGCAAGGGGTCCATGTCCATTGGGCGGCTCAATGAACAAAACGAAATCGTGGACGAGCTGAGCTTTAATATGATCGGGGTGGACCCAATATGAAAGAATACAAAATCGTGGTCGCGGGCGTCGAGTACAACATGGACGCCATCAAGAGCGGGGAGATCGAACAGGAGCTTTTTGCCGCGCCGGGGGTGGGGAACACCTGCCGGGCGGTGCTGAACCTGTCCTTCTGGCCCAGGGAGGCCCCGCCCAGGAATGCCGAGATACGGGCCTATGTCCGGGAGGACGGCGGGGACTGGGAGCAGCTGGGCCAGTTCTGGATAGACCAGCGGAGCGACGGCAACGGCCGGCTGGACGTGGTGGCATACGACGCCATGGGCAAGGCGGAAGCGCTATGGAAGCCGGGGGACGGGCTCAGTTTCCCGGCCGGCATGGAGGCGGCGGCGCGGGCCATCGCGGCGGACATGGGGACGGAATTGGACCAGCGGTGCGTTTTCGAGCCAAGCTACACCGTGGACGCGCCGCCCCTGGGGGCCTATACCATGCGGGAGGCGCTGGGGTTCATCGCGGCGGCCCACGGGGGCAACTGGATAGTGACAGCGGCGGGGAAGCTGCTGCTGACGCCGCTGTTCGCGTCCATGCCGCCGGAAACCCACTTTCTCGTGGAGGAAGACGGCGGCGCCATACTGTTCGGAGATGTGAGGATATTGCTATGAACGGAAAGCATTATATCGGCGACAAGGCCGCGACATTCAAGAGCACCGGCCGGACCCGCGGCATCGACGGCGTGGCGCTGGTGGTGGACGATGGGACGGAATATAAGGCCGGGGACCAGCTGGGGTATGTGCTGGTGCTGGAATGCCCCTACGGGACCCAGGCGATGGCGGACGCCCTGCTGGAAAAGCTGCGGGGCCAGAGCTATGAGGGGTTCGAGACCACCGGGGCGGCGCTGCCATCCGGTGCGGAGCTGGGCGACGGGGTGACGGTGAAGGGCCTGTACGCGCCCATCGTGCGCCGGCGGGTGCAGTTTGTGGGGGATCTGGCGGCGGACGTGTCCGCGCCAACGGGCGGCGACACGGATCACGAGTTCGGTTTCACGGACCCGGTGCAGAGGCAAATCGAGCGGGCTGCCGCCCGGTCCAGGAGCTATATCGAGAAGAAAGCGGACGAAGTGCGCATAGGCGTAGAAGATGAAGTCGACGGGAAGCTGTCGGAGATAACGGTAGACCTGGAAGGGGTCAAGAGCACTGTGCGCGGTCAGGGCGGCGATATTTCCACGCTCCAACAGACAGCCAAGAGCCTGGCATCAACCGTGGAAGATCAGGGTGGTTCTATCTCCACGCTCCAGCAGACAGCAAAGAGCCTGGCATCAACCGTGGAAGATCAGGGCGGTTCTATCTCCACGCTCCAACAAACAGCTACCAGCCTGAACGCCGAAATCAACGGCGAGAACGGCGTAAAAGGCCAGTTGTCACTAAAAGTCGACAAAACCGACAACAATCAGGTTGTTTCTATGCTGAATATCGCAACGGACGAGCTAAATATAAAAAATAACCGATTTGTGCTGGACAGCACAAATTTCAAGGTCGCGGCTGACGGGACCGTTGAAATGAGAAATGCAAAGATCGAATCTGTCGGGAGAGAAGAAAGCATTACTATTGACGGCGGTTCGATGGCAATGAATGGCTCCGGTTGGAAAGGGTATTTCAACAGGTTTGGTGTTTATTTTACGTCGGAGGATTTACCGGACCTGGTAGGGGTTATGTACGGGGTCGATAGTTGCTACTTCAATCCGCCGCCGGGTTCTGGTGGTGGCGGCACGCAAATAGACGCTTACGGCATTATCACACCGAGCGTCAACGCCGACATGATCTCTGAAGGAGGTACGGCCCTTGGAAATAAGTACCTGTGGAAGAATACTGTCGCCCATGGACACGCTATCGTAAACCACGGCGGTGGCGCGAACGTGCAGGGAACGGCATGGGTGTCCTTTGGCAAGACGCTTCCCAGTGTTCCGACGGTGGTAGCGGTTCCGTATGCGACCGACAGCACCTTTGTCAAAGATTTCTGCATGGGCACGATTTCGACGACCGGGTTCAATATCACCTACACAAGAGTGAGCGACAGCGACACGCATTTCATGTGGATAGCCATGTGTGATTAAGGGAGGCAGTGAACAATGGCAGATAAACGGATAGGTGAGCTGCCGGTAGCGGAGGAACTGAACAACGATTCGCTTCTGGTGGTGGAGCAACAGAACAAGGCTCATAGTATCCGGGGTGAACTTGTAGCGAAGTTCGCCCGTGAAGCCACAGTCCAATATGTGAGCCAGGCAGAGGCCAGCGCCCAGGCGGCCAAGGCCAGCCAGGACGCGGCAGCGCGGTTTGCGGCAGATGCGGAGAAGTCCAAGGATGCTGCGGCGGATTTTACGACCGAGACTGAGGATGCAGCGACACGCGCCGAGACTGCGGCTGGGAAAGCTGCTGATGATGTCCGGGCCGAACTCCAAGAGATTTCCGACGCCGCTGCGGCCAGTCAAACGGCGGCGGCAAAGAGCGAGGAAAGCGCCAAGGCCAGCGCCGAAGCCACCGAGAAAGCCAAGGGTGACGCCCAGAGCGCCCAGGCGGGCGCTGAGAGCGCACGGGACGAGGCCGCCGCGAGTGCCGAAGCCGCGAAAAAGAGCGAGGACACGGCGGTAGGATCTCTTGCTGACGCGGAAAAGGCCAAAACCGCCGCCCAGGCCGCCCAGGCGGAGGCTGAGACGGCGCGAGCTGGAGCAGAGGCATCGGAGACCACTGCAACGAAAAAGGCCACAGAGGCAGCCCAGAGCGCCGACACGGCCAAGCAGTACAGCGGCAAACCGCCACGTATCAGCGACAAAAAGACCTGGGAGATATGGAACGCGGAGAGCGGGACGTATGAGGACACGGGCCAGTCGGCCAAGGGTAACGTCCTGTTCGCCTGGTTCTGGATAGATCCTGAAACCGGGACACTGTACATGGTCACAGACGAGGATTACACCGGGCCGACGTTCCGGCTCAACGAAAACGGAGAATTGGAGGTTGTTTTGAGCTATGCCTGAGCAAGTGACACCCTTGGGCCGTGTGGGTCCAAATCCGAGAGGCGAGTATGACCCGGAACAGACCTATGACCGGCACGACATTGTGCAGTCCGGGGGAAGCGGGTGGTGGTGCCTAATAGACGGCACGAAAGGCGTCGAGCCAGCCGAGGGCGATAACTGGATGAGGTTTGCCGATAACGGCGGCGCCGCCACGGTAGAGATCGCCAAGGGCTACGCTGACGCCGCGAAGCAGTCCCAGGACGCTGCAAAAGCGTCTCAGGACGCGGCGGGCCAGAGCGCGACCACGGCGGAGAAGGCCAAGGATGACGCCGAAGCCGCGCTTACACAGGTCCAGACGGACCGCTCCGCCGCCGATGAAGCGGCCACGACTGCCACGGCCAAGGCTTCTGAGGCCAGCCAGAGCGCCCAGGCCGCCGAGGAAAGCAAGACCAGCGCGGCAGCCGACGCCCAGAGAGCAGAGGACGCGGCAAAGCAAGCTCAATCCATAGCCCAGGGACAGCAGGGCTATTTTGCGACGGCCGAGCTTTTGAGGGAGAAGGTCCCGCACGGTGAAGACGGCTATTGGGCCATCGTGGGAGAGACTGATACGATATGGGTCTGGGACAGCGACAGCACGGCTTGGAAGGACACCCACCAGAAAACAGACCTGTCTCAGTATTACACCCGCGACGAGACGGACGGCCTCTTGGCGAAAAAGGCGGATGACGCCGCCACGACCGCCGCCCTCGCGGATAAGGCCAGCAAAAAGGATCTGTCCGACGGTCTGGCAACGAAGGTGAACAGCAGCACCTACACATCCGGTATGGCGGGCAAGCAGGACAAGCTCACCTTTGACGCCGCGCCCACCGCGGGAAGCGACAATTCCGTCCAGTCCGGGGCTGTGTACAACGCCGTGCAGTCGGCGCTGTCCAGCTTCTTTGACATGGAACTGCGGGCCGACGGCTGGGCCGACGGGCAGCAGACCATTTCGGACCCGCGCTTCACAAAGACCTGCAACTACACCGTTGGCTGGACCCCGGCCAGTTACGAAGAATATAACAAAGCCGGCATCTATCCCCTGGACGTGACGGTCGAGGGGCAAATGACGTTCAAGTGCAAAAAGGCCCCCGCTGGGGCCGTGGGCGTGCGTGTACGCGCAGAACTTGCAAAGGAGGCAGGCTGATATGGCCGGGTATGTTATCGGCATGGGCGGCGGAGGCGGCGAAGTAACGCTGCTCCGCGCCATTACGTTTTTGGCTGGCGTTGACCCGGACAAGCACCAGACCTACGACGATCTGGCCGCTGACGCGGAGGATATGGCGAAGGTCGCCGCCAATCACGGTGCAATCGTGGTCGCAGCGGACTATGTGGACGTGATGACGGCCTTTGCCGCGTCCCAGACCGCTATGACGGCGGTGGCGGCGTCCCAGACCGCTATGACGGCGGTGATTGCAAGCCCTGTGGCCTTGTCCGCTGTCGTTTCGTCCTCGACCGCTATGGCGGCGGTAGCCGCATCCTCGACCGCTATGGCGGCTGTGGCCGCGTCTCAGACCGCTATGACGGCTGTCGCAGCGTCCCAGACCGCTATGACGGCGGTGACAGAATCGCAAACTGCTATGGACGCGATATGCGCC
>CANQQB010000014.1 GCA_947625845.1 uncultured Oscillospiraceae bacterium
CGTTCACCTGCGTCACCGGCGTGTCCGGCAGCGGCAAATCGTCCCTGGTCAACGAGGTCATCGAGAAGAAGCTGGGGGCCGATCTGAACCGGCGGAAGGTCCGTCCCGGCAAGTGCGAGGCCATATTCGGCCTGGAATACCTGGACAAGGTCATCGATATCGACCAAAGCCCCATAGGCCGCACGCCAAGGTCCAATCCGGCCACGTACACGGGCCTTTTCAACGACATCCGGGACCTGTTCGCCTCCACACAGGACGCAAAGCTGCGGGGATTTAAATCCGGCCGGTTCTCCTTCAACGTGAAGGGCGGCCGGTGCGAGGCCTGCTCCGGCGACGGGCTTATCAAGATCGAGATGCTTTTCCTGCCGGATGTGTACGTCCCCTGCGAGGTCTGCCACGGCAAGCGCTATAACCGGGAGACGCTGGAGGTACACTATAAGGGCAAGAACATCGCCGAGGTGCTGGACATGACGGTGGAGGAGGCGCTGGATTTCTTCCAGAACCAGCAGCATATCCGGGAAAAGCTCCAGACCTTGTGGGACGTGGGGCTGGGCTACGTGAAGCTGGGCCAGTCGTCCACGACGCTGTCCGGCGGTGAGGCTCAGCG
This sequence comes from uncultured Oscillospiraceae bacterium, assembly GCA_947625845.1. Lineage (GTDB taxonomy): Bacteria > Bacillota > Clostridia > Oscillospirales > Oscillospiraceae > CAJOIG01. The sequence goes on from CANQQB010000014.1 coordinate 608, forward strand.
GGTGAAGCTGGCCACGGAGCTGGCCAGGCGCAGTACGGGCAGCACGTTTTATATCCTGGACGAACCCACCACCGGTCTGCACACCGCGGACGTGGCAAGGCTGCTGGATATTTTGCAGCGGCTGACGGACGCGGGCAATACGGTGCTGGTCATCGAGCATAATCTGGATGTGATCAAGTGCGCGGACTACATCATCGACCTGGGTCCCGAGGGGGGCGACGAGGGCGGCGAGGTCGTTTTTGCCGGCACGCCGGAACAGTGCGCCAACCATAAGCGCAGCTATACGGGACAGTTTTTGAGAAGGTCGCTTCTCAGATAGGAGTTTCATGGATATTGCCGAGTACATAACCGAGATGGGGCTGGGCCGCGGCGTCGCCACGTTCCTGGTGTCCATCCTGCCCATTATCGAGCTGCGCGGCGCCATCCCCATCGGCGTGAGCCTGGGGCTTCCCGTGTGGCAGGCGGCGCTCATCAGCGTGGCGGGGAATATCCTGCCCGTGCCGTTCATCATCGCCTTCATCCGCACCTTCATGGACTGGCTGCGGACCAAATCCGACCGGGCCAGGCGCTTCGTGGCCTGGCTGGAACGGAAGGGCTCCGGTCCGAAGGCGGAGAAGGTCCGTAAGGCTCAGTTCTGGGGCCTGCTGGCCTTCGTGGCGATACCGTTTCCGGGTACCGGCGCCTGGACTGGCGCGCTGATCGCGGCGCTTTTGAACATGCGCATGCGCCGGGCGCTGCCGCCCATTATCCTGGGCGTGCTCATCGCCGGGCTGGTCGTGTCCCTGGCCACGGCCGGCGTGGTCAAGCTGCTGTTCTGACCATGCAGGAGCAGGAACTGGAAAAAATACAGGGCCAGGTGGCCTCGGTCATCTATTTCAACGAGGACAACGGGTACACGGTCCTGCGCCTGGACGCGGACGACGGCTCCCAGGCCATCGTCGTGGGATGCATCCCCATGCCTGTGGCGGGGGAGAGCATGACCGCATGGGGCAATTGGACCCGCCACGCTGCCCACGGCGAGCAGTTCAAGGCTTTGTACACGGAGCGGACCATGCCCAGCGGCGCGTCCGCCATCTATGATTATCTGTCCAGCCGGGTCATCAGGGGCATCGGTCCCGCTACGGCCGCGCTCATCGTGGGCAGGTTCGGGGACGACGCGCTGAACGTGCTGCGGGACCATCCGGAAAAGCTGGCGACCCTGCGGGGCATCAGTAGACCTAAGGCGGAGGAAATGAGCGCGGCGTTCCGGCGTCAGACCGGTATGCGCTCGCTGATGGAATTTCTCGGCGGCGCGGGGCTGCCTCCCATCCTGGCCCTGCGGCTTTACCGCTACTATGGGGACGAGGCGCTGGAAAAGGTGGAGGAAAACCCCTATATCCTCTCCAGCGTGCAGGTGGGCGCGTCCTTCGCTCAGGCGGACGCGCTGGCGCTGGCCAACGGCGTGGAGGCCGACGCGCCGGAGCGTATCGCCGCGGCGCTGCTTTTTGAGCTGCGCCACAACAGCGACAACGGCCACTGTTTTTTACCGGCGGACAAGCTCACCGCCGCAACCGCACAGCTTATCGGCGTAGAACCCGAACAGGTGGGGGAGGGCCTGGACATCCTGCTGGACTCCGGGGACGTGGTGTGCGAGCCCGTGGCGAACGTGAACGCCTGCTACCTGGCGCCATTATACGCGGCGGAGGTCTATGTGGCCCAGCGGCTGCGGGAGATGGCCGGGACCGTGTATCCCGCGTCCGACGTGCATGTGGACCATATCATCGACCAGATCGAGGCCGAACAGCATATCGCCTTCGCGCCTCAGCAGCGCAGGACCCTGGACGCGGCGGCGTCAAGGCAGCTGGTGGTGATCACCGGCGGCCCCGGCACCGGCAAGACCACGTCCCTGCGGGCGGTGCTGGCACTGTTTGACGCCATGGGGCTGGAGACCATGCTGGCCGCGCCTACGGGCCAGGCCGCCAAGCGTCTGGGCGACCTCACCGGCCGGGAGGCATCCACCATACACCGGCTGTTGGGCGCCAGCTTCTCCCCGGAGACGGACAGTACGGTCTTTCGCAAGAACGAGGACGACCAGCTCCGCTGCGGCGCGCTCATACTGGACGAGTGCTCCATGGTGGATATGGCGCTGATGAAGGCGGTGCTGGCCGCGTTGGGGTCTTCCTGCCGGCTGGTGCTGGTGGGGGACGCGGACCAGCTTCCATCCGTGGGGCCGGGGGCCGTGTTCCGGGACGTGATACGAAGCGGCGTGGCCGAGACGGTCCGTCTGACGGAGATATTCCGGCAAAAAGAGGAAAGCCGCATCGTCCTGTGCGCTCACCAGATCGACCAGGGGCAGACGCCGGACCTGCGGGCCAATAAGGCGGGGGTCTATTTCCTGCGCCGCCGGGAGGCGGACAGCGCGGCGGAGACCATCGTGAGCCTGTGTCAGGAGCGGCTGCCGAAGAATATGCACATCCCGTCGGGGCAGATACAGGTCCTGACCCCCACCCGCAAGGGCGCGGCGGGCACGGAGGAGCTCAACAAGCGTTTACAGGCGGCGCTGAACCCGCCTGTCTCCGGGCAGAAGCAGGAATTTGACTTTGCCGGCCGGACCTATCGGGAGGGCGACCGGGTCATGCAGATACGAAACGATTACGACATCCCCTGGAAGACGGCGGACCTGGAGAGCGGCTACGGCGTCTTCAACGGGGACATCGGCTATATCGAGTCCATTGACCCGGCGTCGGAGGCGTTCACCGTGGACTTTGACGGCCGCCGTGCGAGCTACGCCTTTGAACAGGCGTCGGAGCTGGACCACGCCTGGGCCACCACGGTCCATAAATCCCAGGGCAGCGAGTATCGGGCGGTGGTGCTGTCCGCCGTGCGGGCCGCGCCTCAGCTCATGTACCGGAGCCTTCTGTACACCGCCGTGACGCGGGCCCAGGAGCTTCTGGTGATCGTGGGGGACGAGGACGTGATACGGACCATGACGGAAAACGCAAGACGCGCCAAGCGATACAGCGGGCTTCGTATCCGCATGACCGATGAGAAGTAAGCTCGTTTACCGGCTGCTGGACCTTGTCTATCCCACCCGGTGCGTGTTCTGCCGGCGGTTTTTGCCGCCGGGGCCGGTGCGGATGTGCGACAAATGCCAGGAGACGATCCCACGAGCGCCGGGCGGCGGACGGCGGCGCGGGGACTTCTTCTCCGAGTGCGTCTCGGCGCTCTATTACGAGGGCGCCGTGCGGGAGGCATTTCACCGCTATAAGTTCGCCGGCGTCCAGGTCTACGCGGGCGTATTCGGGTCCCTGGTGGCGGAGTGCATCTACGAGCACCTGGAGGGTCAGTATGACATTCTCTCCTGGGTGCCGCTGGATCCTGGCCGACGCCGGAGCCGGGGTTATGACCAGGCGGAGCTTATTGCCCGCGCTGCCGGTAAGCGCCTGATGCGCGAGCCGGTGCCGGTTTTGAAGAAAAAACGGGGCGTGCACCCCCAGTCCGGGACCGGTGCGCCGGAAAAGCGCCGGGCCAACATCGCCGGGGCGTATTCCGTCCCGGACCCGGAGCTTGTCCGGGACAAGCGCATTTTGCTCGTCGACGATCTCGTGACCACCGGTTCCACCCTCTCGGAGTGCGCCAAGACGCTGCTTTTGGCGGGAGCGGAGGACGTGCGGTGCGCCACGTTTGCCAGTACCAGGTAGGAGGTTTACCATGCTGTTTTTTGAAAGAGACATCGCCATCGACCTCGGCACCATGACCACTCTCATGTACGTGCGCGGCAGAGGCATCCGGCTGCGGGAGGCGTCATTGGTGGCTATGGACAGCACCAACGGCCGGCTTTTGAAGATCGGCGACGAGGCGAAAAAAATGCTGGGCCGGACCCCGGCCAATATCGTGCCCATCAGCCCCATCGTGGCCGGCGTCATCTCCGACTATGACATGACCTCCCGAATGCTCAAGGAGTTCATCAGCCATATCACGTCCTTCAGCCTGTTCAAACCACGGGTGCTCATCTGCGTGCCCGGATCCATCACCGGCGTGGAGGAACGGGCCCTGATCGACGCGGCCATCGAGGCCGGCGCCAGAAAGGTCTATCTGACGGAGGCGGCGCTGGCTACCGCCGTGGGCGCGGGCATCGACATCAGCAAGGCCGACGGGCATATGATCGTGGACATCGGCAGCGGCACGACGGAGGTGGCCGTGGTGAGCCTGGGCGGCGTGGTGGAGCGGGAGTCCATCAAGACCGCCGGCGCCGCCTTTGACGAGGCCATCGTCCGATACATCCGCAAAAAACACAACCTGCTCATCGGTACCCGCACGGCGGAGGAATTGAAGCTGTCCATCGGCTGCGTCACGCCAAGGCCGGAGGTGTCCTACGAAGAGGTCAAGGGCCGGTGCCTGGTGACGGGCCTGCCCCGGAGCGTCACGGTCAGCTCCACGGATATGGCGGAGGCGCTGGAGGAACCCGTGGCGCAGATCATGGAGGCCGTCCATCTCGTCCTGGAACAGACGCTCCCGGAGCTGGTGGGCGACGTGTCCGAAAACGGCATCATTTTGTCCGGCGGCGGCAGCCAGATATGGGGCCTGGACAAGGCCGTCACCGAGCAGACCGGCATCGAGGCCGTGCTGGTGGACGACGCGCTCAGCTGCACCGCCTACGGCGCGGGGCGTATGCTCCAGAACCTGAACGACATGCAGGAGGGCATGATCAATTTGGCGCGCAGAAGACAAATGAAAAATGGATAAGAAAAACCGGGAGGCTGCCCCTCCCGGTTATCTTATATCTTTTGGTCTATCCAATCCAATACATCCTCCCAGACCGTATCCTTGCCCCGCTCGTTGAGGACCTCGTGGCGCATGGCGGGGTAGAGCTTCACGGTCACGTCGGCCATACCGGCCTTGCGGAACATGTCCGCCACGTGGCGCACGCCTTTGCCGTATGCGCCTACCGGGTCTTCCTCGCCGGCGATAAACAGCACCGGCGCCGCCTTGTCCATCTTTGCCAGACCGGCGCGGTCGCCGATGATGCTCAGACCGTCCATCATGTCATACATGAGGCCAGCCGTGGCGGTGAAGCCGCACTTGGGGTCAGCATCGTATTGGCGCACGACGGCGGGGTCGGTGCATATCCAGTCGTTGGGACCTACGGGGTCTTTTATACGCTTGAGGTAGCTGCCAAAGGCGATCTTTTGCAGCAGGGCGCTGCGGTATTGGCTGCCGTGGCGCCTGATCTCCAGGCCGGCCAGGAGCTTGCCGAACCGGCATACGACGGCGCTCTGATGCCCTGTGCCGGACAGGACGCAGCAGGTGAAATCGTCCGGCCACCGCATGAGACAGGTCCGGGCCATAAAGCTGCCCATGCTGTGTCCGAACAGGACCATGGGCACGGTGGGGTATCTTGCCCGCAGGATGTCCCGCAGGCGCTTTTCATCCTCCACGATGCGCTTCCAGCCGTCCTTTTCCGCGAACCAGCCCAGCTCTGCCGCATCCGTCGCCGTACGGCCGTGGCCAAGGTGGTCGTCCCCGGCCACGGCGAGGCCGTGCGCCGTCAGGAAGCAGGCAAAGTCATGATACCGGTCGATATATTCCGCCACGCCGTGGACCAACTGCACCACGCCGCGGACTTTCCCGTCTTCCGGCTCCCAAAGCGTCCAGGCGATCGGATGGATACCGTCGGCGGAGAGGAAGGAAAGTTCTTGCTTTTTCATGATAGAAAACCGCCGTCCTATATGATATAATTCATTTTGATTTTACAGCATCTACGCTTATTCGTCAACGAGGAGGCATATCATGCAAGGCTATGTGATCGCGCTGGACCAGGGGACCACCAGCTCCCGCGCCATTGTGTTCGACCGGAAGGGGGACATCGTGTCCCAGGCACAGTATCCCTTTGCCCAGCATTATCCGAAGCCGGGCTGGGTGGAGCACGTGCCGCGGGACATCATCGACACCCAGTTCCACGCTTTGGGCGCGGCCTTTGAGCGGTCGGGCCTGTCAGCGGCGGACATCGCCGCCATCGGCATCACCAACCAGCGGGAGACCACCATCGTCTGGGACAGGGAGACCGGCGAGCCGGTCTATAACGCCATCGTCTGGCAATGCCGCCGTACCGCGCCTACGATACGCCAGCTGGTGGACCGGGGCATGAAGGACCAGATCCTGCGCACCACCGGACTTGTGCCGGACCCCTATTTCTCCGGCACGAAGATCCGGTGGATACTGGACAATGTGCCCGGTGCGCGGTTGAAGGCGGAGCAGGGGAAGCTCCTGTTCGGTACGGTGGACACCTGGCTCATCTGGAACCTGACCGGGCGGCATGTGACGGACCCGTCCAACGCCTCCAGGACCATGCTCTTCAACATCGACAAGCTCCGCTGGGACGAGGACATGTGCCGCATGCTTGGCGTACCCATGTCCATGCTGCCGGAGGTGCTGCCCAACGCCGGGGAGTTTGGCCGGGTGAAGCGGGGCATCCCCGGTCTGGAGCAGCTGGAGGGCATCCCCATTGCCGGCGCGGCCGGTGACCAGCAGGCGGCGCTGCTGGGCCAGGGCTGCGTACGGCCGGGCCAGGCGAAAAATACGTACGGCACCGGGTGTTTTACGCTGATGAACGTGGGGGAGACCTCCCCCAGGAGCCGCAACGGGCTGCTCACCAGCGTGGCGTGGCAGGTGAACGGCCGGACCGCCTACGCGGTGGAGGGCAGCGTATTCAACGCCGGGTCCTCCATCCAGTGGCTGCGGGATGAACTGGAGCTCATCTCCACGGCTCACGAGTGCGACGTGCTGGCCGAGCAGGTACCGGACACCGGCGGGGTGTACATGGTCAGCGCGTTCACGGGTCTGGGCGCGCCCTGGTGGGACCCCTATGCCAGGGGCGCGGTGCTGGGCGTCACAAGGGGCACCAGGAAGGCACATCTCTGCCGGGCGGTGCTGGAGGGCATCGCCTACCAGGTGGCGGACCTGCTGGCGCTGATGGAGGCCGACGCCGGGTATAAGATGGACGTGCTGCGGGTAGACGGCGGCGCGAGCGTGTCGGACTTTCTCATGCAGTTTCAGGCGGATATGCTCCAACAGCCCATCGACAGGCCGGAGACCGTGGAGACAACGGCTCTGGGCGCCGCGTTTCTGGCAGGGCTGGCCACAGGGGTGTGGACCGGACCGGACCAGGTGTGCTCCCTCCGGCGGACACAGCGGCGCTTCGAGCCCGTCATGGACCCGGACAAGGCACAGCGGCTAATGACCGGCTGGCACAAAGCGGTAGAAAGAGCGAGGGACTGGGAAACAAAATAGCATGAAAACACGCGCGCCTCATTCCAATCAGATCGATATGCTGCACGGGCCGCTGCTGGGGAAGATATTGTTGTTCGCGCTTCCCCTGGCGGCAAGCAGCATTTTGCAGCAGCTTTTCAATTCCGCCGACGTGGCGGTGGCGGGCCGGTTCGCCGGCTATCAGGCTCAGGCTGCCGTGGGCGTAAACAGCCCCGTCATCAATCTGCTCATCAACCTGTTCGTTGGCCTTTCCGTGGGCGGGAACGTGGTCATCGCCAACTTCATCGGCCAGCGGAAGGACCATGAGATCCAGACAGCCGTCCACACCGTCGTCGCTCTGGCGCTCATCAGCGGCTTTTTCCTGCTGGGCCTGGGGCAGGTCGCCGCGCGGCCGATCCTGACGCTGATGGATACGCCGGCGGATACGCTGGACCTGGCGGTGGTGTACCTGCGTATCTACTTTCTCGGCATGCCGTTTATCATGGCGTATAACTTCGGCTCCGCCATTTTGCGCAGCGTGGGGGATACCCGCCGGCCGCTGTACTGCCTGACGCTCTCCGGCGTCATCAACGTGATATTGAACCTGCTGTTCGTCATCGGATTCCACCGCAGCGCGGACGGCGTGGCCATCGCAACGGTCCTGTCCAACGGCGTCAGCGCGTCGCTGGTGATCTTCTTCCTGCTCCGGGAGGAAGAGCCCATCCGGCTGTATCCGAAACGGCTTCGGGTGGACAGAGACATCCTGCGCCGGGTGGTGCGTATCGGCGTGCCGGCGGGCTTGCAGGGCACGGTGTTCTCCCTGTCCAACGTCTGCATCCAGTCCGCCGTGAACGGCTTCGGCTCCGCCGCGATGGCCGGGTCGGCGGCGGCGCAGAACTTCGAGTCCTTCACCTTCTTCGTCACCAACTCCTTCAACCAGGCCACGGTGACCTTTGTGAGCCAGAACTACGGCGCTCACCAGTTTGACCGGTGCAAACGGGTGCTGGCGCTCAGCCTGACCGCCGGGTTTCTCGCCAGCGGGCTCATGTCGGGCACGTTCTGCCTGGGGCGCAATACGTTTATCCGGGTGTTCACCAAGGACCCGGAGGTGATCGCCTTCGGCGTGGAACGGCTGCTGCACGTGGGACTGTTCTCCTTCCTGGCGGTGTCCTATGAGGTCACCGGCGCGGCGCTGCGAGGCACGGGGTATTCCCTGACACCCACCATCATCACCGTGTTCGGCTCCTGCGTGCTGCGGCTGGTGTGGGTGTACCTGATCTTTGACGGCGGGGAGTCCTTTGCGAAGCTTTTGAGCGTGTATCCCATCACCTGGGTGGTCACCGGCATCCTCATGATCTCCACCTATCTGGTCCTGCGCGGAAAGATCTACCGCAAGGACGCGTTGCAGCAGATGAAGCCGTAAAGGGCGGAAAAAGTCGAATCAGGACAGACCGTGGCGGCATAGTCTGTACCGGGGTGATCAACGGCTATGCTTTCCGCGACGTTCATGCTGCTTCTCTCCAGCGCGCTTCTGATGCTCCGGCTGGGGGACAACGCCTCGTCCTTCCCGCGGCCATTAAAACCGCAGGAGGAACAGGAATATATCCGGCGGGCCGCGCAGGGGGACCTGGAGGCCAGAAACATGCTCATCGAGCACAATCTGCGCCTGGTGATGCACATCATCAAAAAGTACTACACGTCCTCCGCCGACGCGGAGGACCTGGTGTCCATCGGCACTATCGGGCTCATCAAGGGCGTGTCCACCTACCGGCCGGACAAGGGCGTGCGGCTGGCCACGTACGCGTCCAAGTGCATCGAGAACGAGATCCTCATGCACTTCCGGGGCCAGAAAAAGTCCGCCGGGGACGTATCCCTGTCCGACGCGCTGGACACGGACGGCGAGGGGGAGGGCCTTGCCCTGCTGGACACCATCGCGGGCGATCAGGATATGCTGGAGGAGCTGTCCCGCCGGGAGGCTACAAAGCAGGTCCGTCAGGCGGTGGACACGGTCCTGGAAGGACGTGAGGCACAGATCATCCGCCTGCGCTACGGCCTCTCCGGCGAGCCTCCCATGCCCCAGCGGGCTGTCGCCGAGCGCATCGGCATCAGTAGGTCGTATGTATCGCGCATCGAGAAAAAGGCGCTGGAGAAGCTGCGGGGACAACTGGACGATGAAAAATGACAAAATATTGGGGTCAATGCGCCAGGTGGGATACAAATATTAGGTATCCCGCGAAAAAGTGCTTGATTTATGTACCCATATGTGGTATATTTAGGTCAGCGTAAGTCTTGATTCCTGGAGTGGGAGCTGTCCCACTCTTTTTTCTGAGGAAAAAGAATTTGGAAGAAACTGGTAAATCTTTATGAATCGGATCGAAAAAACCGTGTGGGACCTGGCGCTGCCGGTGGCGGAAAAGGCCGGATTTGAGCTGTGGGACGTGGAATACGTGACCGAGGGCGGCCAGCGGTACCTGCGGGTGTATCTGGACGGGCCGGACGGGGTGGACCTGGACGGCTGCGAGCGGGTGTCGCGGGCCATGGACCCCATTCTGGACGAGGCGGACCCGGTGCCGGACAGCTATATCTTTGAGGTCAGCTCCGCCGGGTGCGAGCGGGCTCTGAAGCGGCCCACGGATTTTGAACGGTTTCTGGGCTCCAATGTGGAGGTCCGGCTCTACAGCGCCGTGGACGGCGCCAAACAGTGGGTGGGGAAGCTCCTGGCTTACGACAACGGGGACGTGACCGTGGACGCCGGCGGAGAGCGCCGGTTTGCAAAGAATCAAATCGCCAGCGTCAGGCTGCGGATGGAAATATAACGGAGGAAAGAAAAATGAACGCCGAATTTTTTGAAGCCATCGAGGACTTGGAGCGCGAAAAGGGAATTCCCCGGGAATATATGTACGACAAGATCAACCAGGCCATGATCGCCGCCTTCCGCAAGGACCATCCGGACGCGGCGGACAACGTGGTGGTGGAGCTGGACGAGGACAAGAAGAAGGTCGAGATGTTCGTGGTCACCAACGTGGTGGACGTGGTCGAGGACCCCGCCGTGGAGATGACCCTTGCCGACGCGCAGATGATCTCCCGCCGGGCCAAGGTTGGCGGTCAGATCAAGGTCCCCGTGAACACCAGGGAGCTGGGCCGTATCGCTGCCCAGAACGCCAAGCAGGTGATCATCCAGGGCATCCGGGAGGCGGAACGCGGGCTTATCTACGACGAGTTCACCAGCCGTGAGCATGAGATACTCACCGGCGAGGTGGCTCGTATCGACCCGCGCACCGGCAACGTGTCCATGCGCATAAGCTCCAACTCGGAGTATACGGACGCGCTGCTGTCCGTCAACGAACAGATCAGGGACGAAGCGCTGACGGAAGGCCAGCTTGTGAAGGTCTATGTCATCGAAGTGCGCAAATCTACCCGCGGGCCCCAGGTGCTGGTGAGCCGGACACATCCGGTGCTGGTGAAGCGGCTGTTCGAGCTGGAGGTGCCCGAGATAGCGGACGGCACCGTGGAGATCATGAGCATCGCCAGGGAAGCCGGGTCCAGGACCAAGATGGCCGTGTGGAGCACGGCGGCGGACGTGGATCCCATCGGCGCGTGCGTCGGTCCCCGGGGCGGGCGCGTGTCCAGCATCGTGGATGAGCTGGGCGGCGAGAAGATCGATATCGTCAAATACAGCGAGATCCCCGAGGAATACGTCTCCGCGGCACTGTCCCCGGCGGAGGTGCTGAACGTGTATATGGACGAGAGCGGCAAGTCCTGCCGGGTCATCGTGCCGGACAACCAGCTCTCTCTGGCCATCGGCAAGGAGGGGCAGAACGCCCGTCTGGCCGCCAAGCTGACCGGCATCAAGATCGACATCAAGCCGGAGAGCGAGGACTGAGCAATGGCCGAGCCTGTGCGGATGTGCGTGGGGTGCCGGGAACACACCGCGAAAAAGGACCTGATCCGTATCGTGCGCACCCCGACGGGCGATATCGTGGCCGACGCCAGGGGCAAGACCCCCGGCCGGGGCGCGTATATATGCCGGAAGAAAGAGTGCCTGGCAAAGGCCCGGAAGAGCCGGGCGTTGGAACGGATGCTGTCGGCTTCCATCAGCCCCGAGACCTATGCCGCTCTGGAGGCGGCCATCGAGGCGGCGGATGGATAAGGCCATGGGTTATTTAGGGCTGGCTGCACGGGCAGGAAAGCTCACGATCGGCGCGGAGGACTGCGCCGCTGCGATGAAAAAGCGCAGAGGCGGCCTGCTGGTCGCGGCGGCCGACGCGTCGGAAAACACGTTGGACCGGGCCGGTCGCATGACGGCCGGCAGGGAAGAGCGCCTGTACCGCACAGGGTATACAAAACGGCAGCTTGCCGACGCCGCCGGCAGAGCTGCGCCTGTGGCGCTGGCGTTCATCGGTGACGACGGCCTTGCCCAGGCGTTCAGGAAGGCAGCGGAATTGGATCGAAGACAACAGGAGGAGCGAGTATGAGCAGTTTGGTGAAATATCGCGTGCATGAGGTGGCGAAGGATTTTGGCGTCACCTCCAAGGTCATTACGGAGATCCTTTCTCAGTATGCCACCACCCCCAAGAACCATATGCAGGTGCTGGAGGATGAGGAGCTGAGCATCATCTTCGAGTACATGACCCAGCACAACCAGATGGAGAGCATCGCGGACGTGTTTGCCGATACCGCTCCGGCCAAGGAGAAGAAGGCCCCCGCCGCCTCCGGGCAGGATAAGGGGCAGCGATCCGCGCCGACCGGGGACAAGGCGTCCCAGGCCGCCGCGCCTGCCCAGGCACAGCAGCCAAAACAGCCCAAGCCCGACAAGCCCCATGTGCCCAAGCAGATGCCCCAGAAAAAGGTTGTGGACACAAGAGGCTCCGCCAACACGAACCTTTCCAAATACGACGAGCGCTTTGACCGCATGGCCGGGGACAAGGCCGATAAGATGAAGCGGGGCAAGGAGAAGATCGGCTCCCGGAACAAGCAGCGTCAGAACACCGCCGCCGCCAGCGCCAAGCGCCGTCAGGAGGAGCGGGACAAGATGCAGCGGCTCCAGTTCGAGATCGCGAAGAAGGCCCCCACGCGGGTGCAGATCCCTGACGAGATCTCCGTGCAGGAGCTGGCCGTGCGGATGAAAAAGAGCGGCGCGGAAGTGGTGCGCAAGCTCATCAAAATGGGCGTTATGGCGGGACTTCCCGACATCATCGACTATGACACCGCGGCGCTGGTCGCCATGGAGTTCAATTGCAAGATCGAGCACGAAGTGGTCGTGACCGTGGAGGAAAAGCTCATCGACGACCACGTGGACACGGAGGAAGAACTGGTCCCCCGGGCGCCCGTGGTGGTGGTCATGGGCCACGTGGACCACGGCAAGACGTCCCTGCTGGACTATATCCGCCACACGAAGGTGGCGGCGGGGGAGGCCGGCGGTATAACCCAGGCCATCGGCGCGTATATCGTGGACATCAACGGCAGCCCCGTCACGTTCCTGGATACGCCGGGCCATGAGGCGTTCACCTCCATGCGCGCGAGGGGCGCGATGGTGACGGACGTGGCCATTCTGGTGGTGGCCGCCACGGAGGGCATCAAGCCCCAGACCGTGGAGTCTATCAACCACGCCAAGGCCGCCAATATCCCCATCGTGGTGGCCGTGAACAAAATGGATATGCCCGGCGCCAACGCGGACCGGGTCAAGCAGGAGCTGACCGAGTACGACCTGGTCCCGGAGGAATGGGGCGGCGAGACCATCGTCTGTCCCATCTCCGCCAAGACCGGCCAGGGTGTCGACGAGCTTCTGGAAATGCTGGCCCTGCAGACCGAGATGCTGGGCCTGAAGGCCAACCCTGACCGGGCCGCCAGCGGCACCGTCATCGAGGCGCGGCTGGATAAGGGCCGGGGTCCCATCATGACCGTTCTGGTGCAAAACGGCACGCTGAAGCAGGGCGACGTGATCATCGCCGGCACGGCGGTGGGCCGGGTCCGCACCATGATCAACGACAAGGGCCAGCGGGTCACCGAGGCCGGACCCTCCGTGCCCGTGGAGATCGCCGGCATGAACGAGGTACCCAACGCCGGGGACAACTTCAACGCCGTCGCCGACGAGCGCATGGCCCGCGAGCTGGTGGAGGAGCGCAAGGCCAAGGCCAAGCTGGCCGCCAATACCGCGCCCAAGAAGGTCTCCCTGGACGATTTGTTCGCCCGTATCCAGGAGGGCGAGATGAAGGACTTCAACATCATCGTCAAGGCCGACGTGAAGGGCAGCGCCGAGGCGGTGAAGGCGTCGCTGGAGAAGCTGTCCAACGAGGAGGTCCGGGTACGGGTCATCCACTGCGGCGTAGGCGCCATCAACGAGTCCGACGTGATGCTGGCCTCTACCTCCGGCGCGGTCATCGTGGGCTTCAACGTGCGGCCCGACAACGCCGCGCGTGACAGCGCCGCGCGGGACCATGTGGACGTCCGGCTCTACCGGGTCATTTACGACTGCATCAACGAGATCGAAGCGGCCATGAAGGGCATGCTGGCCCCCAAGTACTCGGAGAAGATCATCGGCCACGCCGAGGTACGCCAGACCTACAAGGTCTCCAAGGTGGGCACGGTCTGCGGCTGCTACGTGCTGGACGGCAAGATCCAGCGCAACTGCAAGGTCCGGGTCCTGCGGGACAATGTGGTGGCCTATGAGGGCGACCTGGCCAGCCTGCGCCGGTTCAAGGACGACGTGCGTGAGGTGGCCGCCGGGTACGAGTGCGGCATGCAGGTGGATAAGTTCAACGACGTGAAGGAACAGGACGTCATCGAGTGCTTTGTGATGGAGCGGATCAATGCCTAACTACCACATCGACCGTATCAACGACGATATCCGCCGGGTGCTGGCGGAGAAGCTGCGGGAGGTTAAGGACCCCCGCGTGGCACAGGGCGCGATGCTCACCGTGACCCACACGGATACCACCAACGACCTGCGCTACTGCAAGGTCTATATCAGCGTGCTGGGCGAGGTGGACGAAAAGCAGCTCGTCAAGGGCCTGAAGTCCGTGTCCGGGTATCTGCGCCGGGAGCTGGGTCACAGCCTGGACCTGCGCTATACGCCGGAGCTGACCTTCGTGCTGGACGACTCCATCGCCCACGGCGCGTATATCAATAAACTCATCAACGAACTGGACATTCAACATGACGACGACGATGACTCTCAATGATTGCGTAGAATATCTCAAAGATAACGACGGATACCTGCTTTTAACGCATGTCCGTCCGGACGGCGACACGCTTGGAAGTGCCGCCGCCCTTTGTCATATCCTGCGCCGGATGGGCAAGACCGCCTATCTCTATGACAACCCCCAGGTGACGGCCACGTACTCCCTGTTCGTGGACCGGTACCTGGCTCCGGAGGATTTCAGACCCGCGTGCACCGTGGCGGTGGACCTGGCGTCGGAAAACCTGTTCCCGGAGGGGTTTTCCCAAAAGAGTACCGTGGACCTGTGCATCGACCACCATCCCACCAACTCCCATTATGCAAAGCTTCTTCTCTGCGACCCGGAGAAGGCCTCCTGCGGGGAGATCGTGCTGGAACTGGCCAAACTTATGCTGGGACAGCTCGACGAGACGACGGCCAATTTGCTCTACATCGCCGTGAGCACGGACTGCGGCTGCTTTGTCTACGCCAACACCAAGCCGGATACCCACCGGGCCGCGGCGGAGCTCATGGACGCCGGCGCGGACTATAAGACGCTCAACAAGCTCCTGTTCCGGACCTACTCTTACTCCCGCCTGATGCTGGAGGGGCTGATCTACACCGGCATGCGCCGGTACGGACAGGGCAACTGCGTCACGGTCGTCACCGTGACGCTGGAGATGATGGAACAGAGCGGCGCCACGGAGGACGACTGCGAGGACCTGGCGTCCCTGGCCGGGCGCGTAGAGGGCAACCGGGTGGCGGTGACCATCCGGGAGCTGGAGCCGGGACTTTGCAAGGTGAGCCTGCGCAGCGGCGAGGATTTTGACTGCGCCGCCATATGTGCCCTGCACGGGGGCGGCGGGCATAAAATGGCCGCGGGCTGCACGGTCCATTCCGACCCGGACGAGACGCGGGACACCATCGTCTGGGACATTCTGGAGGCCATCTGATGGACGGGCTGCTGCTGGTGGACAAGCCGGCCGAATGGACCAGCATGGACGTGTGTGCCCACCTGCGGGGCGTGCTGCACGAAAGGCACATCGGCCACACCGGGACCCTGGACCCCAACGCCACGGGTCTGCTGGTTGTGTTGACGGGCAAGGGGACCAAGGCCGCTAAGTACGCGGAGAATGACACGAAGGAATATCATGCCCGCCTCCGGCTGGGCACGGCGACGGATACACAGGATATCTGGGGAAACGTGCTGGAACAGCGCGACGGCGCCCGGACCCGTGGGGATATCGAGGCGGTGCTGGGCCGGTTTCGCGGCCAGATCATGCAGCTTCCGCCTATGTACTCCGCCATCAAAATCCGCGGCAAGAAGCTCTATGATATTGCCCGCCGGGGCGGGGACGTGGAGCGTGAACCAAGGCCTGTCACCATCTACCGTCTGGACGTGACGGATCAGGACGAGACGGGGGACTGGGGGCTTGCGATCGAGTGCTCCAAGGGCACCTATATCCGCACCCTGTGCGCCGACATCGGCGCGGCTCTTGGCTGCGGCGGGTGCATGAGCGCCCTGCGGCGGGTCCGTGCGGGGAAATTCACCATTGATCAGGCTCATACGCTGGACGAGATACGGCAGGACCCGGAGAAGTATATCCTGCCCCTGACGCTGATGACCCCGGAGGGACAGACGCCATGACGGAAACAAGACGGGTGGCCGCTCTGGGCTTTTTCGACGGGGTGCACCTGGGCCATCAGGCGCTGATGGCAAAGGCCAGGGAGCGGGCCGCCGAACTGGACGCGGAGCCCGCCGTCATCACCTTCGACGCTCACCCGGACCTGATCGTTCGGGGAGAGCAGGTGCCTCTGCTGGAGAGCATGGACGACCGCCGGGAGCTGATCGCCAGGGCCGGGGGTATCGAGGACGTGCTCTTTCTGCACTTTGACGCGGCGTTCATGCAGACCCCCTGGGAGGACTTTGTCCGCTCCGTGGTCGAGGATATGGGCGCTGTCCATCTGGTGATGGGGCGGGACTTCTCCTGCGGCTGGCGCGGCATGGGCACGGCGGAGCGCGTGGCCGACTGGTGTGCCAGCCACGGCGTGGGCTTTGACATCGTGGAGCAGGTCACGCTGGACGGCGTGGTCGTCAGCTCCACCTACATCCGCTCGCTGGTGGCTGCGGGGGACATGGAGCGCGCCGCGCGGTTCCTGGGCCATCCCTATTCCGTGTCCCACACGGTGGTCCACGGCTTCCAGCGGGGCCGCCGCATGGGCATCCCCACAATAAACTTCCCCATACCCGACGGGGTCATCGTGCCCCGGCACGGGGTGTACGCCGCTCGTGCGTGGCTGCCTGACGGGCCACATGCCGCGGTGACGAACATCGGCGTCCGGCCTACGTTCCAGGAGGGCGGCTCCGTGACGGTGGAGACGAATCTGCTGGATTATACCGGTCAGCTTTACGGCGTGCGTGTGCGGCTGGAGCTGCTGGCATTTTTGCGGGACGAGGTGAAATTTGCCTCCCAGCAGGCTCTGGCAGCGCAGATCAACGCCGACATCGAAAGCGCCCGGCGCTGGTTCCGGGAGGGGGCGTGCGGCGTATGAGGATACTGGGCATCGACCCCGGCGTGGGCACGGTGGGCTTCGGCGTCATCGACGCGGACAAGGGCCGCAACGCCTACGTGGCCTGCGGGGCCATCACCACGCCTGCCAACACGGCCCTGTCCCCGCGCCTGGACATGATCTACAACGATCTGAACGAGCTGATCGTCACGTTTTCCCCGGACGCCATCTCCGTGGAGGAGCTGTTTTTCTCCAAGAACATCACCACCGGCATCGCCGTGGCTCACGGCCGGGGCGTAATACTGCTCAGCGCCTACCGCAGCGGCGTGCCGGTATACGAATACACCCCCATGCAGGTGAAGCAGGCGGTGGTGGGCTACGGCAACGCGAAAAAGGGGCAGGTCATCTACATGGTCCAGCGGCTTTTAAACATGAAGGCGCCGCCTAAGCCGGACGACGCCGCGGACGCGCTGGCCCTGGCTATCTGCCACGCCAGAAGCATGACGAGCCGCCTCACGGCGGAGGGAGGGGAGCACCCATGTTCTACCATTTGAGCGGGACCGTCACGGACCTGGAGCCGGGCCTGGCCGTCGTGGACTGCGGCGGCGTGGGCTTTGCGGTGAACACCACGGCGTACACCGTGGGGCAGCTCCACCGGGGCGAGAAGGGCAAGCTCTATATCTGCGAGCAGGTCCGGGAGGACGCCTTTGACCTGTACGGCTTTGCCACGCTGGGGGAGAAGCGGTGCTTTGAGATGCTGATCTCCGTGTCCGGCGTGGGACCCAAGGCGGCGCTGGCGATATTGTCCGCCAACACCCCGGAGCGGGTGTGCATGGCGGTGCTGAACGACGACGAGAAGGCTCTCACCGCTGCCCAGGGCGTGGGCAAGCGCCTGGCTCAGCGGATCATTCTGGAGCTGAAGGACAAGATGGGCAAGCAGGCGGAGGGTCTGGCGCCCTCCGGCATAACGCTGCCGACGGCGGCTGTCGCCGGGGACGGGACAAAGCTGGCAGACGTGATGAGCGCGCTGACCGTGCTGGGGTACAGCCGGGCCGAGTGCAGCGCCGCGCTCAAAGGTGTGGACCTGGATGCCCTCAGCCTGGAGGACGCCATCCGGGCCGCTCTGCGCAATATGATGCAATAAGCGGGAAGGGGGTACGCGGTCCATGAGCATCAATTTTTCCTCGGAGGAACCGGAACAGGTCCTGACCACCGCAACGTTCCAGCCGGAGGACGCCACGGAGGCGTCCCTGCGTCCCAAGCGGCTGGAGGACTATACCGGCCAGACAAAGGCCAAGGAGAATCTGGCGGTATTCATTCAGGCCGCCAAGCTCAGAAACGAGCCGCTGGACCACGTGCTGCTCCACGGCCCTCCGGGCCTGGGCAAGACCACTCTGGCCGGGGTCATCGCCAACGAGATGGGCGTCAACATGCGCATCACCTCCGGGCCGGCTATTGAAAAGCCCGGCGATTTAGTTGCGCTGCTGACGAATCTACAGGAAAACGACATCTTGTTTCTGGACGAGATACACCGGCTGAACCGCTCCGTGGAGGAGATCCTGTATCCCGCCATGGAGGATTACGCCATCGACATCATTCTGGGCAAGGGTCCCTCGGCCAACTCCATCCGCCTGGACCTGCCCCACTTCACGCTCATCGGCGCGACTACCCGGTCCGGCCAGCTCTCCGCGCCTCTGCGGGACCGGTTCGGCGTGGTGCTCCGGCTGGAGCTGTACAGCACCGAGGACCTGCGGGCCATCGTGGAGCGCAGCGCCGGTATTTTGAACGTGGCCATCGAACGGGACGGCGCCACGGAGATCGCCTCCCGCAGCCGGGGCACGCCCCGTATCGCCAACCGCATGCTCCGCCGGGTCCGGGACTTCGCTCAGGTGAAAGGGCAGGGGGTCATCACAAAACCCATCGCCGACGAGGCTTTGAGCCGCCTGGAGGTGGACAAGGAGGGGCTGGACAACGTGGACCGGCGCATGCTCCGGGCCATCATCGAGCTGTATAACGGCGGACCGGTGGGCCTGGAAGCCCTGGCCGCCACCATCAACGAGGAGGCCGTCACGCTGGAGGACGTCTACGAGCCGTTTTTGCTGCAACAGGGCTTTTTGACCCGCACGCTCCGGGGCCGGTGTGTCACCCAAAAGGCATACGAGCACCTGGGACTGGAATATCTTGGTCAGCAGCGGCTGGACTTGTGAAAACGTGTCGGCAAATGTCAAATTTTCCTGGAAAATCACAACATATTTTGTAAAAAGTGCTTGACTTCCTGCTGTAAAGCGATATAATGTTTGGTGTGTGATTTTGATTATAAAAACCGATCGGATGAACAGCTGCAGACCCTTGCCAAACAGCAGGTGGCCTCGGCGGAGGAAGAGCTGGTGCAGCGCTACGTGCGCGAGGTGCGCATGTGTACGCGTCCGTACTTCCTGATCGGCGGCGACAGCGAAGACCTTATCCAGGAGGGAATGATCGGTCTTCTGTCCGCCATCCGGGAGTATGAGCCGGACAAAGGCGCTTCCTTTAAGACGTTCGCGCAAGCCTGTATCCACAACCGTATCCGATCCGCAGTCCGCAGTGCCCAGCGTAGAAAGAACGCGCCGCTCAATGACGGCGTGCCGTTGGATGATGTCCTCTCAGATGAATCCCAAGCCCTAGGCGCCCACTTCTATCAGCGCAGTCCCGAGGAGCAGGTTCTGGCCAGAGAGACCGAAAAAGAGTTTATTTCCACCTATTCGCGGTGCTTGTCAAAATTGGAAGCCGAGATCTTGCGGCTGTATTTGGACGGCCTTTCCTATGGGGAGATCGCCGCCATTACGGGACGCGACGTCAAAGCGGTGGACAACGCCGTGCAGCGCATACGGCACAAGCTGGCCAAGCTGCCCTCCAGGCGATAACAGCGAAAGCTGATCGCAATAAACTGCCCGATATGGGAAAACTATCAAAAGAGAGGAACCACAATGTACGAAGACAAGACCCTTGTATGCAAGGAATGCGGACAGGAGTTCGTGTTCACCGCCGGTGAGCAGGAGTTTTACGCGGAGCGCGGCTTCCAGAACGAGCCCCAGCGCTGCAAGGCCTGCCGTGACGCCCGCAAGGCCGCGGCCCGCGGTCCCCGGGAGTACTTCACCGCTACCTGCGCAGCCTGCGGCGGAGAGGCTCGCGTTCCCTTCGAGCCCAAGAGCGACCGTCCTGTGTATTGCAGCGATTGCTTCGCCAAGATCCGCGCCGGTGAGCTTTGATTTGACCGGCCGTCAAAAATAGAGGAAGCGACGCCGCTTCCTCTATTTTTATGTTGAAATTTGCGGCGCAGGCGCATATAATAATGCCATCGTGAATTTGCGTTAGGAGGATTTTTTCAATGTATCAGATCACGAAAGATACCATCGTCTACGATATCATGGTCAACGCCCCCCAGACCCAGCCCCTGTTCCAGCGCATCGGCATGCACTGTCTGGGCTGCGCCTTTGCCACGGGTGAGAGCGTGGAGCAGGCCTGCCGAGCCCACGGCGTGGAGGTCGACCCCTTTGTGAAAGAGGTCAACGACTTCATCGCCGCGAGCGCCAACGCGTAAGGACCAATCAGTCGGCGGGATGTTCTCCCGCCGCTTTTTTATTTGTCATGATACATCTGTCATCGCGTCTGGCGGCCGTGGCGGAGCAGGTACCGGCCGGCGCGCGCGTCGCCGACGTGGGCACGGACCACGCCATGGTCCCCGTGTGGCTGGTCCAGTCCGGCAGGGCGGCCGGTGTGCTGGCCACGGACATAAGACCCGGACCTCTGCAAAGCGCCGCCGCGCTGGTGGAAAGGACCGGCACGGGCGAATATATACGTCTCATACAGACCGGCGGCCTTACTGGCATCGGTCCAGAGGACGCCGATACTATCGTCTTGGCCGGTATGGGCGGGGAGACGATGATCGCCATCCTGGCCGCCGCGCCTTGGACAAAGCGCGACACGCTGCTCATTTTGCAGCCACAGAGCAAGCGGGCGGCGCTGCGCCGGTGGCTCGCGGAGAATGGCTATTTTATTGAGGCGGAGCGCCTGGCGGAGGACGCCGGGCGTATCTATCCCATCATGCGCGTCCGGGGCGGCGTCAGCCCTGCCTATACGGCGGCGGAGCTGCGCCTGGGACGGCTGGACCAGGTCGGCGCGGACCCGCTGTTCGTCCGGTACCTGGATATAGCCCGCGCCAGCGCCGTGAAGGCAGCGCCATACGATGCGGAAGCCGCCGCGCTGCTGCGGGAATACGACGATATCAAAAGGAGGCTTGACCATGCCGACGGTAGGGGAGATATTTGACGCTTTGAACGAAAAGGCCCCGGTGGCCGGGAAAATGGACTTTGACAACGTGGGGCTGCTGGTGGGGCACGGTGACGCAGCCGTTTCCCGCGTGCTGGTGGCGCTGGACATCACCGACGAGGTGACAGACGAGGCCGCGTCTCTGGGCGCGGAGCTCATCGTGAGCCACCACCCGCTGTTTTTCGAGCTGAAGGCCGTGTCCGACGCTACCTGGGAGGGGCAGAAGGCGCTCAAACTGGCGGAAAATCGTATGGCCGCCATCTGCATGCATACCAACCTGGACGCCGCACAGGGCGGCGTGAACGACGTGCTGATGGAGGCGCTTGGCGGCACAGTCGACGGTATTTGGGAGCCAGATACCGGCATCGGCCGCGTGGGGACGCTGCCTGCACCCATGGACTTTGGCCCGTTCCTGACCCATGTCAGGTCGGCGCTGCGCTGCAACGGTCTGCGCTATCACGACGCGGGCAGACCCGTGAAGCGGCTGGCCGTGTGCGGCGGCTCCGGCGGAGGCGAGCTGGGACTGGCGGCCGCCGCCGGGTGCGACACCTATGTGACGGCGGACGTGAAGTACCACCAGTTCCTGGAGGCGAAGCACCTGGGGGTCAACCTCATCGACGCGGACCATTTCTGCACGGAGAACGTGGTGGTCCCGGTGCTGGCCCGGTGGCTGCGGGAGGCGTTCCCGGCGCTGGACGTGTCCGTCAGCCAGGTCCACCGGCAGACGGTGCAGTTTCTTTGAATTTGTCATAAACCATCCCTCCGGGGCGTATGTTTTACCAAACATGCCTTGGAGGGATACGTTGTGGACAGCATCTATGAGGATATTGCCCGCAGGACGGACGGCGACATCTATCTTGGCGTCGTCGGGCCGGTGCGGACAGGGAAATCGACCTTTATCAAGCGGTTCATGGAGACCCAGGTCATCCCCAACATCGACAATATGTACCGAAAGGAACGGGCCCGTGACGAGCTGCCCCAGTCCGGTTCCGGCAGGACCGTCATGACCGCCGAACCGAAATTCGTCCCGGAGGAGGCCGCCGAGATCGCCTTCGGGGACGAGACAAAGGCATCCGTGCGGCTCATCGACTGCGTGGGCTATATGGTGCCGGGGGTAGAGGGCCTTTACGAGGACGGGGTGGAGCGCATGGTCACCACGCCCTGGTACGACCATGAGATCCCCATGACCCAGGCGGCGGAGGAGGGTACCCGGAAGGTCATCGCCGAGCACTCCACCATTGGCCTGGTGGTCACCACCGACGGCAGCTTCGGGGAGATACCGCGGGAGAACTATTTGCAGGCGGAGGAACGGGTGATACGGGAGCTTTTGGACATCGGCAAGCCCTTCGCCGTCGTCATCAACTCCGCCGAGCCGGAGGGCAACGCGGCCACGGCTCTGGCGTCGGAGCTCTCCGAGCGGTATCGGGTGCCCTGCATGCCGCTCAACTGCCAGGAGATGGGCGAGGCGGACATCCACGCGGTGATGAAGGCGGTGCTGTACCAGTTTCCCCTGGGAGAGCTGAGCCTGTGGCTGCCGGCGTGGGCGGAGGCTTTGCCGGAGGACAGCGAGCTCAAGAGGACCCTCTATGACATGCTTCTGGCGGCGGGGAAGCAGATGAACGCCTTGCAGGACGCCTATACCGGCGTGCAATCCCTGACGACCAGCGAGCTTATAAGCTCTGCCCGTATCACCGCCGCGCAGGCCGGCTGCGGCACGGCCACCGCCGTGATCGAGCTGGAACAGTCTCTCTATTATAAGACCATCAGCGACCAGTCCGGCTTCGAGATACACGACGACGGGGACCTGATGGAGCTGCTGCGGTCCTTAAAAAGCGTCAAGACCGAGTACGACCACGTCCACGAGGCCTTGCAGCAGGCCCGCGAGACGGGCTATGGCATCATCATGCCCAGTCCCGAGGAAATGGAGCTGCAGGAGCCGCAGATCGTGAGCAAGGGCGGACGGTACAGCGTACGCCTGAAGGCCAGCGCACCCGCCATCCATCTTTTCCGCACCCAGGTGGAGACGGAGGTCTCCCCGGCGGTGGGCGGGGAAAAGGCGTCGGAGCAGATCGTGAGCTTCCTGCTCCAGGGCTTCGACGGGGACATCAACCGGATATGGGAGTCCAATATCTTCGGCAAGTCCCTGTATGACATCGCGGAGGAAGGGCTGACCGGCAAGCTCCAGCGCATGCCTCCCAACATCCGCAAGCGCCTGCAGGGCACCATCCAGCGGCTGGTGAACGACGGCGGGTACAGCCTCATCTGCATCATCATATAAGACCTTGCGTCAACGGACGCTCTGGGGGTATAATGGCACGGGAAACGCCATTATACCTCTTTTTTCCATCTGCCGCATACGTGCCTGGTCCGCCGCATAGATTGCACCGAGGTGGTGCAGATGGGGAAGGGGCCGAGGCACAACAGGCCGGTATTTATATTTAAATGGTGGTACCCGCTGGCGGCGGCGGTGCTGCTGGCGCTGGCGGCGCTGGTGCAGCAGTCCGCGTCGCTGCATACCGATGCTCCCGCGCTGCCGCCGGTGCTGGTCATCGACGCGGGCCACGGGGGCGCCGACGGGGGCGCGTCCGCCGCGGACGGGACACTGGAGAGCGACATCAACCTGGACATTGCCCTGCGGCTGGAGGCGCTGGCCCGGTTCTGGGGCGTGGAAACGGTCATGACCCGCACGGGTCCGGACATCGCGTACCCGTCGGACGCTGATTCTATCGCGGCGAAAAAAATAGCGGACCAGCACGCACGGGTGGGACTTGTGAACAACACGGCCGGGGCCGTGCTGCTGAGCATCCACCAGAACAACTATCCCGCCGCCTCGCCAAACGGTATCCAGGTGTTTTACGGTCCCGCCGCCGGCAGCAACGCGCTGGCGGAGCTGGCCCAGAACAATCTGACGGCGCTGCTGTGCCCGGATAACCGGCGGGTGGCATCCAAGGCGGACAAGGGCGTGTATCTGATGAAAAACGCCAAATGCACCGCCGTGCTGGTGGAGTGCGGTTTTTTGTCCAACCCCGGCGATCTGGCAAAGCTTCAGGACGGCGGCTACCGGGAGAAGCTGGCGGCCGTGCTGTTGGGGAGCTATCTGCAATACATACAAGGAGCGGTCACATGAAAGAGAAAACGGTATTTTTCTGCTCCGCCTGCGGGTATGAGACCTCCCGCTGGCAGGGTCAGTGCCCAAGCTGCCGGGCCTGGAACACCCTGACGGAGGCTCCCGCGGCGCCAAAGGCGGCGGAAAAGGTCCGGCCTCTGCGCCGGGCGCTGCCCAAGAAACTGGCGGAGTTGGACGACCGGGACGAACTGCGCTTTTCCACCGGCATCGCGGAGCTGGACCGGGTGCTGGGCGGCGGCGCGGTGCGCGGCTCCATCGTCCTGTTCGGCGGCGCGCCGGGCATCGGAAAATCCACCATGCTCCTGCAGGCCTGCGGCAGCATCGACAGCGGCGAGAGCATTTTATACGTCACCGGCGAGGAAAGCGAACACCAGCTCAAAATGCGGGCCCAGCGCCTGGGCGTGGACCAGGCGGATCTGCATGTGCTGGCCGGCACCGACATCAACGACGTGATCGCAGCCATCGAGGACCTGACGCCGGACGTGGTCATCATCGACTCCATCCAGACCGTGTATGACCCCGGCCAGAGCACCGCACCCGGCAGCGTGGGCCAGGTGAAACAGTGCGCTATGGAGATCATGCAGCTGGCCAAGACCAGCGGCTTTACCGCCTTCGTGGTGGGCCACGTGAACAAGGAGGGAGCCATCGCGGGGCCAAAGGTGCTGGAGCACATGGTGGACTGCGTGCTGTATTTCGAGGGCGACGGTTCCCTCAGCTACCGCATTTTGCGGGCGGAGAAGAACCGTTTCGGCTCCACCAACGAGATCGGCGTGTTTGAGATGCGCCGGGAGGGTCTGCGGGAGGTGCCGAATCCCTCCGAGGTCATGCTGGCCGGCCGGCCTACGGGCGTGCCCGGTACCTGCGTGGCATGCGTGATGGAGGGCAGCCGTCCCATTCTGGCGGAGGTCCAGGCGCTTGTCACGCCTACCGGCTTTTCCTCCGCGCGGCGGACCTCCAACGGCTTTGACTATAACCGCCTGTACCTGCTGCTGGCGGTGCTGGAAAAGCGGGGCGGCATGAACGTGAACGCCTGCGACGCCTATATGAACGTGGTTGGCGGCCTGACGCTGGACGAGCCCGCCGCCGACCTGGCCGCGTGTCTGGCCATCGCGTCCAGCTTCCGGGACACGCCGCTGCCGGACAAGCTGGCCGCCGTGGGGGAGGTGGGTCTGACCGGGGAGATACGCTCTGTCCAGGCATTGGACCAGCGCCTTTCCGAGATCGCCCGCCTGGGCTTTACCCAGTGCGTGATACCCGCGCGGGTCCGTGGGGAGATGAAAACACCCAAGGGCCTTGAGCTCATCCGCGTGCGGACGCTGCGGGAGGCCGTGGAGAAGACGCTGTGACGGTCCTGATAGGGGAGAGATACTGGCCGAAACTGGCGCAAAGCCTTGCGGCGCAAGGGATAGACGCCATTTGGCTGCCCGATAACGCCGCGCTGGACAAAAGACTTTCCAGCCACGCGGACCTGAGCGTTTTCGTCTGCGGCAACAACGCTGTCGTGGCGAGAGCACTGGTCGCCTCCAACTTTGTGAAGTATTTAACGAACAGGGGATACATCGTCGCGCCATCCGCTGAACAGGGCGCGGACTATCCCCGTGACGCGGGCCTGTGCGTGTGTTGGACAGGCAGGTATACGATTTATAATGAAGCGACGGCGGACCCGGCTGTGCTGGACATCATCTGCGGCGTGCCGGTGCACGTGTCCCAGGGTTATACAAAATGCGCCGCGCTGGTCGTGGACGACCATTCCATCGTCACGGCGGACGCCGGCGTCTCCAGAGCCGCGAAAAGTGCCGGGATGGACGTGCTGGAGATAACGCCGGGACATATCGCGCTGGACGGATTTGAATACGGCTTCATCGGCGGCGCGTCGTTTATAATAAGTGATAACACGGTCGCGTTCACCGGAACGCTGGACGGGCATCCGGACAAAGACCGCATACTTGACTTTCTGGCTCAGCACGGCAAAAAGCCGGTTTTCCTCACGGATGAGGCCATATTTGATATCGGCGGGGCTATATCGGTTTAGCCCTCCCCCAAATTCGGCATAATATTAATTATGCCGAATTATTTGTGTATTTTGCCACTTTACAAGGGTTTCCTCCTCTGCTATTATTAACATAATTCGGAGGATGTGCCTATGAGCTATCGGGACGAGGCCCCCCAGGTGCTGCGGGAATTTTTAGTGTACCACGACACCATCAAAGGCCAATCGAAAAAAACTGTGGATTCATATTTTATGGATCTGCGCACATTCACGCGGTATCTTTATATAGCGCGGAATCTGGTCCCACGGGATACGCCGCTGGAAGACGTGGACATCCGCAACGCGGACCTGGACTTTTACGGCAAGGTGACGCTGGCGGAGGTCTACGACTTTCTGGCGTATCTGTCCCGCGACCGGGAGTTGAACGCCGCCAGCCGCGCGAGAATGATCACAAGTTTGAAGGGCTTTTACAGGTACCTGACCGTCAAGACGAAACAGCTCACCGTGGACCCGGTCCAGGACCTGGACACGCCTAAGCTGCAAAAGTCCCTCCCCCACTACCTGACCCTGGAGGAAAGCCAGCGGCTGTTGAACGCCGTGGACGGGAAAAACAAGGAGCGGGACTATTGCATCCTGTGCCTGTTTCTCAACTGCGGGCTGCGTATCTCGGAGATGGTGGGCCTGGACCTGACGGACATCCGGCAGGACAGTCTGCTGATACACGGCAAGGGCAATAAGCAGCGGGTGGTCTATCTGAACGACGCCTGCGTGGAAGCTCTGAACGCCTGGCTGGCCGTCAGAAAAGATATCGCCACCACGGACAAAAAGGCCGTGTTCCTGTCCTCCCGGCGCAAGCGCATCAGCGTGGACGCCGTGCAGGTGATGGTCCACAAGACGCTGCTGCGTGCCGGTCTGGACGCCAGCCACATCTCCCCCCACAAGCTGCGGCACACCGCCGCCACGCTGATGCTGCAAAACGGCGTGGACGTGCGCACGCTCCAGGAACTTTTGGGTCACGAGAGCCTGAACACCACCCAGATCTATACCCATATCGCCAACGCGGAGCTGAAAAAGGCCGCCGCCGCCAATCCCCTGGCCCGGTTCGAGCCGACTAACGTCGATCCGGAGGACTGACCGACCATGGTATTCTCCAGCATTCTGTTCATGTTCATATACCTGCCCGTCGTGCTGGCGGTGTATTATATCGTCCCTGCCCGGTGGCGGAACCTGTGGCTGTTCGCGGTGAACCTGGTGTTTTACGGCTGGGGCGAGCCGGTGTACATTCTGCTGATGGTCTTTTCCATATGCCTCAACTACGTCAGCGGCCTTCTCATCGGTCAATTCCTGCCGGACCGGCGGCCAAGGGCAAAACTGGTGCTCGTCGTCAACACGGTCCTCAACCTGGGGATGCTGTTTTTCTTCAAGTACTTCGATCTGGTGGCGGAAACGCTCAGCGCCATCCCCGGCGTGGAGATACCAACCCTGGAACTGACGCTGCCCATCGGCATCTCGTTTTACACCTTCCAGACCATGAGCTACCCCATCGACGTGTACCGGGGCGACGGGCACGTGCAGAAGAATTTCATCAAATTCGGCACCTTCGTGGCCCTGTTCCCCCAATTGATCGCGGGACCTATCGTCCGGTATAAGGACATCGCCGAGCAATTGGACCGGCGGCATGAGAGCGTGGACAAGTTTGCCCAGGGTGTGCAGCGGTTCATCGTGGGACTGGGCAAAAAGGTGCTCATTGCCAACAATGTAGGCATGCTCTGGGACGTGTACGCCAACGCCGCTCCCGGCGAGCTCACCTTCGTGGGAAGCTGGCTGGCCGCTGTCGCCTTCTCCCTGCAAATCTACTTCGATTTCTCCGGCTATTCCGATATGGCCATCGGCCTGGGCAGGATGCTGGGCTTCGAGTTTTTGGAGAACTTCAACTATCCTTATATCTCCCGCACGGTCACGGAGTTCTGGCGGCGCTGGCACATCAGCCTGGGCACCTGGTTCAGGGACTATGTATATATCCCCCTGGGGGGCAACCGCAAGGGACTTTCCCGCCAGCTATGCAATATCCTGATCGTCTGGGCGCTGACAGGGCTATGGCACGGAGCGAGCTGGACGTTCCTGTTCTGGGGGCTTTACTACGCCTTCTTCCTGATATTGGAGAAGCTTTTCCTGCTCAAATGGCTGGACAGGCATCATGCCGTCGGACACGTATACACGCTCCTGGTCGCCATCTCCGGCTGGGTGATCTTCCAGCAGGCCAGCATGGACCAGACGCTGGTGTTCTTCAAGGCCATGTACGGCTTCGGCGCGGCGGGCTTCTGCACGGGCAAAGACCTCTATTATCTGGCCGGGTTCGGCGTGATGCTGCTGGCGGCCTGTTTTGCCAGCCTCCCGGTGGGAAAGACGCTGTTCGGCCGCCTGCCGGAAAAATGCCGGGCTGTGGCCGTGCCGGTGCTGGTGGCGCTGGTGCTGATAGCCGCCACCGCCTATATGGTGGACTCCACCTACAACCCCTTCCTCTACTTCCGGTTCTGAGGTGCGCCTATGAACAGAAAAGCCAACGTCGTCATCATCGCGGTCTTCGCGCTCTTTCTTGGGGCATTTGCCCTGCTCCAGCCCATAATGCCGGACGTGGAATTTTCCCAGCAGGAAAACAAATACCTGCAAATGCTGCCCAGGTTCTCCCTGGACGCGCTGACGGACGGGGATTTCACCGAGGACTTCGAGCGCTATACCACCGACCAGTTCCCCTTCCGGGACGCCTGGGTGGCACTGAAGGCACGGTGCGAGCTGCTCACCGGTAAGAAGGAGAACAACGGCGTCTACTATTGCGAGGGAGGCGTGCTCATTCCCGACTTTGACATGCCCGCGAAGGAGACCGTGGACAGGAACGTCAGTTATCTGAACGCGCTGGTAGATGGTATCGACATCCCGGTCTACTTTGGTCTGATCCCCGGCGCGGGCGAGGTGCAAGCCTCCCTCCTGCCGAAAAACGCCCCTGTTGGCAGCCAGCAGACCGTCATCGACTGGGCCTATGGCGCCAGCCGTGCTACCAACATCGACGTGCAATCCGCTCTTGGTGCGCACAAGGACGAGTATATCTTCTACCGCACGGACCACCACTGGACGAGCCTGGGCGCGTTCTACGGCTACGGGGCCCTGTGCCAGGCGCTGGACCTGCCTGCCCCCTCCCTGGCCTCCTACGACCGCCAGACGGTCTCCGAGGACTTTTACGGTACGTCCTACTCCTCCTCCGGCTTTGCCTGGGTGCGGCCGGACGCCATCGAGACCTTCGTCCCGGATGACGGCGCTGTCACGGTGTTCAACTGCGAAAAGGACCCGCCTACCCAGGGGCCGCTGTACGACACGTCGTTTCTGAACGTGAAGGACAAGTATTCCATGTTTCTGGGCGGCAACTGTGCTCTGCGCAGCATCGAGACGGGCCATGACGGACCCTCCATCCTGCTCATCCGAGACTCCTATTCGGACAGCCTGGCCCCCTTCCTGCTGGAGAATTTCTCCCGTGTCGATTTGATGGACCTGCGCTATTATCGGGGCTCCCCGGCGCGGTACGCCGAGGAAAACGGTTTTGACGGCATACTGGTGCTGTACAGCGTCAGCACATTTGCCACGGACAGAAATCTCTATATGCTGGCACCGGAAATGGAGGGTTTTTAAGATGAAAGTAACGCTTGATCCCGGCGCGTATATGCCCACGCGTGCCCATGCCACCGACGCGGGGCTGGACCTCTATGCCCGCGAGACCGTGACCATCCCGGCGCGGGGCCATGCCACGGTGGAAACGGGCGTGCACGTGGCCATCCCGGAGGGATATGTGGGCATGCTCAAGAGCAAGAGCGGCCTGAACGTGAAGAAAAACATTCTGGGCGAGGGCGTCATCGACGCGGGATACACCGGCCCCATCGTGGTCAAGCTCTACAACCAGGGTGACGAGGACGTGACCATCCAGGCGGGCATGAAGCTCATTCAGTTGGTGATCCTCCCCATCCTGACGCCGGAGTTGGAACTGGCGGATTCCCTGGACGACACCGAGCGCGGCGCGAGCGGCTTCGGCAGCACCGGGGCGTAGTGAATGACATAAATAATGGGGCTGCTGCGATCATGCAGCAGCCCCTTATTATATTTTAAGCTGTCGGTTCAGCCATACCCGTGGGTAGCGTGCCTCCACTGCCCATCGCTGTCCCGCACAAGTATCCATTGCCAATCCTCATAGGTAGAGTTTGGCGCCAGCGAACCATCTCCGCCCGATGAATCTACATCAAAGTCTGAGTAAAGAACGATGGCCTCATCCGCGTCATATCGTTTCGCCCATTCGTCAAACGCGCCGGAAAAGGTATCGCCAGGATAACAGAGTTTTGTGAGGGTGCAGCCGTCAAACACCTTGGAGAAATAGTCTTTCACCGTCTGAAACGCCGATTCGATCTCATCGTCCGTGTAAATCTCCGACGGTTTCCAGTCCGGGATCTCCACATCGCTGACCCTTCCTCCGCGGCAAGAGGACAGAAACAGCACGAGGAAAAGTGCAAGGGGGATCATGGCCTTTTTCATAAGAATATTTCTCCCCTTTTACGCCTTCTCGGCCGTGAGAGGTTTTTCTCCCTCTGCTATCTGCGGGACCTCCGGCTCTCTGGGCGGAGGCGAGGCGGCGGGGAAAATGAGCTCCGCCTTGAACAGGTCCCCGTCCAGGGTCAGCCGCATCTCGCCGCCCATGAGCTCCGTAAGGCTCCGGGCGATGGAAAGCCCCAGGCCGCTGCCCTCGGTGCTCCGGGAGCTGTCCCCCCGGACAAAGCGCTCCATCAGCTCGTCGGCGGGCATGTCCAGCGGCGCGTGGGAGATGTTTTTCACCGCGATCACCGTCTGCCCCTCCCGCTCGATCAAATCAAAATAGGCCCGTGTGCCCGGCTGGGCATATTTGATGATGTTGGTGATGAAATTGTCCAGCACCCGGCCCAGCAGCCGCCCGTCCGCCAGGACCCATGTCTCCTGCTCCGGCGTGTGCACGACCGGCTCCACGCCGGCGCCGGTGAGCCGTTCGGCGTACTCCCCCACCGACTGCTCCAAAAGCTCCCGCACGTCCAGTATCTCCGCGTGCACCGGCATGACGCCGCTGGCGGCCTTGGACGCCTCGATCACGTCCTCCGTCAGCTTCTTCAGCTTGGCGCTCTGCCGGTCCAGCACGTCCAGATACTCCCGACGGGTCTGCTCCGGCAGATCCTCACGCTTCAATAGCTCGATGTAGTTGATGATGGAGGTCAGAGGCGTTTTCAGGTCGTGGCTGACGTTGGTGATGAGCTCGGTCTTCATCCGCTCGCTGCGCAGCCGCTCCTCCACCGCCAGGGCCATCCCGTCGCCGATGCTGTTCAGGTCCCGACCCAGATCCCGCCAGATAAAATGCAGCTGTTTTTCGTTGACCTTATAGGCCAGGTCCCCCGACGCCAGCGCCGCCGACGCGCCGCGTATGCGCCTCTGCTCCCGGTCCCAGCGGATGTAGCACAGAAATACCACCGCGTCAAACGCCATCAAAACCAGGATGATGCGGGTGGTGCTGTAGTTAAAAAGAGCATAGACAACGCTCAGCAGCAAAAAGTCGGAATAGGGCAGCATCGCGCTCAGCAGCAAAAGCAGGTGTATCGCGACCACGCCTGACACCAGCGCCACAGGCGTGATCTTTTTCACCACCCGCCGCGTCAGCAGTCGGTCCGTGAACACGCCGGCGGAGAACTGGTTTGCCAGTATAAGCGCCAGCGCGCCGGCGCACCAGAGCAGAAAGATCATCTGGAACTGATTCTGGTAGATATGCAGCAGACGCAGGACCTCACGCACCGTTGTGCCCAGCATGCTATAGAAGAACATGCTCGTCACCATCGGCACAAGTACCAGGCCCAGCGCCGCTGCGTCGAAGGGCAGCCATCCAAGGACCGTGAGCGCACCCCTCTTTCCCAGTCGGACCGCGCCGATGATACCAACGGCCAGCGCGGCGGCGCTCAGCAGCGTAAAGATGATGCCCAGCGGCAGAAAAAGCCGCCGCATGGGAAATATCTCGTTGAATACGTAATACTCCCGGTAGCACCCCCCGTATGGCTGGACCGGCAGGTTCACATAGCCGCGCAGATGATAGTGCGTATCGTGTCCCTGGACCGTGATCAGCGTGCCGTAATCGGTCACGTAGCAGGACGCGTCCGTCGTGGTGTCCGCGTAGATCCAGTGGCTCTCGTTGTCCTCCACCACATAGGAGAACGCGCTGCCCGCGTAGCTGCCAAGGGTATCGTTGGTTGGATCCTCCAGCCAGGTCAGATTCGCCGCCACGAAATTCAGCGCGTCCAACACGTATTCCCGAGCCATATTGGTCTCGGCGAAGGTAAAGTCGTCGCCGAACCAGCCGTCCTGGAGCACGTACCGGTACAGGCCCAGCGTCAGCACTGCTCCGGCGGAGAACAGGAAAAACAGGGCCAGCGCCAACAGCCTGACCCATAGCTTTTCCATCAGCCGAAACATCCGGTCACCCCTCCAGCTTGTAGCCCTTGCCCCAGACCAGCTTCAAATACTGGGGCATCGCCGGGTTGATCTCCAGCTTCTCCCGCAGGTGTCGGATGTGCACCGCCACCGTGCCCTCGGCCCCCATGGGCTTGTCGTTCCACACGCGGCGGTATATCTCCCGGCTGGAGAAGACCTTGCCGGGGTTTTCCATGAAGAACTTCAGGATGTCGTATTCCTTGGGGGTGATGGTGATCTTCTCCCCGTCCACGGACACCTCTTTGTTCTCGTCGTCCAGCTCGATGCCCCCGATGACCAGCACGGACGGCCGGTCCGTCATGGTGGCCGAGTGCATATAGCGGCGCAAGATGGCCTTGACGCGGGCCAGGACCTCCTGGGCATTGAAGGGCTTGGTCACATAGTCGTCCGCGCCAAGCTCCAGGCCCATGATCTTGTCCTCGTCCTCGCTCTTGGCCGTCAGTAAAATCACCGGCACGCTGCTGGTCTCCCGCAGCCGCTTCAGCGCGGACACGCCGTCCATCTCCGGCATCATCACGTCCAGAATGACCAGATGGACCTCTTCCCTGTCCATCAGTTCCAGCGCCTCCAGGCCGTTGGCGGCCTCCAGCACGTTATATCCGTCTCCGGTGAGGTAGATGCGCAGCGCCCGACGGATGTCGTTGTCGTCGTCGCAGACAAGCACGGTGTACACGTCTATCGCCTCCTCCATCCTTCTGTATGAATAGTAACACAAGTTACAAAAAGATGAAAGAGAAAAGTTCTTAAGAATTTCTTAATTATGACAAAAAATGACGCCTTGGATACAAAACCCAAGGCGTCAGGTGTTTTAATTGTGTCATTTAGGCACCTGCGCTTCCCGCAGCATGAACGCACGCAGGGAGTTGAGCACGGCCAGCAGCGCCACACCCACGTCCGCGAACACGGCCAGCCACAGCGGGCAGGTGCCGAACATATCCCAGATCAGGATAATAAGCTTGAAGGCCAGAGCGAACACGATGTTCTGCCAGACGATGGAACGGGTATGCTTGGCCGCAGCCATAGCCGTCACCACCTTGGACGGCGACGCACCCATGATGACCACGTCGGCCGCCTGGATGGCGGCGTCGGACCTGGCCCCGTGCAGGCTCACGCCCACATCCGCCTGGCGGATGCACTCGGCGCTGGTCTCCGCGTCGCCCACGAACATCAGGGTGCCCCGCTTGATCTGGCGGTTCTGGATCTGCTTGACCACGGCAACCTTTTCGTTGGCGGGCAGCTCGGGATAGAACTCGTCGATGCCCACCTGGCGGGCAAATTTTTCCGCGGCGGCGGCGCTGTCGTCGGCGAGCATGGCGATCTGCCGCTGCTTGTCCCAGGACAGGACCGTCACCGTGCCGGGCGCGTCGGGCTTTGCCACGCTGCCAAACAGAATACGGCCCGCGTACTGCCCGTTGATGGCCAGATACACGCAATCCTCCCCGGACGCGTCAGGACCAGGGTCCGCGCCGTTTTCCCGCAGGAAGTCCAGAGTCCCCAGAACGATCTGGCCCCCTTCTACCTCCGCCGTGATGCCGAAGCCGTCCTCGCTCTGGTGGAAGCTGCGGATAAGCTCGATGTAGATGACGCCCTTATAGGCGGCCTTGACAGCCTCCGCGTAGGCGTGGTCGGAGTAAGCGCAGGCGTGGGCAGCGATACGCAGGAACACGTCCGCGTCCGCCTTCTCGCTCTTGACGGCCAGGACCCGCAGCCCCTCCCCTTCCAGCGCGCCGGTCTTGTCAAAGACCACCGCCTGGACGCGGGCTACGTCGTCCATCGCGCAGGTGTTTTTGAAGAGAATCCCCTGCCGGGTGGCACCGCCGATACCGGCGAAGTAACTCAGCGGGACAGAGATGACGATGGCGCAGGGACAGGCGATGACCATCAGGACCAGCGCCCTATACACGCCCTCCGCCACGGTCGTGTGCAGCGCCAGCGGGGACACCACGGCGATGACCGCCGCGATGCCCAATACCACCGGCGTATAGATACGCGCGAAGTGGGAGATAAATTCCTCCGTGCGGCCCTTGGGTCCCCTGTCGGCGCGCACGTCCGCCAGGACGGCGCTGGCCTCCGGAGAGCGGTTTTCCATCAGCCCCTCTATGTTCTGACGGACCTTCGCCACGGCATAGCCCTGGAAAAGCTCGCCAAGCTGGTAGAGGATCATCACGCTGGCGCCCTCGCTGGCCTGCCGGATGATCACGGAGGCCAGCGCGACGACGCTCATGAGAAGACTCTCGTCCAAAAGGTGCTTATGGAAGATATTCGCTACGGCCCGGATGAACACGTCGTACCCGGCGCACAGGATCGCCAGCACGTTCAGCACGACGCTCAGCCAGGGCAGCAGGTCCTCGGATACCAGACCACCCACGAAGAACACGACCGACGCGGCCAGCCGCCAGACCATCACCGTGTCAAAGCCGTGGTGCTCGTGGTGATGCTCCTGCATGCAGCTGTCGCATGTGCAGTCGTGCCCGTGACCGGCCACGGCCTCTTTTATCTCCCGGATAAAACTCATAAATCAGGCCTTGCCAGCGCAGCCCAGCACGTCCACCAGCTTGTGGCGTACCAGTTCCTTGATGTTGGCGCGGGCGGGCTTCAGGTACTCGCGGGGGTCGAACTTGTCGGGGTGCTCGTCGAAGAACTGACGGATGGTGCCGGTCATGGCAAGACGCAGGTCGGAGTCGATGTTGATCTTGCACACGCTCAGCGTCGCGGCCTTGCGAAGCTGTTCCTCGGGGATACCCACGGCGTCGGGCATCTTGCCGCCGTGCTCGTTGATCATCTTCACGTAGTTCTGGGGAACGGAGGAAGAGCCATGCAGCACGATGGGGAAGCCGGGCAGACGCTTGGAGACCTCTTCCAGCACGTCGAAGCGCAGGGGAGGCGGAACCAGGATACCCTTCTCGTTGCGGGTGCACTGAGCGGCGGTGAACTTGTAAGCGCCGTGGCTGGTGCCGATGGCGATGGCCAAGCTGTCGCAGCCGGTCTTGGAGACGAACTCCTCGACCTCTTCCGGATGGGTGTAAGAGGAATCCTCGGCGGAGACCTTCACCTCGTCCTCCACGCCGGCCAGGGTACCCAGCTCGGCCTCCACGACCACGCCGTGGTCATGGGCATACTCGACCACCTTGCGGGTGATCTCGATGTTCTCCTGGAAAGGCTTGGAGGAAGCGTCGATCATGACGGAGGTAAAGCCGCCGTCGATGCAGCTCTTGCAGGTCTCGAAGTCGGGGCCGTGGTCCAGATGCAGCACCACGGGGATCTCCGGACATTCCGCCACGGCGGCCTCCACCAGCTTCACCAGATAGGTGTGGTTGGCGTAGGCGCGGGCACCCTTGGACACCTGCAGGATCACGGGGGCGTGCTCTTCCCGGCAGGCCTCGGTGATGCCCTGGACGATCTCCATGTTGTTGACGTTGAAAGCGCCGATGGCGTAGCCGCCGTCATAGGCTTTCTTGAACATTTCGGTGGATGTTACGAGAGGCATAATAGAATCTCTCCTTCACAAAAATTTTTTGCACCCTTTATTTTAACGCATGTTTGTGCTATAATCAACAAAAACATTTTATTTGGAGGGAAAATTATGCCAGAAAAACTTGTTGGGGCCTGCATCATCGGCCAGTCCGGCGGCCCCACGTCCGTCATCAACGCCAGCGCTTACGGCGCCATCAGCGCCGCTCTGGAGGCCGAGGAGATCACCCAGGTCCTGGGCGCCGACCACGGCATCACCGGCGTGCTCGCCGACAAGCTCTACGATATGGGCCAGGAAGACCCCCAGGAGCTGGCCTATCTGAAAAACACCCCGTCCTCCGAGCTGGGCTCCTGCCGGTACAAGCTGGCCGACCCCGAGGCGGATGACACGGACTATAAGCGCATACTGGAGGTGTTCAAGAAGCACAACGTCCGCTATTTCTTCTATAACGGCGGCAACGACTCCATGGACACCTGCGACAAGATCAGCCGCTTTATGTCCAAGTCCGGCTGGGACTGCCACGTGATGGGCATCCCCAAGACCATCGACAACGACCTGTGGGGCACCGACCACTGCCCCGGCTTCGCCTCCGCCGCCAAGTATATCGCCACCAGCGCCATGGAAGTGTCCAAGGACAGCAAGGTCTACCCCACCGGCCAGGTCACCATCATGGAGATAATGGGCCGTCACGCGGGCTGGCTGGCAGGTTCCGCAGCCTTGGCGTCCTATTTTGGCGCGGGTCCCGACCTGGTCTATCTGCCGGAGACCGACTTTGACCAGGACGCGTTCCTGAACGACGTGGAGCGCATCTACAACGAGAAGAAAAACTGCCTGGTGGCCGTGTCCGAGGGCCTGCATTATGCCGACGGCACCTTCGTATCCGAGGCTAAGACCAGCGCCACCGACGGCTTTGGTCACGCACAGCTTGGCGGTCTGGCCGCTCGTCTTGGAGAGCTGGTCAAGGCCCGCACCGGCGCAAAGGTCCGGCCCATCGAGCTGAGCCTTTTGCAGCGCTGCGGCGCGCACCTGGCCTCCGCCACCGACCTGGAGGAAGCCGAGATGGCCGGCCGCAAGGCTGTGGAGGCCGCCGTCGCCGGCGAGACCGGCAAGATGGTCGCCTTTGAGCGGACCTTTGACGAGAATGGCAAGTACGTGTGCAAATACGTCCTGCTGCCTCTGACCACCGTCGCCAACGCGGAGAAGAAGGTCCCCATGGAGTGGATCACCCCGGAGCACAACTTTGTGACCAAGGACTTCATCGACTACGTCCTTCCCCTGATCCAGGGTGAGCCGGAGCGTCCCACGGAGAACTCCCTGCCCCGTTATGCCAAGCTCAAGAAGGTCCAGGCGTAAAAGATATACAGAAAACGCGGCCTCTGGCAAACGCCAGAGGCCGTTTTCTTATGCTGTTTTCAGCCGTTCCAGGCGGCGGTCTGCGCCAGCAGCCAGTTCTCCCAGGCCTGGAAGCCCTCGCCGGTCTTTGCCGACACCGGGAAGATGGCCAGGTCCGGATTGCGCATATGGGCATACTGGACCACCTTGTCCATGTCAAAGTCAAAGTACGGCAGCACATCGATCTTATTGATGACGAGCGCGTGGCAGACCTCAAACATCAGTGGGTATTTCAAGGGCTTGTCGTGCCCCTCCGGCACGGACAGGATGGCCACATTTTTGCCGGCTCCCGTGTCAAATTCCGCCGGGCACACCAGATTGCCCACATTCTCCAGAACGACCAGGTCAAAGTTTTCCGCACCGATCTCCCGAAGGCCCTGCTCCGTCATGCCGGCGTCTAAATGGCACATGCCGCCGGTGTGTATCTGGATGGCCTTGGCGCCGGCGGCGGTGATGGCCTCCGCGTCCACGGTGGAGTCGATGTCCGCCTCCATGACGCCGATGCGCAGCCGGTCCTTCAGGTCGCCGATGGTCCTCTTGAGCGTGGTGGTCTTGCCCGCGCCGGGGGACGACATCAGATTGACGAGGAACGTCTTTTGTCCCTTCAATTCCCGGCGGATACGGTCCGCCTCGGCATTATTGTCCGCAAAGACGCTCTGTTTGACCTCAATGACCCGTACTCTGTCCATCGTCTTCCCCCTCCGGTTCCGGTACTTCGATCTCTTTGATGATAAATTCGTTGCCCTGCAACAGCCACGTGTTCCCGCCGCCGCAATAGGGACAGGCGCGGCCGTGCTCGACGGTGCCGTATTGCTTTTTGCAGTCGTCGCACCAGCTGATGGCCTGGATGGGCTCGATTACCAGCTCCGCGCCCCTGACCAGGTCGTTTTTTGCGGATGCCCACTTCCAGCAGTCGGTCAGGTAATGGGGTATCACCGTGGACACCTCCCCCAGCGCCAGCGTCACGCGGTTGATGCGCGTCACGGCGTTGTCCGCCGCCACCTTTTCCAGGTCGTCTATGATATGGAATACGACGCCGAGCTCATGCATTTTGGTTCTTCTTGCCGAACTTGATATGGATGGCCTGTTTGGCCGCGTAGGGCAAAATCTCCTTGAGCTTATCCTCGGCGGGGATCATGTGGGTGCACTCCGGGTGGTCCCGGTGGAGCGTGATGGCGCCGAAAGCGCACTTGGTGGTGCACACGCCGCAGCCGATGCATTTGTTGGGGTCCACGATGGACGCGCCGCAGCCAAGGCAGCGGGCGGTCTCCTTCTTGACCTGTTCCTCGGTGAAGGGGATGCGCTCGTCCTGGAAGGTCTTGCGCAGCGCCTCGTTGTATCCAATGCGCTGGCGAGGCGTGTTGTCAAAGGTCTCCTCGTTGATTTTGATGTCCGTCTTGTCCAGCTCCACAAAGTGGTTGGGATTGCGGCCGATGGTCAGGCTGGAATGGGGCTGGACGTACCGGTGCAGGGATATGGCCCCCTGGTGCCCGGCGGCGATGGCGTCGATGGCGAACTTCTGGCCGGTATAGGCGTCGCCGCCCACGAAGATGTCCGGCTCCGCCGTCTGATAGGTCACCGGGTCCGCCTTGGCGGTGCCGTTGGGGTTGAACTCGACTTTGGTGCCCGTCAGGAGCATCTTCCAGTCCGCCTTCTGGCCGATGCAGTACAGGACCGTTTCACATTCGGCTGTCTCGGTGTCATTGTCATCAAACGTAGGCGCGAAGCGGCCCTGGTTGTTGCGGACGGACAGGCACTTGCGGAATTTGATACCAGTGCACCTGCCGTTTTTGGTCAGCACCTCGGTCTGACCCCAGCCGGCCTTGATGATAACGCCGTCGCGCTCGCACTCGGAGCGATCTTCCTCGCCCATGGGCATCTCGTCATAGCCCTCCAGGCAGTACATGGTCACGCTCTCTGCCCCGCAGCGCACCGCCGTGCGGGCCACGTCCGCGGCGATGTTCCCGCCGCCTATCACGACGACCTTGCCGGTGAGCTTTTCCTTGCCGCCCGCGTTGACGGCCCGCATGAAGTCAATGCCGGCCACCACGCCCCCGGCGTTATCGCCGGGCACACCCAGCTTGCCGCCGGATTGGAGGCCTACGGCCACGTAAAAGCCCTTGTACCCCTGTTCGCGAAGCTGGGGGATGGTCACGTCCTTGCCTACCTCCACGCAGGTCTTAAACTCCACGCCCATGGCCTGGATGATGTCGATCTCCGCCTGGACCACGTCCTTTTCCAGCCGGAAGCTGGGCAGACCGTTCATGAGCATGCCGCCCATTTTCGCCTCCTTCTCGAACACGGTGGGCTTATAGCCCTTTTCCGCCAGGTAGTATGCGCAGGAAAGGCCGGCGGGGCCGCCGCCGATGATGGCGATCTTTTCCTCGAACTCGCCCCGGACCTTGGGGACCACCTTCTCCGGGATGAACCGGGTCTTGGCGTCCAGGTCCTGCTGGGCGATGAAGCGCTTGACCTCGTCGATGGCCAC
>CANQQB010000015.1 GCA_947625845.1 uncultured Oscillospiraceae bacterium
AAAGACATATCTCATATTTCCCTTGCATTTTGCAATCAGTGAAATCAATTTTGATTGCAAAGGAAAAAGTGAACTTTCCGGCAGAGAAAGCAAAAAGCCGAAAACCTGTGATTTCAAGGCTTCCAGCTTTTCGATTGGCACCCCAGAGGGGATTCGAACCTCCGACCTACCGCTTAGGAGGCGGTCGCTCTATCCTGCTGAGCTACTGGGGCACGTGCTTTGCTATTGTAATGGAAAACCGGGTCCGTGTCAAGCACGGACCCGGTCGTGTTTCAAACGAAATACTATCTCTCGTAGTGGTGTGCGTCCTGGAGGACCATTTCCTTCACCTTCATGAGCCGGACCTTGGTGGAGGACTCGTTTTCCGCCAGCTTCATGGTGATGTACCGGATGTTCTCCTGCAGCTCCGGGATCATCACGTACTCCAACGCGTTGACCCGGCGGCGGGTCTTCTCGATATCCTCCGCCAGAAGCTGCATGGTCTTCTCCACCTGGGCCAGCTCCAGCATGTCCTCGAACACCGCGTACAAACGGCTCAGCGCGTCGTCCAGCTCGCCGCTGGTCTGGGCAAAGCCGTAGGGGAGCTGCCCGTTCTGGTCGGGCGACTGGCTCGTAAACTCGTAAACCGGCACGTTCACGCTCATGATGTTCTTGTGGTGCACGTCCAGCTCCACCCGCTGCCGGGCGTAGAGCAGGCTCTGCTCCAGCATCTCCGGGCTCATGACGGCGCTGGCCATGCTCATGGCGGCAAAGGCGCCGGACAGCCCCTCGTCCACCTTCTCCCGCAGGACCTTGTTGCGCCGCACGATGTCCATGAACTGGCGCATTTCCTCGTCCCGCTTGTCCTTTAAGAGCTTGTGGCCGCGGGTGGCCGTGCGGAGCCGGCCTTTGAGCTGGTTCAGCACCATCCGGGTCGGGGTCACAGCGCTTTTCGGCATAAGATCACCTCGCTATCGGGCTGTCAAAGCCCGCTCATTCCTCCGCCTTTTTGGGCATATACTTCTCGATCTGCTCCACCTTCACGCGCTTCAGCTCGCTGCGGGGCAGCAGGCTCAGAAGCTCCCAGCCCAGGTCCAGCGTCTCGATGATGGACCGGTTGGTCTGGTTGCCCTGGTTGACGTAGCGCTGCTCGAACTCGTCGGCGAATTTGGCGTACTGCTTGTCGGTCTCGCTCAATGCCGCCTCGCCAAGAATGGTCATCAGCTCCTTGGCCTCCTTGCCGGCGGCGTAGGCCGCGAAGAGCTGGTTCATGGTGCCGGCGTGGTCCTCGCGGGTACGGCCCTCGCCCACGCCCTTGTCCTTCAAACGGCTCAGGCTGGGCAGCACGTCCACCGGGGGCACGATGCCCTTGCGGTGCAGCTCACGGCTCAGGATGATCTGGCCCTCGGTGATGTACCCGGTCAGGTCGGGGATGGGGTGGGTCTTGTCGTCCTCGGGCATGGTCAGGATGGGGATCATGGTGATGGACCCCTTCTTGCCCACTCGCCGGCCGGCACGTTCGTACAGCGTCGCCAGGTCGGTGTACATATAGCCGGGATAGCCGCGCCGTCCGGGGACCTCCTTCTTGGCCGCGGAGACCTCGCGCAGGGCCTCGGCGTAGTTGGTGATGTCGGTCAGGATGACCAGCACGTGCATATCCTTCTCAAAGGCCAGGTACTCGGCCGCCGTCAGGGCCATACGGGGGGTGGAGATACGCTCCACGGCGGGGTCGTTGGCCAGGTTGGAGAAGACCACGGTCCTGTCGATGGCGCCGGTGCGGCGGAAGTCGTTGATGAAGTACTCGGATTCCTCGAAGGTGATGCCGATGGCGGCGAACACCACGGCGAAGCTCTCGTCGGTGCCAAGCACACGGGCCTGCCGGGCGATCTGGGCGGCCAGGGCCGCATGGGGCAGACCGGAGCAGGAGAAGATGGGCAGCTTCTGGCCGCGGACCAGGGTGTTCAGTCCGTCGATGGTGGACACGCCGGTCTGGATGAACTCGGCAGGGTAGGCGCGGGCGGAGGGGTTCATGGGCAGGCCGTTGATGTCCTCATACTTCTCCGGCAAAATGGCGGGGCCGCCGTCGATGGGCTCGCCCATGCCGTTGAAGACCCGTCCCAGCATGTCCTCGCTGACGCCAAGCTGCAGGGGGTGGCCCAGAAACCGGACCTTGGACCCGGCCAGGTTGATGCCCTGGGCGCTCTCGAAAAGCTGCACCACGGCCACGTCGCCGTCCACCTCCAGGACCTTGCAGCGGCGCTTTTCCCCGCTGGGCAGCTCGATCTCCGCCAGCTCGTCATAGGTGACGCCCTCCACGTTCTTGACCATCATCAGAGGGCTTGCTATCTCGCTGATCGTCTGGTATTCGCGGATCATTGGTCCTCACCTCCCGCTGTCAGCTTCTGGATATCGTCTTTCATGGCCTGTTCGATCTTGGCGTACTCGTCCGCGTACTTATCGGGGGCCACCATCTTGGCACGGCCCACCAGCTCACGGGACGGGATGGTGAACAGGCTGTTCAGCTCCGCGCCCTTCGCCATCGCGGCGCGGCACAGCTCGTCATAGCGGATGATCATGCCCAGAAGACGGAACTGCTTATCGTAAGACGAATAGGCGTCCTCGTCCACAAAGGCGTTCTGCTGCAAAAAGTCCTCCCGGAGCATCTTGGCGGTCTCCAGGGTCATCTGGTCGGCGTCGGACAGGCTGTCCCGGCCCACCAGCTTGACGATCTCGTTCAGGCTCTCCTCCTCCTGCAAAATGGCCATCGCCTTGTCCCGCAGGGCCATGAAGCCGGGGAACTGCTCGTCGTACCAGTCCTTGAGGGTGTCAACATACAGGCTGTAGGACGTGAGCCAGTTGATGGCGGGGAAGTGTCGGGCGTAGGCCAGGGAGCTGTCCAGCCCCCAGAACACCTTGACGATGCGCATGGTGGACTGGCTGACGGGCTCGGAGGTATCGCCGCCGGGAGGGGACACGGCGCCGATGGCGGTGATGGATCCCTGGCGGCTGTCGCTGCCCAGGCACTCCACCACGCCGGCACGCTCGTAGTACTGGGCCAGACGGCTGGCCAGATACGCGGGGTAGCCC
The DNA here is from genome assembly GCA_947625845.1 of uncultured Oscillospiraceae bacterium. Lineage (GTDB taxonomy): Bacteria > Bacillota > Clostridia > Oscillospirales > Oscillospiraceae > CAJOIG01. Next base: position 3,067 of record CANQQB010000015.1, read on the forward strand.
TCCTCGCCGGGCATTTCCTCCAGACGGCCGCTCATCTCACGCAAAGCCTCTGCCCAGCGGGAGGTGGAGTCGGCCAGCACGGCCACGTCGTAGCCCATATCCCGGAAGTACTCGGCGATGGTGATGCCGGTGTAGATGCTGGCCTCGCGGGCTGCCACGGGCATATCGGAGGTGTTGGCGATCAGCACGGTCCGCTGCATCAGGCTCTCCCCGGAGCGGGGGTCCTTCAGCTCGGGGAACTCCATCAGCACGTCGGTCATCTCGTTGCCGCGCTCGCCGCAGCCGATGTAGACCACGATGTCCACGTCGGACCACTTGGCCAACTGGTGCTGGACCACGGTCTTGCCGCTGCCGAAGGGGCCGGGCACGGCGGCCGTGCCGCCTTTGGCGATGGGGAACAGGGTGTCGATGACCCGCTGGCCGCTGTTCATGGGCCGGCTGGGCATATACTTGTGTTTATAGGGCCGGGCCACGCGCACGGGCCACTTCTGCATCATGGTGACCTTATGCTCGCCGCCCTTGTCGTCCTTCACCACGGCCACCGTCTCGTCCACGGTGTACTTGCCGCCGGAGATGGACTTGACCACGCCGGCCACGTCGGGGGGCGTCATGATCTTGTGCAGGATGGCGGTAGTCTCCTGGACCGTGCCCAGCACGTCGCCGCCCTTGACGATATCCCCGGCCTTGACGGTGGGTTTGAACTCCCACAGCTTTTTCCGGTTCAGGCTGGCCACCTCCACGCCTCTGGCGATGGTGTCGCCGGTGGCGTCCCGTATCTCGGTCAGGGGCCGCTGGATGCCGTCGTATATATTGGTCAGAAGCCCCGGCCCCAGCTCCACGCTCAGGGGCGTGCCGGTGGTCTCCACCTGCGCCCCCGGCCCCAGGCCGGACGTCTCCTCATAGACCTGGATGGAGGCGCTGTCCCCCTTCATCTGGAGGATCTCGCCGATCAGCCGCTGGCTGCCCACGCGCACCACGTCGGACACGTTGGCGTCCGCCAGGCCGGTGGCCACCACCAGCGGGCCGGAAACTTTTGTGATCGTTCCGCTCATGCTTCAACCTTCTTTCGGTAAAGATAATCCCAAAGAGGGGGATAATTTACAAATTATAAAATGTTGGCGCCGACGGCTCGTTCCACGGCCGCCTGGAGCGCCGACTGGCCCAGGCCCAATGACCCGTCCTTGCCGGGTATCAGGATGACCGCCGGGCGGGGCACGTCCTTGAACTTATCGATGTCCGCCTTCAAAGGCTCCGCCAGATTTTCCTCCAGGTACACCACGGCGTACTCGTCCGGCTGGTCGGCCTTGGTGATGCGCCGGAATATGTCGTGGGCTTCCGCCGCCTCCCGTACGGGAAACGTGTCCAGCCCCAGGGCCTTGAACCCGATGACCGTGTCCGGGCTGCCGATGACCGCGATCTTATACATAGCTATCACGCAACCTTTCCCGCAGCGTCTCCGGGGCCAGACCGCTCCGCTTGCCCAGCAGGACCATGCGCGCCGCGGTGATCTCCGCCTCCAGGCTGGCAAGATACGCCACCGCCACCGCCGGGCCGAAGGGCGTCTGCTTGGCGGCGGTCAGGTACTCCGTCAGCACATTGTCGCAGGCCCGCTCGAAGGCCGCCAGCGGCGCGCCGTCCACGGCCTGCTGTCCCAGCTCCGCGCACTTTGCCAGGGCTCTGTCGTGGAAGACCTCCGTCACGCCCTCGGCATAGGCACGGCACACCCGGTCGGGGGACACGTTGCCGCCGGCGATCACCGCCGTGCGCAAAAGCCCCTCGTCCATGTGCCCTCTAATGCAGCGCACCGCGCTGCGCAGGTTCGCCACATCGATGGACAGGCGCACATAGCCCGTGTAAAAGTCCGTGGAGAGCGTGCCCGTCACGGCCAGCATCTCGGCGAAATAGGCCTTATCCAGCCCCATGTCCGAAAGCTGGGGGTTGGACGTGCGGGCCAGGGTGGTGCGAGCCTCCCGGATGGCCGAGGCCAGCGCCTCGGGCACGTCCTGCCAACTGTCGGAAGCGTAGGCCTCCGCCAATACCCTGGGCGGCACCCGGCCGCAGGCGGACAGCAGCCGCTCCCGGTCCCGGGGGGCGGCCTCGCCTTTGACCAGCACCTTGGCGTTGTGGTAATCGTATTTGAGGCGGCAGGCGGTCACGATGTCCTTCTCCGGACAGAGCTTTTCAAACTCCGCCAGAAACGCGGCCCGCCGGGCCTGGAAGGCCTCCTCCAACTGCCCGTCCGTGGCGCCGGATAAATCGGGGAACCCGCACTCGGTCAGCACACGGGCAGCCTCGTCGAAGTCCGCCGCCTCCGCCATCTGTTCCAGCCGCTTTTGGCCCAGCAGGGAGTTCTCCCTGGCCCGGATGTAGGTGGACAGGAACAGGTATTCAGTATCCTTGACTTTTGACAAGAGAAAACCTCCTTGTCTTTTGTTGCCGGGAGCCGGCCCGGCGCCGTCAGCCAAACAGCTCCGCCGCCACCTGGGAGGCCATATTCTCCCGCGCCTGGGCCATCAGCGCCTCCACCGTGCAATTGACGGACACGCTGCCCTGCCGGACGATCAGGCCCTTGCCGAAGTCCCCGGCCTGGTCGGCCAGGGTGAGCTTCGCGGTCTTCCCGGCGGCCTTCAGGGCGGCGTTGGCCCTGTTCACCACGGCCTTGCCGCAGGCGGCCTTGTCGGCGGCGGAGAGCACCAGCTCCTCCGTGCCGGTGACGGCAGCACGTGCGGCCAGGTTGGCCAGGAACGCCGTGTACTCGTCCCCCTTCATGGCGTTCAGACGCGCCTCGGCCTTGTCGAAGGCGTCCGCCACCAGGGACTGCTTGAAGCCCAGAACGCTCTTGCGGGCCTCCATATCGGCGGTCTTGGCCAGGCGCTGGACCCGGTCCTCCGCGGCGGCCACGCCCTGGCGGACCTTCTCCCAGTAGCCCTCCTGAGCCTTTTTCTCACCCTCGGCCCGGATGGCGTCGCACTGGGTCTTGGTCTCACCGGCGATACGGGCGGCGTCCGCCACGGCGTCCGTCTCAATACGGGCCGTGATCTTGTCGATGCCGTTCATAAACGCTTCCTTTCCGGGTCTCAGGCGCTGATATTGATGATCATCAGCATGGAGGCCAGCAGGGACAGAATGGCGTAGAACTCAACGGTGATGCACAGCACCATGCCCTTGGACCAGTCGTCAGGCTTCTTGGCCAGGATGTTGATGGACCCGGCGGCCACGCGGCCCTGGGCAATGGCGGAGAAGAGGCCGCCGAGAGCCATGGGCAGGCACGCGGCGAAGTACTGCAGGCCCTGAGCGATGCTCAGTTCGGGCAGGGAGCCGGACAGCAGGCCCATGCGGAACACGGCGAAGAACCACACCACCAGGCCGTACAGGCCCTGGGTGCCGGGGATGACCTGCAGGATCAGGACTTTACCGAACTTGCCGGGGTCCTCGCACAGAAGTCCCGTGCCGGCCTCGCCGGCGCAGCCGGTACCCTTGGCGGAGCCGATGCCGCTCAGGACCGCCGCCAGACCCGCGCCCAGAAGGGCCAGTGCCAAGCCATAGTTGATCATTTTTGTTGTCCTCCTTATTCTTTGACGATGTCTACGAATTTTGTCTGCATATCTAAAGGACGGAAAGGCTTGCCGCCGTCCTCATAGAACTTGTTGAAGAACTCCAGGCACTGAAGACGCAGGTCGTGCACATAGCAGCCCAGCAGGTTCAGCGCGAAGTTCAGGGCGTTGCCCAGCATGGAGATGATCACGAACACCACGATGTTGCCGGGGATGGCGCCAAGGGTGTTGAACACCTGGGCAATGACGCTGCCGGCCAGCATCAGGGCCATCAGACGGGAATAGGACAAAATGTCGCCGAAAAAGCCCGTCACGTGGTTATAGAGCGAGCCGAAGATGCCGGTGATCTTGCCCATGCCCTTGCCGGTGACGATAGGTCCCACTACGACCATGGCCAGTCCCACGTACAGCACGATGTTGGTGTGCAGCAGGAACATGCAGCCGAGACCCGCGAAGACCACCCACCAGGTGACCTCCTCGAAGACGGCGTCCAGTATCTTGCCCTTTTTGATCTTCCGAACGAAGCTCACGGCCATACCGGTGACGATGTGCACAAAGCCCAGAGCCATGGAGCCCACCAGGATAGACAGCGTGTCGTCCAGCGGCGTGAACAAACTGGGCAGAGCGAAATCCTTGCCGCTGGTGAGCTTGACCACCTGGGTCAGGAAGTCGCCGAAGAAGCCGCCGGTGATGGCGCCGAAGATAAAGGTGCTCACGCCGCCTAAAATAAGCAGACCGGACATATAGTCCATCATGCCCCGGGGCCGGGTCTTTTTCAGCACGAAGCCCAGAATGAGCATCAGCAGACCGTAGCCCATATCCGCCATCATCATGCCGTAAAACAGGATGAAGAACGGGAACATCAGCGGGTTCGGGTCCACGCCGGAGTAGGCCGGCAGGGAATACATCTCCGTGACCATGTTCATGGGCCGGATGATGGGGCCGTTTTTCAGCTTCACCGGCACGTCGGGGTATTCCTCCGGCGCGGGGTCGGTGAACTCCCAGGCGCAGTCGAAGCTCTTGAAGCACTCCGTCAGCTCTTTTTCCGCCGGGGCGGGGCACCAGCCCTCCAGAGCCACGATACTGTCCGTGCCACGGAGGCGCTCGGCGGCCTCGGCCTGAGCGGCCTTGGTGGCCATCCGGTCGGCGCTCAGCTGCAAGCTCGCAGTCCTGTCCTTCTCACGGGCTATGCGCTCGGCCAGCTCCCGCTGGCGCATGGAGAGCGCTTCCAGCTCCCGTTTCCGCGCGTCGATATTGGCCGTGGCCGTACCGGCGAGGCCGGGGAAGCTCACCGGCGTGGCTCCCACGCTGCGCAGCGCGTCCAGCACCGGGGCAAGCTGGTCCTTCATGGCGATGACCAGGAAGTTTTTCTGCTGCTCGTCAGAGCTGACCAGAATGATCTGCACCTCGTCGGTCACGGCCTCGGCCGCGTCCGCCACGGACTCCATGTCCACCTCGGCGGGCACGTTGGCCAGCGCCAGGGCGCAGGTCTTCGTCCCGGCGGTCTCCAGAGGCATGTCCAGCGCCTCCCAGGGCCGCAGGGATTCGATCTCGTCCCGCACGCGGACCTCGTCGGCCGCCGCCTTGCGCAGCTCACTCTCCCAGTCGTTCACCTGCCGGGCCAGGGCCAGGTCCTCCTCCAGCGCCTTGTCGTCCAGAAACTCCGCGCGCTTCACCAGAGGCCTCGCGGCCAGGAGCTTTTTCTTCTCCGGGGCATAGCGCTTCAGGACCTTTAAGGCGGCGGACAGCTCCGCCTCCCGGTTCCGGGCCTCGGCCAGTCCCGCACGCTCCGGCTTCAACAGCGCCGCGGCATCCGGGTCGGAGAGCATGCCCTCCGGCTCGTGGACCTCCACGCAGCCCAGACGCAGAAGCTGCCCCATGAGCTCGTCCCGCTGGGCGCGCACGGCGATGAGGCGCAGCTTTTTCATCTTGACAATGGCCATCAGCCGTTCACGATCCTTTCCACGATCTTGTCCACGACCGCGTCCATCTTCCGCTCGGCACGGGCCTTCATGGCCGCCTGCCGGTTGCGGGTGTTGGACGCCAGCACGCCCGCGTCCTCCTTGGCCTTGTCGTCGGCCTTGCGGATCAGGTCCTTGACCTCGGCGGCGGCCTTATCGTCGGCTGCGGCGGCCATAGATTTCACCGCGTCCTCGGCCTCCTGGACGCTGCGGCGGGCCTCCGCCTGCGCGGCGGCACGGATCTGGCGGGCCTTTTCCTCGGCCAGGGCTATGGTATCCAGCGCCTGCAATGACATATGCGATACACCTCCAAACCTCTCCGGCTCAGAACTATTGCGGAAAAAATACACAAAATATGGTATTACAACCTTTCTAATAATACACGGACTTTGTGAAACTTGCAACAGTTATTTTCCGGTTTTGCACAAAAATCTGTCACACCCCGGCCAAAGTCTCCCGCGCCTCTTTCCCGGCGCTGCGGGCCAGGGTCTTGATGGCCTCCAGCGCCGCGCCGCGGGTAGTCTCATCCATGTCCGACACGGAGCGGATGAAGCTTCTGGCCGTGTCGAACCAGTTCTCCTTCATCTCATGCATGGTGCGGAAATTGGTGTCCGTCAGCAGGGTATAGATCACACCCACGAACTGCTCGAACTGCTCCGGCGTCATGTCCTTTGTCCACTCCCGGACGGTCCCGGCCAGAAACTCGCTGCCGCCGGTCACCGTTTCCAGGCACACGAACCCCGGTCCCAGCACCTCCCAGGAGTACACGTCGTGCTGACCCAGGCCGGACTCGGTGCTGTGCACCACCGTGTGGCCCTCCGGGTGGGCCAGCAGCATGCCCACCACGGAGGACTGGGGCACGAAGGTGTGCAGCCGCGTCACGACGGCCCGGTAGCCGTCCGTTTGCAGCACGTCGTCGAAAAAACCGGGGCCGTCGTAGTTATACACCCCGTCGATGCGGGCCTGCACGCCGGGGGAACAAAACGCGCCGGCGTAGACCGCCAGGTTGCCGCCTTTCGAGTGGCCGCACAAAATGAGCCGGCCGGGGACCTTCTCCGCCATGCGCTGCACATACTCCACGGCGCTTTTCTGTCCCGGCACCGGGCAGCGGTAGGACATGTCCAGGTCCTCCTTCCAGCCCACCACCGTGTTGTCCGTGCCCCGGAACACGATGGCCGTGCTGTCCGGACCCAGGCGCACGGTGATGGCGGAGAACTGGGTCTGGATCACGTCGTCCAGCACGCTCTCCTGCATGCCCATTTCCAGCTCCCCAAACCGGCGGGAATCGGCCAGGGCCGGCAAGAGCTCCTCGTCCCGCAGCCGCCAGCGCTGCTCCGTCCTGAGCGCCTGGTCCGCCAGGGCCGGCGCCGCCAGGGACCTGATGGGCACGAACCCCTCCGGCAGGGGGGAGGCGAAGTACTCAAAGGGCACGTAGGAAAACCGCGCCAAAATCATCCCGTCCACCGGGTTAAAGGGCGCCTGGTCCATGGTCAGATCCCCCCGCCAGGCGAGATAGTCAAACAGATCGGCCATTATGTATAAAGCTCCTTTCCGATTTATAAACAGCTTTCGCAGTACGCCGCCGCGTCGAAGCTGTCCAGCGTGCTGTCTTTTCTCAGATACAGCGGATGGTGGGGGTGGCCTTTTTTGCTCCGGGCTCCGGCGGTGTACCACACCGCGCCGTATCGGCGGCCCACGTCGATCATGTCCTGTACGCACCGCTTGAGGTACCCCCGCGTCTCGATGACGCTCCCCCAGGCTGCCCAGACCGCCGGGGCCGGTCCCGCGTGGGACAAAACATAGTCGAACGCCGCCATATTCTCCCGGTGCAGCCGCTCGTCCATGGTCCTGTCCATGTCCTCGGGACGGGTGGCCCGCTGGGCGTAGACGTTGAACATGACGAAGCTGTCGTAGCCGTTGTGCGCCGCGATGCGCTGCACGCTCTTGAGGGTGTTGTCCAGGTCATCCGGCGCCGCCGTGGAGGGGTTCACGCCGATGCACACCAGTGGCTTTTCCCCCCGCGTGCCCAATATATATCGGTATTCGGTGTAAAAATCCGGCACGTACAGCCACTTGTCGGGGTCGTACCCCCCGGACAGGCCGGACCGGGCAAACGCCTCGTCAAAGCTCAGTATTTCCAGCGCCGCCGTGGGCGCGGACGGGATATGCACGCCGCTCACCTCCTTTTGGCCTCCTATTATATTATAATTGACAGGGATGAAAAAGGGAAGTACAATCGGAAAAAACGCGAAGGAGGCGGCGCGGATGAAGCCGGAGATATTGGCCCCCGCCGGCGGCGAACAGCAGCTTCCGGCCGCCGTCCGCTGCGGGGCGGACAGCGTCTACCTGGGCACGGGCGAGCTAAATGCCCGGCGCAGCGCCGCCAACTTCACCTCGAAGGCGCTTTCGCAGGCCGTGCGCTACTGCCATACCCACGGGGTGAAGGTCTACGTCACCGTGAACACGCTGGTGACGGACGGGGAACTGCCCCTGTTGGAGCGCACGGCGGACGCCATCGCCGCCGCCGGCGCCGACGCCGTGATCCTGCAGGATATGGCCGCGCTGCGGCTGTTCGCCGCCAAATACCCGCTCCTTCACCGGGTGGCGTCCACCCAGACCGCCGTACACAACACCGACGGCGCTAAATTTTTACAGGACGCGGGCTTTGACAGCTTTGTGCTGGCCCGTGAGCTGACCCTGGGGGAGATGGAGAAGATATGCGCCGCCGTATCCATCCCGGCGGAGGCGTTCATCCATGGGGCGCACTGCATGTGCCTTTCCGGGGCCTGCACCCTGTCCGCCATGCTGGGAGGCCGCAGCGGCAACCGGGGCCTGTGTGCCCAGCCCTGCCGCCTGGACTGGAAATGCGCCGGGGCCGACCACGCGCTGTCCCTGAAGGACATGAGCCTCATCCGCCACATGGCCGCTCTCCGGGACGCGGGGGTCGCCACGGTGAAGATCGAGGGCCGTATGAAGCGGCCCGAGTACGTGGCCGCGGCCGTCACCGCCTGCATAAACGCCCGCGCGGGCCTGCCCTTTGACGAGAAAACGCTGGCCGCCGTGTTCTCCCGCGGCGGCTTCACCGACGGATACCTGACGGGAAAACGGGACAGGAGCATGTTCGGCTATCGCACCCGCGAGGACGTGACGGGCGCGGAAAAGGTCCTGCCGGACCTGGCGTCCCTGTACCGGAACGAGACGCCGCTCATCCCCGTGGACATGGACTTTTCCCTGACGCCGCATTTGACCCGCCTGACCGTCACCGACGGGACAAACGCCGCCGATGTGACCGGCCCGGTCCCCGAGCCCGCGCGGACAAAGCCCCTGGACGAGGCGCGGGTCCGGGAGCAGCTCTCCAAGACCGGCGGGACACAATATTATGTTAACTCTCTGCGGGCCGAACTGACCCCCGGCCTGACCCTCCCCGCGTCGGTCCTGAACGGCATGCGCCGGGACGCGCTGGCGAAGCTGGACGATCTCCGGGGCCGGGTCCCGGCGGTCAAACCCCGGCCCTACGCGCCGGTGACGCCTGTCCGGCGGGAGCACCCTTCTCCCTCGCTCCTGTGGGGGCGGTTCTATCGGGCAGAACAAATCACCCAATCCGAGGCGCTGGAAAAGCTGATATTGCCTCTGTGGGAACTCTCCCCCGCTCTGCTGGACCGGTACGGCTCCAAGCTGGTGGGCCAGCTCCCGGCAGCGCTGTTCCCGGAGGATGAGGACGGGCTGGAACGGCGTCTCGCGGCTTTGCGGGACGGGGGGCTCCGGGAGGTCTGGACGGACAATATCTATGGCATAGCGCTGGGGAAACGCCTGGGGCTCACCGTCCGGGGCGGGTTCGGGCTGAACATCCTGAACGGCCAGGCAATGGATTATTATGTCAACTCTGGCCTGGCCAGTCTGACCGTCTCCTTCGAGCTTCCCATGACCAAAGTCAAGGCTCTGGACGCGCCTGTCCCCTGGGGGATCGCGGCCTACGGCTGCCTGCCGCTGATGCGGTTTCGGGCCTGTCCGGTCCGTGCCCACATGGGCTGCGCGGCCTGCGGCGGGCACGGCTCCCTCACGGACAGGCGGGGCGTCCAATTTCCCGTGGAGTGCGGCGGGCAAAAGTACGCCAGCCTTCTCAACAGCGTGCCGTTGGATATTGCCGGCCGTGACGGCCCCGGCGACTTTCGGCTTCTCTGGTTCACACGGGAGACGCCGGCGGCATGCGGCGCCGTCGTCGACCGGTTCCTGACCGGCCAGGCAGCCGACGGTCCCCGCACCGGGGGATTGTATTATCGAACCCTTCTTTAAGGGCTTTTCCCGGCATAAGTATGTTCTATTAAAACAACAGGAGGTGCCCCATGGGGCTTTGGGAGCTTTTCATATTGGCGCTGGGTCTGTCCATGGACGCCTTTGCGGTGAGCATCTGCAAGGGGCTGGGTCTGGGGAAGATCAAGCCCCGGCACATGTGCCTGGCCGGGGCCTGGTTCGGGGGCTTTCAGGCGCTGATGCCCCTGATCGGGTTTTATCTGGGCCGCTTCTTCGCCGACATCGTGACGGCCTACGACCACTGGGTGGCCTTCGTGCTGCTGGCCTTCATCGGCGGCAAGATGATCTGGGAGGCGCTCAACGGCGAGGAGGAGGACGTGGACGCGGCCATGGACGCGAAAACCATGTTCCTGCTGGCGGTGGCCACCAGCATCGACGCGCTGGCGGTGGGCGTCACGTTCGCGTTCCTGGACGTGGACATCTTACCGGCGGTGCTGTTCATCGGGGCCGTCACGTTCGTCTGCTCGGCACTGGGGGTGAAGGTGGGCAGCGTGTTCGGCGCCCGGTACAAGCAAAAGGCGGAGCTGGCCGGCGGCGGCGCTTTGGTGCTTATTGGCCTGAAATTATTGTTGGAGGGGCTGGGTATTTTGTGACAATTGCCGGGGCCGGTCCCCGTTGTAAAAAACCGTTAAAATGTGTATAATTTTACATATATTTTACCAAGGAAAGCGAGGCGTGCGCTATGGACGAGAACGCGAAAAACTTCATACTGGACTTTGTGACGGAGGACATCGGCCCCGGAGGCCGGTTCGAGGGCATGCAGGTGCACACCCGCTTCCCGCCGGAGCCCAACGGCTACCTGCACATCGGCCACTGCAAGGCCCTGTGCATCGACTTCGGCACGGCGGAGCGCTTCGGCGGCATCACCAACCTGCGCATGGACGACACCAACCCCGCCAAGGAGGACACCGAGTACGTGGACGCCATCAAGGAGGACATCCACTGGCTGGGCTTCGACTGGGGGGACCGGTTCTTCTACGGCAGCGACTACTTTGAAAAGACCTACGAGCTGGCGGAGGGCCTCATTAAAAAGGGTCTGGCCTACGTCTGCGAGCTGACGCCGGAGCAGTTCCGGGAGTATCGCGGCGACGTGGGTACCCCTGCCCGGAGTCCCTGGCGGGACAGGCCTATCGAGGAGAGCCTGGACCTTTTCCACCGCATGCGGGACGGGGAATTTCCTGAGGGCAAGTATACGCTGCGGGCCAAGATCGACCTGGCCAGCGGCAACTTCAACATGCGCGACCCGGTGCTGTACCGCATCCGGTATATCGAGCACCACCGGCAGGGGACCAAATGGTGCGTGTTCCCCATGTACGACTTCGCTCACCCCATCCAGGACGCGCTGGAGGGCATCACCCACAGCCTGTGTTCCCTGGAATATGAGGACCACCGGCCTCTGTACGACTGGGTCATCCAGAACACCGACGTGCCCAGCAAGCCCCGGCAGATCGAGTTTTCCCGCCTGGGCATCAACCACACCGTCATGAGCAAGCGCAAGCTGCGCAAGCTGGTGGAGGAACACTATGTCTCCGGCTGGGACGACCCCCGTATGCCCACCCTGTGCGGCCTGCGCCGCCGGGGCTATACCCCCACGTCCATTCGGACCTTCATCAACCGCATCGGCGTGAGCAAGGTCACCAGCACCGTGGAATACTTCTTCCTGGAGCACTGTCTGCGGGAGGAGCTGAACCTCACCGCTCCCCGGCGTATGGCGGTGCTGCGGCCGGTAAAGCTGGTCATTACCAACTACCCGGAGGGACAGACCGAGACGTTCGAGGTGGAGAACAACAACCTGGACGCGTCCGCCGGTACCCGGCCGGTGAGCTTCAGCCGGGAGCTGTGGATCGAGAGCGAGGACTTTCTGCCCGCGCCGGTGCCTAAGTATAAAAGGCTCTATCCAGACGGGCCAGAGTGCCGTTTAAAGGGCGCCTATCTCATCAAATGCACCGGCTATGAGACGGACGACGAGGGCAGCGTCACCGTCTTCGCCGAGTACGACCCCGACACCCGGGGCGGCGACCCCGCCGACGGGCGCAAGGTCAAGGGCGGCACCATCCACTGGGTGAACGCCGCCGACTGCGTGGACGCGGAGGTCCGGCTGTACGACGACCTGTTCGCCGATCCGGAGCCGGACGCGGCGGAGAATTTCCTGGACTGCCTGAACCCCGCCTCCCTGGAGGTGCTCACCGGCTGCAAGGCGGAGCGGGCTCTGGAGAATGCCAAGGCCCCGGAGAGCTTCCAGTTTTTGCGCACCGGGTACTTCGCCGTGGACAACAAGGACTCCGCACCCGGCCATCTGGTGTTCAACCGCTCCGTGGCGTTGAAGGACGGCTTCAAGCCCAAGGCGTAATGAAAAACAGACCGCGCGGGACTTGACAGACAAGTTCCGCGCGGTTTATAATAAGCATACAAAAGGGCGCTGTGACAAGCGGTCAGCCCGAGAAGATTGCGGTTTTAAAAGAGAACCGTCACCGTGCCGGGTGGCGGTTCGTCCTTCTTATCGTTAACGTTAGCGTATATCTTCCGATATGTAACGTCAGCGTAATAGGCATACGCCTCACCCCCTTTTGAGAGGTGTGACTGACCGCCTGCCGCTTACAGCGCCCCGGTGCAAAGCACCGTGGACAGGATACCATACAATGCCATAAAATGCAACAGCCCCCAGGCCGCGCCGCGGCCTGGGGGCATTTTTCCGCTCAAATGAAAGTACGCCGCGGGCGTCTTTCACTTTTGTGATTACGAACTGTAATATATCCGGCAAAATGAACAGGTTCTTCCATTCATTTCCACATCATTTTTCAATCCTTCCCACCCCCCGGCTGTTCCCCCGGTCCCGGGAAGCCGCGTTTTTCCGCGCTTTTTTCGACGGCCCGCTCTTTAAAGAAAGTTTAACATAATTCTTTACTCATTTCTAATTCGGAATGTTATCGACATTTTCAACAGAGATTTCAACAGCCCTTCAGCCTTTACGCTGTCGTCCTTCGGGCCGCTTTTGGAAATTTCTTCAAATTCTGCAAACGCGTCCAGCAACAAATAGTTTCAATTTTAGATTTAACATAACGCGGGAATTTTCACTTCCCCCGCGCCTGGCAAAGAACCGTCCGATGCAAATGCACACATGCCGTCATAAGCACGACAGATAGCCGCTGTCCGCCATGGACACAAAGTCGTCGTCGCCTATCACGATGTGGTCCGTCAGGGTCACGCCCACCTCCGCCAGCACCTGGCGCACGTGGAGGGTGACGGCCACGTCCTCTTTGGAGGGTATGGCCAGGCCGCTGGTGTGGTTGTGGGCCAGAACAGCGTAGGTGGCGTTCTGGCTCAGGGCCAGCTGCACGATGCCCCGGATGTTCACGCCCACGGAGATGGTGCCGCCCCGGCCGACCTCCCGGCAGTCCAGCACCTTCAGCTTGGCGTCCATGCACACCATGTACATCCGCTCCTCCCGGAAGGTCAGAAACCGGGGCAGCAGATACCGGCCCACCGCGTCGCTGTCGTTCAGGACGGTGCCCGGACCGGCCTTGGATATGAAATACCGCCGGGCCGCCTCCGGCACAAGATGGATCAGCACCGCCGCGTTGTCCCCGATGCCCTCCACCGTTTTCAGCGCCTCCGGCGTGGCCTCGAACACCCCTTCCAGGCTGCCGAAGACCTCCAGCAGCCGGTGGGCGGTCACGTTGGTGTCCTTGCGGGGCTGGGCGTAAAATAACAGAAGCTCCAAAACGCTGTGGTCCTCGAAGTTGTCCAGGCCGTAGCGCATGAAACGCTCCCGCATGCGCTCCCGGTGGTTGGCGTGGGGATTTTTCTCTCTGTCCTGCATGACCATGATTCCGATCCTTAACATATTCTTAAAAAGCGGGCCGTTGCCTCCGTCCCGCTTTTGTGTTATACTCCTGGCTGTGTGCTGCCCCCATGCGTCTGGGGAAGGAGGTCAAAGCGTGAAGCTGAAATTTTCCGATATCCGCGCGTTTCTCAAGCGGGCGGATATGTTGCTGTTTTTCCTGTGCCTGGCCGCGTCCGTCATGGGCCTGGTGGCCATATCCAGCGCCACGAAGACCATGGGCCGGTCCTATATCTACGTGCAGTCCTTCGCGCTGCTCATCGGCGCGGCGCTGTATTTCGTCTTCACCGTCATCGACGCGGACGTGTTCGCGGACCAGTGGCCGCTGCTGGTGGTGGCGGAGTTCGGCCTCATCGCCCTGCTGCTGACGCCTCTGGGCTATAAGGACGACACCGGCAACCGGGCCTGGCTGCGGTTTCTCGGCATCGGCATCCAGCCGGCCGAGGTGGTAAAAGTCATCTATATCGTGCTGACCGCCAAACACATGACATACCTGAAGGAATACCGGAACCTGAGCTCGCCGCTGAGCGTGTTCCAGCTGGTGGGGCACCTGATGCTGCTGTTCGCGCTGTATATGGTCATATCCAGCGATCTGGGAAACGCGCTGGTGTTCTTCTTCGTATTCGTGGTGATGGTGTTCGCGGCGGGGATCAAGCTGTACTGGTTCCTCTTTGGCGGCGCGGCCGTGGCGCTGGCGGTGCCGCTGGCGTGGAACTATGTGTTCAGCGACAACCAGAAAAACCGCATCCTGCTGCCCTATATCCAGGACCAGATCGACCCCTCCGGGTACGGCATCAGCTGGGAGCCCACCAGGGCCAAGCTGGCCCTGTCCTCCGGACGGCTGTGGGGCACCGGGCTGTACCAGGGCACCCAGACCCAGACCGCCGAAGGCGGCCTTCGAAGCAAGCACGCGGACTATATCTTCGCCTGCATCGGCGAGGAAATGGGCATGATCGGCTGCATCGTGGTCATATTGCTGCTGGTGGCCATCATCGTCCGGTGCGTGTACGTGGGGCTGCACTGTCACAGCACCTTCGGCATGCTGGTGTGCGTGGGCGTGGCGGCGATGGTCTGCTTCCAGCTTTTCAACAGCGTGGGCATGTGCACGGGGCTGACGCCGGTCATCGGCCTGACGCTGCCGTTTTTCAGCTACGGCGGCTCGTCATTGTTCACCATGTTCGCCGCCATGGGCATCGTCTCCGGCATCCGATACCGACCAAAACCGGCCCAGTTCCGGTCCTATTCTCTGGAATACTGACTTGTCACGAAAAAGCAGCGGAGCGTTGGTTCTGCTGCTTTTTCCTTTATCCATTATTCATTCGGCTGGTCCACAGGCGGGGCGTAATAGGACGCGTACTGTCCGGCTGTCGCCTCGTAAAACCCGGCCAGGGTCACCTGTATATACACCGACACCCATATGGCCAGCAGCAGCCCCGCGATGGGGATCACCGCGCACAAAAGTGCCCAGCCCAGAAAGCTCAGCTCCAGCTTGAAAAGCTCCCACCGGTGCCCGCGCATCATCTCCCGGCTCAGGGCCACGCACTTCATGCACCCCAGCCCCGGATTATCCAGCATGATGAAGGGGGCCAGCCGGTAAGCGTACATGGCCATCAGCATGGGGATCAGCAGGGGCAGACCAAACAGCAGCCACATCTCGTTAAACGTGCGCACGACCAGCATCGAGACCGGCAGGACGTATAAAAGCGACCACAGGGACACCAAAAGCGCCGGGAGTATCTGTATCAGCAATGTCCGGAAGAACATGCCGAACCCGTCGAACAGATCGCCCGCGTCGGCTTTTTGCCGCCGCCAGACGCGCAGGGTGTAGATGATGAAGCCCATGGTCATCTCCATGCCCATGATCTCCAGTGCCAGCTGCAAAGGCCGGCCCAGACCGCCCACCTGGCTCGTTGCGGGCACATAGACCAGCTCCCCCTCCACGGCCGCGGTGATCATGGTCTTGTATGCCGCCAGGGAACCGCTCAGATGCATGCCCAGCACCGTCAGTACGGCGGTGATGACGGTCAGCAGCAGCGCCACCCAATAGGGGTTGGGCCTGGCCTGGCGCATGGCCTCTTTGGCTTGGCGCTTCAGTTCTTTTCTGTCCACTGTCACGTTCTTTCTCTCCTTTCCACGCTAAAAACCGCGTCTTTCCTGATATTTTCCCAGCGCCCGCACCAGGTACATGGCCCCCAGGCCGGTGAAGGCTCCGGTGACGATGGCGGAGGCGAGCAGCGCAGGGCCGTACCAGAACAAAGCCGGCGTCTTCGTCACCGCCACCGCCGTTAAAAGCTGGCCGGCGTTGTGCCCGATGGCGCCGAATACGCTCACCACCCACAAAAGCTTCTCCGGGAAGAGCTTCAGGATACATGCCATCACGGTCCAGGACAGGACCCCTCCCGCCAGGGAGAAGAGTATGGCGGAAAAGCTCCCGGCGAACAGGCTGCCCAGCACGACGCGCAGCAGCAGGATACACCCCGCCTCCCGGCGGCCAAGCACAACCATCGCCGTCAGCGTCACAACGCTGGCCAGACCCAGCTTCACCCCCGGCACGGGGATGGGCGGCGGTATCTGCCCCTCCAGCACCCAGATCGTCAGCTCCACCGCCGTCAGCAGCGCCATAAACACAAGTTTTCGCGTCTTGCTCATATCCCGATACTTCAATCTTCTATCTCGATCACCAGGTGGTGGGGCAGGCATACGATGGGGATGGCCCCGCTGTCAATGGCCCCCTGCTTCACGCAGTCCCGGTTGGGGCAGTCCGCGTCCACGACGGCGATCTCGCCGTGGCTCACCCGGACGGTGTTATGGCCGTATTCCGTCTCCACCGTGAACTCGTAGGGTACCGCCGCGGCGGTCAGGTCCACCGTCCGCACCGGCTCCCCGTCCACGGACACCACCGCCTGACGGCCAACGGTCCCCCGCAGCAAATATGTTCCCGCACCCAGCGCCGCCAGAACGGCGAACAGCGCCAGCCAAAAAACTGTTTTCCGCTTCATGGTATGTTGAGAATGCAAAACACTATACTCATAATGTAATAATATACTCTTTCATGTCCTTTGCGTCAACCGCCGCCTCGTGGTCGCTCGCGGCAGGCGTGCCCGTTGGGAGCCCTGGTAATAAGGAAGAGGATTTAAATGATTCTCTCCCTCAGTCGCCGCCAAAGGCGGCGACAGCCCCCTCGTCAGAGGGGGCCGCGCTGCGGCGCGAGGAGGACAACCCTCCAGTCAGCGCCAAGGGCGCTGACAGCCCCCCTTACACAGGGGGGCCGTTCGATATGGAAGCGTCCCCGGCAAAGCCGGGGACGCAATTTTTATGGCTGCTTCATATTTCCATCCACGACCAATTGTCCATTTACCTGGTCCGTGGGATCGTTCGCGTCCAGCGATTCGTAGTGAAATTGCGGCTTAGAATATTCCATTCCCCCGGAGACGGCTTCCAGATCGTTCTCGTCCAGAGCGGCAGGCTTCTTTTCCTCGTTCATGACTGCTGCTCCTTATCCTCGTCCGCGCCGAACATCTTCTTTGCCAAGTCCCAGCCCTTGTCTGCCCACGTTTTCGACTCGATTTTCTGTCCCCACTCGTCCTCGGGGCCCGTCCCGCCGATCACGGCGTCCAGGGCGGCGTCGTTTAATTCGGGGTTACCCCCCCGCGAATTTTTTGCTCTTCGTTCATGGTATGTTCCTCCTTGTTTATTCCCCGTCCGGGGTGCTCTCAGTATTGAACAAAATGGGAAAAACGTCAAGGGGTTTGTCCTGAAATGCAGAAAATGCGACCTGAATTGCACGTCAGAACGGCTTTGGAGATGCCAGGACCTCGCAAGCGAGGCCCTGCGCATCGGCCAGAGCCGTTCTTCCTTTTTCCCAACGGGCAGGCGTGCCCGTTGGGAGCCCTGTTCAATAAGGAAAGGATTTAAAAATCTCTCCCTCAGTCAGCGCGGAGCGCTGACAGCCCCCTCGTCAGAGGGGGCCGGCCCCTCCGGGGCCGATTCGGGGGCATAGCCCCCGCCTCCCCCTGACGGGGGAGGTGGCGCGGCTTCGCCGCGACGGAGGGAGAGAAACATTAAAATCCCATGTAGTCCACGGCTTTGCCGGGGACACATTTACGCGGAGGCGGGGACACCACCATTGGCAATCCCCCCGCCCGCCGATGGCGGGCACCCCCCTTTGACAAGGGGGGCTTTCCATAAGGAAGAGGATTTAAAATCCATCGCAGTCCCCGACGCAAGGCGGGGGCACATTTTTGTGCGGCAAGGGGAAGTAACAGTTTACAGATAACACAAACAATACATCGTTCGGCATAATACCACAATATATTGTGTTTTCTCAAAGTTAGATATACCATATTTCGTAATTATCGTTATGCGTGTTTGGTAAAATCGGGTAAAACCGGGTAAAACTGTGCCACCATTTATGGTACAAAAAGTGGTACGCTCATGCCGTTGCTGGTAGCAGCTTGCCTTCCAGCGCGGCAAAGGATTTGGTTTGCTTCTTTTGCGTAACCGTATAATACACGTCCATTGTGATTTTAATGGTTGCGTGGCCCATAGTCTCTTGGATTAGCTTTAGGTTACTTTCATTCTCGCAGAGCCGGGTACAAAACGTGTGCCGGAGGATATGTGCGGAGATATGCGGCAATAGCTGTGGCTCTCGGTTCTCTGCCTCGGCCCTGGCTTGTTCGGCTTTGTTGTAATGTGCTACTATTGATTTTAGTATTGTGTTGACATTTGCGGGCGAAACAACTTCGCATTGTCTGTTTTGGAAAGCAAAATTAGTATAGCCGTCAATCGCGCCTTTGGTAAACCCGTGTTGCTTTTGGCGCTGATACTCTTTGATTAGGGCGTTTTTCACCGGCTCCAACATGGGAATTTGCCGGACTGAATTATCGGTCTTTGGCGTATCGGCATGAAACCTATAATGCTTCGTCTCGTCCCGGCGCTTCATAACCGTGTGATTGACATACACATAGCCATTGACTAAATCCAAATCCTCCCAGCGCATACCAACGGCTTCACCAACACGGCAACCCGTCCCCAGCATAAACAGAAAGAGCGGGTACCAATGCTGATACTTTCTATTGGTCTGCACATACTCCATAAAAGCGGCTTGCTGTTCCTCAGTCAAAGCCTCTTTTTTTGTTTTCTGCCAGCCAATAGTCTTTTTCAATTCGGCCAAGACGCCATCGGTCGGATTTGTGCGGATATAACCGTCCCGGATAGCAACTCTAAAGACTGGATGCAAAACCGCATTGATAATCTCTATCGTGCTAGGTAAGAAATCCATGTCGTCATATAGACCATAATAAAGCCGTTGAATATCACTGTAATTAATGTCTGCAATCTTTTTTTGCCCTAAGTCATTGCGTATCGTGTGATTATAGTAGTAAGTATAATTTTCGCGTGTAGACTTCTTCCAGCCCTTTTTATTCGCGGCATACCTATCAAAGCAATCATTGAGTGTTAGCTTCTTGCCGGAGAAAGAATCAACTTTATCAAAAATATCTTGTTGTATTTCTTTCTCTAACACCTTCAGACATTTGCCCAACGGCTTGCCCTGTGGCGGTCTGTCGCTCTCTGTCAAAGTCCAGCTATATACGCTGCGCTTCACCCCCTTTGCATCAGTGTAGCGATATTCATACCGCCCATCTTTACGCTGATACTCGTTTGCTCCCAATTTGCGATGCTTCGCGTCCCGGCGTTCATTAGCCATCAGAAATCCTTTCTGGCGGAACGCAACAACAGCAGATTGCTAGTGTAATATTATACTCTTTTGCGGTCGTTACGTCAACCGCCGCTCATTGTCAATGTACCAAGTATTTACTTTATCGTTCATATTGCAGATAAAGACAGCACCCAGCGTTCAAAGGGTACACGCTTAATTCGTGTCCAAGAACCCACCTTAAAAACCCAATCCGGCGTGGGCTTGCTGTCAATTATATTTTTCAATCTATCTTGACCTATCATTGAATAAGCTGACGCTTCTTCAACGGATAGGACATATTTCTCAGACGGTGAAAGTGTCATTGTTGTGCCTTTCTGAATGATATTCGTCAATTATTAAATAATTATTCATTTCTATCTTCTCGTATCTCCGAAAAAATTCCCGCTAATTATTAAACTTAAATTGCGCACATGCAGTATTTATTGCATTTTAGCAATTAGCCGATAGGCCAGATATGGACAGCGCCCATATCCAGCCCACCGATATACGGGGGATTCGCTTACAGACTAATCATGTGTCCTGCACTCCATATACTCCTATGTATGGGTCAACCGTGCTTTCTAATAACAACAAATCGTCAATCTTTTTCTTTATACCTCTTGCAATGGCTTTGTCTTTTGCAGTTTTGCTCTTATTGTACTTCTTGTAAAGCGTCTGGTAGTATCGCAAATTCTCACATTGATTACGAGACAAGATTGGATGTTGTTTATAGATTCGAGCTAATTCCGAATCATCACTATAAATGTAATCCGCAAAATCCCAAAACACTTTCAAGACATCATCGGAAGATAACGGATAACTAGCATTAGCGCCACTCTCATCATCCATATTATTAACTTCATGTATATATTGCTCCTGTCTCAAATTGCTTTCTTGCAAATCACTCAATTCTATTTTGCGGTTACTAATTTTCAATAAAATGTCTACAAACTCTCTATTTCTGCGTTGTATATTCAAAAATCGCTTTTCGATGCAATGCGTCCTTCCGGTATTGTATTTTTCTATTATATCTAAGATGTCACATGATAATAGGTTATAATTTTGATATTCCGGTTTATCCTCCATATCAAATTCACTTTCTCGGCGATTTATAATGTTACCAAAAGCGCTAATATAAATTGAGCACAATACCCTTGCATCGCTTTCCGAATCAAGGTGTTCATATTTGCGATATGGGCAAAAGCAAGGTTTACCGGGCTCTAATACTTCAATTCTCGAATTGTAATCAGAATTTATAGGCGATTCTTCTTTGTGTGCCTCTGCAAGCAGTTTTGCACGGCCATAAAAGCGTGGCAATTTACCCATAATGTGCCGATATACACGAATTGCATTACAATCACTTAAATTTGTTCTGTAATAATCTATCGCGCTATCAACATCAGCTCCAATATGGTATTTGTCGTCACTAACGCCAAGTCTTATATATACATCTTTGTGAT
Source organism: uncultured Oscillospiraceae bacterium (assembly GCA_947625845.1). Lineage (GTDB taxonomy): Bacteria > Bacillota > Clostridia > Oscillospirales > Oscillospiraceae > CAJOIG01. Next base: position 23,892 of record CANQQB010000015.1, read on the forward strand.
TTTCACTTTGGCTAATCCAATCATAATAGCCATGGAGCGTCTTTATTATTTCTTGAGTTTGCAAAACGCCATTTGTAACAATAGATAACTTCCCAAGAGGAATATTATTCCGTATCAATCCATCAAGAAAGTATTTCATGCCGTCAACATTCAGTGTCGGCTCACCGCCAGTGAAGATAATTGAATCAATAGAATTTGTTTGTTCTAGTAGTCTGTCCATTATCGAATAAGACATATCTACATTCTGCGCGTCCCCGCGCATACAGTGTGCGCACTTCAACTGGCATCTCCTTGTTATCTCTAGATAAATTTCATTAAAAGCTATCTTTCTCATTCCATCTATCCTCTCTTATGAACTTACCATAACTTAATTCCTGTGAATTTAATTTATAATATATATATTATTCATGTATATATAATATATAATCTGGCGCAAAGCGCCAAAAGCGGGCTTCGCCCGTACATATATTTCTTAGATATTCTTTTATACCATAATTATTATAATTAAATAATTATAGAATAGATAAGAAATATATGTTGTCATTAAAATATTATATAAATACATGATTTATATAATTATTATATAATAATATATTATATATATAGACTATAATAATATATATTATATATATATAAAGGGGAAAAATTGATTTTGATTCTGGGCGGGACATGTGTGCTGCCACTATGTAGAGAAACACGATTTCTCTCTGGTAGGCCCAGGAAAAATTTTTTCTAACTTTCTTCATAGGTCTTTTAGAAAATACATTAGCTCTGCGTCATTCTTCTCGTTTAGCTCTTTAATAAATGGCTTGCGCCATATCGTCTTAATGCGCAGCTTCGGCTTCAACGCCTTTACTTCGCCGGTCTGGAAATCATGCTTTGCTCGTTTGCCCGAAATATAAGGCTTGAACGTGCAAAGTTTAAAAATCTCTACTTCTTCGCCGTTCAGCAGAGCTTGACGTATCTCGTCCACAAAGTCATTTATTGCGTATTCAATCGCCGGTCGATTGCGGAAATGGCCGCACTTGTGCTTGCTCCGCGCCGTTACTCTGTCTATCAAGACTGGCAGCGTTGTCCGTTTCGCCTGATAGTAGGAATATCCCACTGTAATTACATCTCCATTCCAAAATGCGTCCTGTGGCCTCTCAGTTAGCCCACAAGAGCGTTTATATTCTTTTCCGTGTCTTTGCCCACCCTCGCACAAACGCCGTTAGAGGCTAAATAACGGCCTCTGGTGGCGTCTCGTTTTTATTGCCTCTTTGCGGCTCTGTGGCCGATATGCTGGACGCCGAACCTCTGTTCAGGCGCTAGGCCAGCTCCCGGAAGTTATAACGCTTGCCGCCAGCGTGACGGTCTGGCCGTCAACCGGGTACAGTCCCCCGTAGGACAATCGCGGCTTATTCTCGGTGCTTCCTCACCGGGCGCATAGCTGCGCAAGTCAACCGCCAAGAGCGGGACACACCCCCATTTGGGATTGTTGAAAAAATGGCAATAAAAACACCTTCGCGTATAAGGCACTTTTTCGCGCCTCTGAGAGCGTTTATGCTAGGTGGTATCCTCTATGCACTCCCCCGCCGCTATCGTTGTTCTAGGCTTATCCTGTGGCTTGCTACGCCCATAAATATGCGGAAGGTGGATTGTTTCCCTTATCTTTCGTGCAAAGGCTCATAATCGCATTTTACGATTTGCCATTTATCTATCGCGTCATGCAATGCAGGTGATTCACAGAAACGATACACGTTCCGGCCTGGTATGTTTTTGTGTGGTAATACCGCAACGAGGACGAATCCATTCAGCATCAGGTATCCCGCTAATCGTTGATTGTATATAATGTAATAATTTCGTTGTTCGTTATTCATGTTTCTACTACCCCATACCTTTTCTTGACCTCATTTGAAGGTTCAAACATTTTATAGCGCCCAGCTTCGATTAAATCCGCAGTTTCCAATAATTTCTCTAAATAAATATCCGGCATCTGCTGGTTTGGGTTTTTCTTTTTCTGCTTTTGCTCATATCGTACTATGCGGCGGATACTATCAGCTTTAAGTTTGCGTCCGGCAATTAATGCGCTCTGGTAATCACAATAAACAATCGACCTACTTCTACGCCTATCGCCTAAGCGTTTGAGTGGCCTGAAATCTATAACAAATTTTGATTTACCGCTTTTCTCAGTCCGTTCAAATATTCTATACCCTAATGCTGTTCTCTGTTCTCCGCTGGTGAAGATAATATTGATATACGAAGGTAATACCATTGTTGTATTCGGCCCATAATGGTGGCTTCTACCCAAACACCAGATGTCTTTATCTAATTCAAGCGAGCTAGGATATGGATATACTTTTCCTAAAAAATCCTTAAAAAATTCGTATGATGAATTAAGCCATTTATCATCAATTGTCGCGTCAGCATATCCCGGCTTTGATTTTTTCTCTATCTCATTTGTACAGCGCCCCTTCATGTGGGAATAATGGGATTGTAATTGTTCTTTCACTGGCCTTGTAGGTTCCCACCGAATGAATTTAATGCTCTCGTCTTTTCTGAACCTAAACTTGTGTCCTTTAATTCTAGCATAAAGATATTTTACATATCTATTATAATCTAAAACTTTTAAATTCTTCACTTCCCATTTCCGCGTAAAATCGGCAATATGTTTTTTCTTGTAATCTGCAAAGAAAATACTTTGATATGATGCTTCCGGCTGGTAATTATTTACTGTTTCGCACCATGAAATCCTGTCGTTTACAATTATCTTATCTTTCGCATCTGGAAAGAATACTCTCTTAATCAACTTTGGAATAGATATTTCTCTTGTTTCTCCGTTATCAAATTCAATTATATATCCTTCAATAACGCCGTAATATTTATCTTTGGTATAAATTGGTGGTATCTTTTTGCGCCCATTTCCATATGAAGGGTACAATCGGCAATAATCTGTAAATATGTATTTTGTTGCCCCCGGTATTTCATATGCGCGTTCGTCAGGAAGCAGCGATATGAATAGTGGCGGCGGGACTTCTTTAGGTATGTACATTCTGTCTTTGTCGTATATATTGCAATTGATAATCATGACTTTTATCGCCTTTCCGAATTTTAATTAGTAGTTTAGTCTTTCAAGATATTTGTCAATGTTTGTATCGTTTCCGTTTATCACCTAATCTTTCTCATATCCATACAAACGCAAAAATGGCTATGCAATTGCCATAGCTGGCATCACATAGCCCGTATAACTATCAACAACCGCACCTATCTTATAATAGGACTACACAAAACTAGAGCAACTGTTTGTGCGGCTTACTCGGCCAAATACGATTCAAATTTACGCTTCTTACTGTTGACTATGTTGTTATATCAATTTTTTGCCTTTTCTGGTTTACTGTATTATACCACAAAACACCCCGTTTTGTCAAGGAAAACTTTAGGAATCTATAAAAATTATATCCGTCATTTGTCTGCTGCTGCAAATAATCTATACATTACACATACCTGGTCATATGTAAAGTATTTGAGCGTTCTATTGTTCCTGCTTATATTATAATATACGCCGCGCACCTTCAAAAATCCTTTATTTTTTCTAAAAAAGTTATTAGATTATTGAGGCGCTATCAGAATATAATTTTATAGAACATCCCGCTAGGTATTACGCCAAGCGGGATTTTTCTATTCATTTTGTTCGCCTTCCATACTCATAAATAATATCGCTAGGCAAGTCAATATCATCATTCCAATAGACGCACGTCCGGCTCTGGTCTAATTGTACTTGCTGGAACAGCCCGGAAACATCCCTCAGTAAGCTATACCCCGGTAGCTGCATATCCTCTTTCACGTCGTAGACCATTAAACAATATCATTTATACACGGGTCATTTGTAATTGCTTCGCTTCTCTTGCACGGCTTCTCATAGCCGCCGCCCGGTATAAGATTGCTGCCGTCTATGGCATCTGCGGCGTCTTGGAGCGGGTCTTTCGGAGATAGAATGTCCGGGGCTTCATGCTCTATGCGCATCTTCACAGCCTTTAGAATATAGCCGTTTAGTGTTTCTTCGGCTTGCGCTGCCGCTCGTTCAATCTGCGTTTTTGTAGGCATATTACCATTCCTTGGTTTACGTATTTTTCGCTTGTCCACTTTTCCCTGGTTATCCTCTGCTGCATCCGCTTTAATGTCCGATTCTTTTTCAATCCTCAATAGAACTTTGTCGTATGCTGTCCGCTCATATTTACCTGTTGCTGCGATTTGTGCTTTGCTTACCGGCATATCGTTCCTTTCCGGGGGTCTTATATAAAGTCGCCCTTACTCCTAGTATACCATGATTATAGCACAAAAATCTATCGCTAGCAATAGGTAAACGTAACAAAATTATATCGCTAGCTTTATACATTTCGCCGATTGACTTTCTATGTCGCTAGCGTTATATTATAGACACAAAGGAAATCATACCGCTACAGTATAAAGGAGATACGCACCATGACTACCGCCGAACTTACCAAAAAAGCCCATGACCTGAAGGGACTTATGGCCCTTATCGACGAGGCCCAGGCCCAGGCCGACGCCATCCGGGATGAAATCAAAGCGGAAATGACCGAACAGGACACCGACGAACTGCGGGCGGGCAACATCAAAATCACATGGAAGGCTGTCACCACTTCCCGCCTTGACAGCTCGGCGCTTAAAAAGGCCCTCCCCGACGTGGCCGCGCAATACATGAAAACCACCACAACGCGCCGGTTTAACGTGGCCTAAATCCTCTAGCTGTGCTATCGGCTATACGGGCAAACAAAAAGACAGGAGATATAAAAGCATGGGAAGAAACATCATTCAGACGGCGCATTTATACCGGGTGGAGATACGCGCCCCCGGCCCCATAGCGGAACAAGCTAAAGAAATAGCAAAGCGCATCAACGCCGCAATCCCCGCCGCCGAACTGCTGACCATTGAAACCGTTAGAGGCATCCAGGACGCCGACGCCGACGCCGTATCACTCATTTACCGCCCCGGCGACTGGAACCCCGCCGCCATCGTGGAAGCAATCAACGCCGATATAACCCCTATTTTTGGCGGGCTGGATTACAGCATATTTGAACGGGAAACACGGGAGCGCATAGCCAATCAGGGCGGGACACTGGACATCACAACACGGGACACCAATATAACCGATAGGCTGTAAAGGGGGAGCCATGGAGAAAGAACTAACTGACTACATAGCGCATTATACCGGGACACCATACAGCACCGCACAAAATATCGCAAGGCGCATCATAGACACCATAGAGAACGGCGACACATTCACCGCTGACGATATGTTAGCCCCCTACGGGCTGGACACCGCCGACGTGCTGACAGCGGCATAATACAAAGGGAGGATATATAAAAGATGGAGAACCTTATAAAGTACATTACCACTCATACGACTATGAAAGAGGAAGAAGCGGCGGGATATGCTTACGACATTATGTGCTGCCTGAAGGACGGCGACAAAGCACAAGCGGATTTTCTGCTGTCCTCTATCCTCTATCTGAATCCCCCGGTATAATGCCGGGAAAATGGCAAAAACGATAATAAAACCAAAATTTGATAGGGCGGCATTTTTGCCGCCTATATCAATACTTTTACGGGCTAAAAAGGTGCACCTTTATACACCTATCAATCCGGGCGGGAAATTACATCTATAAATCTTCTCCCCGGAATATACAGACATCCAAAAAATACGGACACATTTATAGAGGGGTTTAAGCTATGGAAAGCAAGACTTTTTATTATGCCCGTGTATCATCGAGGGAACAGCACCTTGACAGACAACTACAAGCCTTTATCAATATGGGAGCGGGTGAGCGGGATATAATAACAGATAAGGAAAGCGGGAAAGACACGAACCGCCCCGGCTATCAATCATTAAAAATGGGATTGCTGCGCCGTGGGGACACCCTTGTTATTAAATCGCTTGACAGATTGAGCCGTAACAAGGCGGATATTAAAAACGAGCTGCAATACTTCAAGGATAACGGCATCAGGGTTAAAATACTTGACATCCCCACCACTATGACCGACTGGCCGGACGGTCAAGAATGGGTGCTTGAAATGGTCAATAACATCTTGATAGAAGTGCTGGGGACTATCGCACAACAGGAGCGGGAAACCATCAAGGCAAGGCAAGCTGAAGGAATCGCGGCGGCAAAGGCAAAGGGAAAGCATTTAGGACGGCCCCGGCTGACTGTGCCGGACAACTGGAACAGTGTAATTTCTGACTGGCAAGCCGGGAAAATAACGGCGGTCAAGGCAATGGAACTGACAGGCTGCAAAAAAGCATCATTCTACAATCTGGTCAAAAGGACAAGCGGCGGGGTGTAGGCCCCGCCGTTATTCACTTGACACCGCCCCACCGGGGGAGGTAGGGGGAGGGGGTGCATACCACAGAGGGGTGTGTTTACATCTTTAAATCATTAAATAATCGCTCTGATGCCCCCATGTGATACACTTCCATATCATGAATTATTTTCATTTTATACCTCAGCGGGCAAAGCTGACAGCGCCGAGCGGGACGTGTTTAGCCTTTGCCTTTCCCGGCTGGTGTGCTATAATACTAAGGCAAAATGAGAGGGAGCCGGAAGGCCCCCTCTGGTAGCAATTCTGCGGCGTCACCGCCATCAAAAGTGGTAAAAACTTGGTACACGGACAATTTTGAGACTATTTAAGAACCAGCAAACCCTTGAAAACACTGGGAATCTTGAAATTGGTAACTAACAGTTTACATTTTAGTTACAAGAATGTATAATGTCAGGAGATTCCGGCAAAGGAGGCGGGGGTGTGGACATTCTGACGCTGATCTTCGGCAAGGCCGGCCCTATGCTGGCCAACCTGTCCCGGTACGTGCTGCCGCTGGTGGCGGTGGCCATCGTGGCCCGGTGCGTGCGCAGCATGCTCCGGGAGCGGTATGAGCCGGAGACGTGGGCCTATCTTTACATGACCGGCAACATCATGGTCCCCCTGCGCCACTGGGAGTGCATTCTGGGCCGGGCCAGGAGCGTGGACGGACAGGTGGACGACCCCTCCGTGGAGAAGATGCACGCCTGTCTCATCCGCAGTCCCCAGGGGGACTGGACGGTGTATAATCTGGGCAAAGGCGAGACGTACGTCAACGGCGAGCCTGTCCGGACCGGCGGGGCCGTCGTACGGGACGCGGACGTGCTGACATTGGGGCAGATCTCCACAAGGTTCGTGGACCTGACGGAGCAGGAGCGGGCCAGTCTGCTCAAATACCGCCACGCACCCGGCCGGCATGTGCGGCCCAGCGTGACCATGCTGCTGCTGACGGTGTTTCAGATACTTCTCCTGCTCCAGCAGCTCACATACAACCCGGACGCGGGGGTGGGCGTGGCCATGGGCTTCGCCATCCTGGCCACGGTCCAGTGGAGCTATTTCATCGTGGTCCGGGCGTCGGGCCAGCGGGGCTTCGAGCCGGAGATACTGGCGCTGTTTCTGTCCACGGTGGGCATGAGCGTGTGCGCGTCCAAGACGCCGGACGACATGTTCAAGCAGATCATCCTGTTTCTGGTCGCCATAGGGCTGTTCGTGTTCATGTGCCTGTGGCTGCGGGACTTAAAGCGGGTCCAGGCCACGCGGCTGTTCGCGGCGGTGGCCGCGGTGGGGCTGCTGGCCGTGACGCTGGTCATCGCCCCGGTGCGAAACGGGGCCAGAAGCTGGATCCAGTTCGGCACGCTGACCGTCCAGCCGTCGGAGTTTGTAAAGGTGCTGTACGTCTACGCCGGGGCGGCCACGCTGGACAGGCTGTTCGTGAACCGGAACCTGATCTTCTACATCGGCTTTTCCGCCGCGTGCGTGGGGCTGCTGGCCCTGATGGGCGACTTCGGAACGGCGCTGGTGTTTTTCGTCACGTTTCTGGTCATATCCTATATGCGCTCGGGCAGCTTCGCCACCGCCTTTCTGGCCGTGGGAAGCGCGGTGCTGGCGGTGATGGTGGTGCTGTCTTTGAAGCCGGAGACCCTGAGCCGCTTCGCCGTGTGGGGCCACGTGTGGGAGGATGTGTACGACAAGGGCTACCAGCAGGTGCGGGCCATGAGCGCCGCCGCCAGCGGCGGGCTGTTTGGCCAGGGCGCCGGCAACGGGTGGCTCATCGACATCGTGGCCGCAGAGACGGATATGGTCTTCGCCGTCATCAGCGAGGAGATGGGACTGCTCACGGCGCTGGCCTGCGTGGGGTCGCTGCTGGCCCTGGCGGGGTTCGTGGTCAAAAACGCGTCCTCCGGCCGGTCCAGCTATTTCGTCATCGCGGCCGCCGCCACGGTGAGCATGATGCTGGTACAGATCATTTTGAACGTGTTCGGTCCCATGGACATCCTGCCCTTCACGGGCGTCACGTTCCCCTTCGCGTCCATGGGCGGCACCAGTCTGCTGTCGTTCTGGATGCTGCTGTCCTTCATCAAAAGCTGCGACACCAGAGCCAACGCCAGCTTCGCCGTGAAGCGGCCGGAGAAGTTCTCCGGCGGCGTCGGCGTGGACGACGAGGGGGACGACTATATCCCCCAGGATGGCTATGAGACGGACGGCGGGTACTATGACGACGACGGGTACTATCAGGGAGGGCGCTCGGAATGAAAAAAGTCACGAACCGCGCGCTCTCCGTGCTGGTGCTGGCCGCGCTGGTGGTGACCGGTCTGGGCGTGTACATGTTCCGGCTGGTGCGGGACGGGGGCGACTGGGCCACGTTTTACGCCAACGACAGCATCTATACCGACGGGCTTTTGAACCGGGGCTCCGTCACGGATAGAAACGGCGCCGTGCTGGCCGCCGCGGGCGAGGACGGGTTCCACTACGCCGAAAACGGCTCCGTGCGCCGGGGGTGCCTGCACGTGGTGGGCGATCTGGAGGGCAACATCGGCACAAGCGTGCTGAGCATCTTCCGGGATAAGTTCATCAACTACTCCTTCCTGACTGGCACCACCACCAAGGGCGGGTCCATGAAGCTGACGTTGGACGCGGACATATCCACTGCGGCCTACGACGCGCTGGGCAGCAACAAGGGTACGGTGCTGGTGTGCAACTACCAGACCGGGGAGATACTGTGCATGGTGTCCACGCCGGGGTGGGACCCGGAGCAGGGCGTGCCGTCAGAGCCCGGCGACGGGGCGTTCATCAACCGGGCCGTCAGCTCCACGTTCACGCCGGGGTCCGTGTTCAAGCTGGTGACCATGGCCGCCGCCATCGAGAATATCCCCGATATCTGGGACCAGACCTTCACCTGCACCGGCAGCACCGTGATAGGCGGGCAGACCGTCAAGTGCTCCGGCACCCACGGGACCATCACCGTGGAACAGGCGCTGGCGTGCTCCTGCAACGTGGCGTTTGGGGAGATATCCCGTCAGCTTGGGGGAGCGCTCATCAGCCGGTATGCGGAGAAATACGGCCTCACCAGTGCCCATACTCTCAACAAGGATATCCCCACCGCCGCAGGCAGCGCTCCCGCCGCAACCGGCGACGGCGACGCCGCCTGGGAGGGCATCGGCCAGTACGAGGACCTGGTGAACCCCTACGCGTTCCTGCGGTTCGTCGCCGCCATCGGCAACGGGGGCACCGTGGTGGAGCCGACCATATTGTACGGCAAGCGCTGCGGGACTACCGAGCTTATGGAGCCGTCCACGGCCAAGACGCTCTCGGAGATGATGAGCTACAACGTGGCCTATGAGTACGGCGGCGCGGGCAATTTTCCGGGGCTGGAGCTGCACGCCAAGACCGGCACCGCCGAGACCTACGGCGGCTCCCACGCCTGGTTCGCCGGGTTTATCACCAACGCCAACGCGCCGCTGGCCTTCGTGGTCCTGGCCGAGCGGGCCGGCAGCGGCTACGGCGTGGCCGCGCCGATCGCGAGGACGGTATTACAGAAAGCCGTACAAGTGCTGGGGTGATATTACCGCTTATGGCCCCCTTGTGAAAGGGGGCTGGCAGCGCGAAGTGCTGACTGGGGGATTGTCGTCGCCGCTCGCTGGGCTAGGCCGGGATTCGCCGCAAGCGGCAAACCCCGGATAGCCAGCGGCGCCTCCTCTCCCCACGCGGTAAGCGTGCCGCGTGGGGACCCCACGGCAATCCCCCCGCCCGCCGATGGCGGGCACCCCCCTTTGACAAGGGGGGCTTCCACAATGTGCGGCTTCGCCGCGGATCAGATATCCTTACACAGGGGGCCGCAATAAGGAAAACAATATATGATCGATATATCGCTGCAAAATGTGAAAAAGGGCTTCGGGGGGACGGAGATCCTCCGGGGCGTGAGCTTTGACGTACAGGCCGGGGAGCGGGTGGCGCTGCTGGGTCCCAACGGGGCCGGCAAGACAACCCTGCTTCGCGTGCTCACCGGCGCGCTGGAACCGGACGAGGGGACCGTGGTCTTGGCCGCGGGCAAGCGGGTGGGACTGATCTCCCAGATACCCGTCTATCCGGAGGGGTACACCACCGAGGATGTGCTCCGCTCCGCGTTCCGGCACCTGGACCGTATCCGGGAGAAGATGACGGCTTTGGAGGCCGCGATGCAGACCGACGACTCCCCCGCCACTCTGGCAAGGTACGACGCGCTGGCGGCGGAATACGACAGGCTGGGGGGCTATAACACCGACTTTGAGCGGGACAGGGTTGCCAACGGCCTGGACATCGGCCCCGCTATGCGGGCGCAGCAGTTCGACAGCCTCTCCGGCGGGGAGAAGACGCGGGTGAATCTGGCGCGGCTTTTATTGGAGGACACGGACATATTGCTGCTGGACGAGCCCACCAACCATTTGGACCTCAAGAGCACCCAGTGGCTGGAGGATTTTCTGCTGCGCTTTCCGGGCACCGTGCTCACTGTGAGCCACGACAGGTGGTTTCTGGACACGGTAGTCCAAAGGACCATCGAGCTGGACCAGGGGGTGTGCCGGTTTTACGCGGGCAACTACAGCTTCTATATCGCCGAAAAGCAGCGGCGGTATCAGGAGATGCAGCGGCAGTACGAAAAGAGCCAGCGGGAGATCGCCCATTTGGAGCAGGCGGCCAGGGACCTGCGGCTGTGGGCGTTTCTGGGCAACGACAAGCTCTATAAGCGGGCGTTTTCCATGGAAAAGCGTATCGCCAAATTGCAGACGGCTCCCAAGCCCACGAGAGAACGGAAGCTCAACGTCAGGTTCAAGGAGCGGGAACTGTTGGGCGACGAGGCGCTGGTGATAGACGACCTGGGCAAGAGCTTCGGGGACAAGAAGCTCTTCGAGCACCTGGAGCTTTTGATACGGCCCGGCGAGCGGGTGGCCGTCATGGGCGACAACGGCAGCGGCAAATCCACGCTGGTGAAGATCATTCTGGGGGAAGTTACCCCCGACGCGGGGTATACCCGGTTAGGGCCCGCCGTGCGCACGGCGTACCTGCCACAGCAGGTGACCTTCGACCACCCCGAGCGGACACTGGCGGACACGCTCATATACGACGACAAAGCCCTGCCTCAGGACGCGCGGGACCGGCTGGCCGCGTTCAACTTCACCGGCGAGGACGTATTCAAGACCGTGGGCAGTCTCTCCGGCGGGGAGCAGAGCCGGCTGCGGCTGTGTATGCTCATGAAGTCGGACATCAACTTTCTCATTCTGGACGAGCCGACGAATCACCTGGATATCGCCAGCCGGGAGTGGATCGAAAACGCTCTGGACGATTACGGCGGGACGCTGCTGTTCGTCAGCCACGACCGGTGGTTCACGGACCGATTCGCCACCCGGATATGGGAGCTCAAGGAGGGCGCTCTCACGGACTTCGCCGGGGGGTACACGGAATTTCAGGCCTACAAGGCCCGGCAGACGGAGCTCGATCTGGCCGCCAAGCACCATGAGGCCAAGGCCCCCAGGTCGCCAAAACAGGCCCGGCCCGTCCGTGCCGGCGACCCGGCCAAAAGGCTGGCCCGGCTGGAACGGGAGATCGAAAAGCTGGAGAGCGCCATCGGCGCGCTGACGGCGCAGGAGGAAGAGCACGCCACGGACTACCAAAAGCTCATGGAGCTGGGGGAGGAAAAGGCGGCTTTGCAGGAAAAGCTGGACGGCCTGTATGGCGAGTGGGAGGCGCTGGCGGAGGATGGGTGAGCGCACACGGGCGCAAAAAGCGCTGTATATCGCGGCAGGCCTCTGTCTCGCGGCCAGTATATTCTGTGGGTTCGTACCCGTGGGCTACCAGATGTCGGCGCTGGTGTTTCTGGCGCTGAGCGTGTGGCTGGCGCTGTTCGCGCTGTTTTCCCGGCGCAATACCCGCGTCAGCCGGACCATGCGGGCGCTGCTGGCGCTGGCCATCGTGGTGGGGTTTCCCCTGTTTCTCGTGGCGGAGATACCGGTGCTGCGGGACGCGCGGGGCAGCGAGGATACCACCGCGCCATGGCTCATCGTCTGCGGCGCGGGGGTGAACGGCTCCACCCCCTCCCGCTCCATGACCGACAGGCTGGAAAAGACACTGGAGTGGATGGACGAAAACCCCGGCAGCGCGGTCATACTGTCCGGCGGGCAGGGACCGGGCGAGGACCTGTCCGAGGCTCAGGCGATGCGCGGCTGGCTCGCGGCCAGAGGCGTGGACACGGACAGGCTCTTATTGGAGGATAAATCCTCCAACAGCTATGAAAACCTGGTCAACTCCCTGGCGCTTATCCAGGCCGATGGCGGGGACAGCGCCGGGAAGGTGGCCATACTGTCCAGCGAGTATCACCTGCACCGGCTGGGCTGGATGGCGAAAAAGCTGGGCTGTGAGCCGGTATTGGTGGCCGCGCGGACGACGAAAGTCAGCCTGTTTATTAATTACGCCATCCGCGAGGCGTGCGGCATGTGGAAAATATGGCTGCTCGGCATGTGAGCGGCCTGCAAACATAAGGAAAGAAGGAACAAACGACTATGCTGGAAAAGACCCACACACCCGACGCGCCGGAGGCCATCGGTCCCTACTCCCAGGCCGTATCCGCCGGCGGCTTCTTATTCGCCTCCGGCCAGATCGCCCTGATGCCCGGCACCGGGGCCATCGACGGAGCGTCCATCGGCGAGCAGACCGATAGGGCCTGCCGGAACGTACAGGCCATTTTGCAGGCCAACGGCCTTACGTTCGAGGACGTGGTGAAGACCACCTGCTACCTGGTGCATATGGGCGACTTCGCCGCCTTTAACGAGGTCTACGCCAAATACTTCACCGGCCGGCCGGCACGGTCCTGCGTGGCGGTGAAGGAGCTGCCCAAGGGCGCGCTGTGCGAGATCGAGGTCGTCGCCAGGCTGCGGTGACTGTCAGTCTTGCAACTTGTCCCATATATGGGTATAATAGGATAACATTTTGAAATCCCAAGGAGGAAAACGCATGTACTGTGTGAAAAAGGTCACCGAGTCCGTCAGCTGGATCGGCGGCAACGACCGGCGCATCAGCCTTTTTGAGAACGTGTACCCCGTGCCGAACGGGGTGAGCTACAACTCCTATTTCGTCAAGGACACCCAGAACGTGGTGGTGGACACGGTGGACCGTTCCGTCCGGGACGTGTTCTTCGAGAACATCGCCCACCTGCTGGACGGCGAGGACCTGCACTTCCTCATCGTCAACCACATGGAGCCGGACCACGCCGCCACCATCGAGGAGCTGGCCCTGCGCTATCCCAATGCGAAAATCGTGTGCAACGCCAAGATCGCGGCCATGATGAAGCAGTTTTTCTGTTTCGACGTGGACAGCCGGGTCCATCTGGTCAAAGAGGGCGACACCCTCTGCACCGGCACGCACACCTTCGCCTTCGTGATGGCCCCCATGGTCCACTGGCCGGAGGTCATGATGACCTATGAAACCAGCGAAAAGCTCCTGTTCTCCGCGGACGCCTTCGGCTCCTTCGGGGCGCTGGACGGCGGCATCTTCGCCGACAGGGCCTCCATGGACAAGGTGTACATGGACGAGGCAAGGCGGTATTACACCAACATCGTGGGCAAGTACGGCAACCAGGTCCAGGCGGTGCTGAAAAAGGCCGCCGGGCTGGATATCGCCATGATATGCCCCCTGCACGGGTACGTCTGGCGGCGGAACATCGGGGACTTCATCGACAAGTACGTCCACTGGAGCGGGTACACCCCGGAGGACAGCGAGGTGCTGATCGCCTACGCGTCCGTGTACGGCCACACGGAAAACGCCGCCGAGATCGTCGCGGCGCGGCTGGCCGAACAGGGCGTGCGCAGCGTGCTGTACGACGTGTCCGTGACCCATGCGTCCACCATCGTGGCCGAGGCGTTCCGGTGCAGCCATATCGTGTTCGCCTCCACCACCTATAACGCCGGCATATTCGTGAACATGGAAAACCTCCTGCACGATATCGCGGCCCACAACCTGCAAAACCGGACCGTGGCGCTGGTGGAGAACGGCTCCTGGGCTCCCACGGCGGGCAAGCTCATGCGGGATATCCTGGCGCCGATGAAGAACATGACCATCCTGGACGCGTCCCTGACCCTCCGCTCGGCGTTGAAGGAGGACCAGTTGGGGCAGCTCCAGGCCCTGGCCGACGCGGTGGCCGCCGATATAAAGGCGCAGGAGGACGCCGCTCACGCCAAAAACGCCAAGGAGCCCTCCGCCATCGACTCCGCCGCCATCCGTACCCTCAGCTACGGCCTGTTCGTGCTGACCGCAAAGGATGGGCAGAAGGACAACGGCTGCATCATCAACACCGTCCAGCAGGTCACCGGCAAGCCCCTGCGGGTGTCTATCGCGGTGAATAAGGAAAATTACACCCACGATATGGTCGCCAAGACCGGGGTGTTCAATGTGTCCGTGCTGACCACCGCGGCGCCTATGAGCCTTTTCGAGCACTTCGGCTTTGAGTCCGGCCGGAATACGGAAAAGCTGGCGGGGTACGTGGACGCGGCCAAGAGCGCCAACGGTCTTTGCTACCTGACCCGGTACGCCAACGCCTATATCGCCGCGAAGGTGGTCCAGGCCGTGGACTGCGGCACCCATACCCTGTTCATCGCCGACGTGACCGAGGCGAAAAAGCTCTCCGACGAGCAAAGCTGCACCTATCAGTACTACTTCGACCACATCAAGCCCAAGCCCCCCGTGCTGGAGAAGAAAAAGGGCTTCGTGTGCAAGGTCTGCGGCTACGTGTACGAGGGGGACGAGCTGCCCGCCGATTTCGTGTGCCCGCTGTGTAAGCACGGCCCCGAGGACTTTGAGCCTTTGGGCTGAGAAATAAGGAGGATAAAAATATGAAGTACGTTTGCGATCTGTGCGGCTGGACCTATGACGAGGCCGCCGGCGACCCGGAACACGGTATCGCTCCCGGCACCAAGTGGGAGGACCTGCCCGCCGATTTCGAGTGCCCCCTGTGCGGCGCGGGGAAAGAGAGTTTCAGCAAAGAGTGAAAAGCCGGTCCCCTCGTCATAGGGGAGAAAGCGGCGCCAGCCGCACATTGTTGACGGCCCCCCTGTGTAAGGGGGGCTGTCACGCGCCTATTGGGGCCCCCGCGCGGCACGCTTGTCGCGTGGGGAGAGGAGGAGCCGCTGGCTATCCG
>CANQQB010000016.1 GCA_947625845.1 uncultured Oscillospiraceae bacterium
GAAGGCCATGGCGAAGTTCTCCGCGTTCAGCTGGCCGGAGACGGTCAGGTTGGTGGGCTTGCCGAAGAAGTCCTTGGAATAGTCCACGGAGCCGTCCTCGTTCCTTGGCGGGTCGCTGATGTCCAACGTGGTGACCTGGAACATCTCCCCGGCGCCCTCGCAGTCGGAGCCGGTGATGATGGGGGTGTGCACGTAGACAAAACCCCGGCCCTGGAAAAACTCATGCACCGCCTGTGCCGCCACGGACCGGACCCGAAACGCCGCGGAGAACAGGTTCGTCCGGGGACGCAGGTGCTGTATCGTCCGCAGATATTCCACCGTGTGGCGCTTTTTTTGCAGGGGATAGTCCGGCGCGGACACACCCTCCACCTGAATGGACGCCGCCTTGATCTCAAAGGGCTGCTTGGCCTGTGGCGTGAGCACCAGCGTGCCCGTCACGATCAGGGCCGCGCCCACGTTGAGCTTGGCGATGGCGTCATAATTATCTAAATTGGCCCGCTCGAACACGACCTGCACCCCCTTGAAGGAGCTGCCGTCGTTCAGGTCAATGAAGCCGAAATTTTTCTGGTCCCGGATGGTCCGCGCCCAGCCGCATACGGTGAGGTTCTGCTCCGTATAGGCGGAAGGGTCACGCCATAGCTGGGAAATCTTGGTTCTGGTCATGGTCTGCTGCCTCCTGTGGTTCAATATGCAGCCATTATATACGCAAGCTTTTGATTTTTCAATATTGGATATACGGGCACTGGAGCCAGTGGGTCCAGGGCCGGTCCGCCACGCGGGTCTTGACAACGCCGCCGGCGTGGGAGATGGCCTCAATGGCCCAGCCGTCGCCGATGTACACACCGATATGGCCCTTGGTGGAGTAGACAAGCAGACCCGGCTTGTCCGGCATGGTGTCAATGGGACCCTTGTCGGGAGCGGCGTCATAAAAGCCGTCGGTGCCCATGTCCCGCATGTCGCCGTAGCCGTAGGATATGACGCCCTCGTCCGGGTCATACCAACCGTAGCTCTTGATGAGCCCGGCGCAATCCACCACCCGGCGGCCCATCCACTTCTCCCGGATGATGGGCTCGTATTCCTCCACGTCCTCGCCGTACTGGTCCAGCTTGAACTGCAAAAGGTCCTCGGTCAGCACGTCGCCGAACGTGCCCCATACGTAGCCCCACTGGTTCTCCCAGGCCATCTGTACCCAGGCCACCAGGTCCGCGGCGTTTTTTGTTTCCGGGTCCTTCAGACAGCCGGCGTCGATGGTGTTGCTCTCGGACGGGCCGTATTCCACGTGCACGTATTCACCCTCCCGCCACTCGAACATATCCGGCGGGATGGGCGAGGGTGAGGGCTCGGCGGAGGGCGCGTCCGTCGGCGGGGGGGTGGCCTCCGCCGTCTGCTTCGACCGGCCGGCGCGCCACAGCAGCACCGTCACCAGCGCCAGTATCAGCAGACACAGCGCGCAAAGCACCGCCTTGAACCTGCCGGGGATATTTGTCGTCTTTTTCATGCAAAGCGCTCCTTTGTCGTCTCGGTCTGCTGGTATCATAACACGAAACGAGCCGTTTGTGGAGAAGAAAACGGCGGCATTGTTTTAAGATTTTCTTAATTCGTTCCCTTTCGCAATACTTGCCAATTTTCGGCGGTTTGTATAGGTTTGGGACTTTTGCGGATAATAAATCCTGTCCGACAAAAAGATGACAGGAGGATAAAGATAAAGATGAAAGCAACAGGGATCGTGCGGCGCATCGACGACCTTGGCCGGGTGGTCATTCCCAAGGAGATCCGCCGCACCATGCGCATCCGCGAGGGAGACCCGCTGGAGATCTATACGGAGAAGGACGGGGAGGTAATTTTTAAGAAATACTCCCCCATGGGCGAGATGAGCGCCTTTGCCGAGCAGATATGCGAGTCCATGCACAAGACGGCGGAATACGCCGCCGCCGTGTGCGACAGGGACAGCGTGATCGCCGCCGCCGGCCAGGGCCGCAAGGAGATACTGGACCGGCATATCAGTCCCGCGCTGGAGGAGATCATGGAGGGCCGCAAGGCCTACCGGGCCGATCCCGGCGGGCGGAAGGTGCCCGTCACGGACGCGGAGAACTCCCCCGCGGCGGCCGTGGCCGTGCCCATCCTCTCCGAGGGGGATGTGCTGGGCTGCGTGGTGTTTCTGGAGCGGGGCGACGGCGTGCGCGCCGGGGACGTGGAACTGAAGCTGGCCACCACCGTCAGCGGCTTTCTCGGCAAACAGATGGAAAGTTGAAAATGTGCCTGCCGGAATCGCGGCAGGCACTTACTGTTTTGAACGCCTCCCCTGTGCAAGGGGAGGGGGACCGCGCGAAGCGCGGTGGAAGGGTTGTCTGTTATCCGACGTTACAATCCCCCAGTCATGCTGACGCATGACAGCCCCCTTTCACAAGGGGGCCTTTTGATAAGGAAGAGATTTAAATTGACAACCCTCCAGTCACGCTGACGCATGACAGCCCCCCTTACACAGGGGGGCCTTCCATAATGTGCGGCTGCGCCGCATTTCCTATTTGATCTGCCATCCTCTTCCGAACACGGCGGCGTAGAGGGCCAGGGCCAGGATGGCGCTGAGAAGGTCGGCCACGGCCTGCGCGGCCAGTACGCCGTCATAGCCCGCCAGCGCGGCGGCGAGGGCCAGCACGGCCAGGAACACAGCCCCCTGACGGCTCACGGACAGCGCCAGCGCCGGAAGGGCTTTGCCCGTGGCCTGGAACAGGCAGGTGAACAGCAGCACCACCGCCGCGAATACGTTCCCCGCCGCCTGCCAGCGGAGCATGACGGAGCCGTCCGCGACGATGCTTGCCTCGTCGATGAAAAACCGCATGAATCCCGGCGCGGCCAGCATCAGCACGGCGCTGAGGCATGCCGCCACTGCGCACAGAAACCGCAGACAGAAGCCTGTGAGTTTCTGAAGCCGCGGCCGGTCGTCCGCGCCGTAAAGATACCCGAACAGGGGCACGCCGCCGAAGGAGAAGCCGACCAATATGAGCTGGCCGATCATGTTGATGCGCAGCGCGATGCCCATGGCGGCCACCTTGGCGCTGCCGTAGGCCGCCAGGTACTTATTCATGACCACCAGACACAGGCTGGAGGCCAGGTTGGTGATCGCCGCTGTCAGGCCTACGGCCAAAATTTGCCGCAGCTCGTCCCGGTCCACGCGGGCCTTTTTGGGGGAGACGGACAGGTACCGGCTCCTGCGCCGCAGGACGATGAGCAGCACGGTGTCGCTGAACAGGTACCCCAGCACCGTGGCGATGGCCGCGCCACGTGCTCCCCAGCCGAGAGACGAGATCATGATGGGGTCCAGGATGATGTTCAGCACGGTCCCGCCGATGGTGCCGGCCACGGCGATGGAGGCCAGACCCTCGCAGCGCAGCAGGTTGGAGTGGATGAAGCTCAGAAGCACGATGGGCGCGCAGCCGGCCAGGACGGTGAAGTACTCCCATGCGTAGGGCAGCGTATCCGCGTCCGCGCCGATGAGGGCCAGCAGGGGACCGCGGAACGCAAGCGACAGCGCCGCGAGCACCACGCCGGTGGCGATGGCCAGGTAAAAGCAGAAGGAGCTGACCCGGCGGATGCCGTCCCGGTCATCCTTGCCCAGCATGCGGGAGATGAGGGAGCTGCCGCCCTGGCCGTAGATGTTGCCAAAGGCCATCAGGGCCGTGAACACCGGGCTGCACAGGCTCACCCCCGCTACCAGGTCCGTCACGCCGGTGCGGGCGATGAAATACGTGTCCGCCAGGTTGTACACCAGCGTCACCATCATGTTCAGTACCACCGGCAACGCCAGCTTGAAATACGTCCGGGGCAGATGGTCCAGGTCGAAAACAGTCTCCCGCTCCATAAGATGTCCTCCTTCAAACGCGCGGTAACATTAGCATCATAGAGATATGGACCGTGTTTGTCAAGCCGTCGTATAAGAAGGAAAAGAAGCGGTCAGCAGGCCGCTTCTTTTCCTATGTCTCGCCGGGGTCCGTCTGGGCTATATACAGTTCCTCCGCCTGATACAGCGCCGTCTGCAAAAGGAGCCGTCCCTCGGCGTTCTCCGCTGTGTCCGGCAGCGCGTCCAGCGCCTCCGACGCCGCCGCGCAAAGGATCGCGTACAGCTTTTCGTAATGGACCATATGCTTCACCTCCCCTAAATTTGTCGTTGCCAAATTTATTATATTTGGCATTACCAAATATATCAACCCCCTGTTGCCATATAATTTAAAAAAGTGGGGGTGATGATGTTGAAAACGCGAAAACTGGCGCTTGGGAACAAAAACATCATCGGCGCCCGCGTGACCCAGGCGAGACTGGCCTTGGGAATGAAGCAGGTGGAGCTTTTGGCGAAGCTCCAGACGGCGGGCGTGGATATGAGCGTGCCGGCCCTGTCTCTGTTGGAGGGGCAGAAGCGTCCGGTCTATGATATGGAATTGAATGCGTTAGCCGATATCCTGCATGTGTCCTCGGACTGGCTGTTGGGCCGGGAATAACAAAATGTGCCTGCCGGCGGGGCAGGCATTTTCATTTTAATGTAAGTTTAATCAAGAGATACTTTTCCTTTTTCCGTTCATGTGGTAAAATATCGTCACTATGAGTGATTATAATTATGGCTTTAATAACTCCCCCGGGCCGGGTCCCGGCGCACCGGGGCCGAGGCCGCCGCGAGGCGGCTCCGACTGGGAGGCGGTCAGCTGGGTGCTGGGCGTGGCGCTCATCTTCGCCACGGGGCCGCTGGGACTGTTTTTGACATTTGCCCACGCGGCGGGGCATGACCTGATCGGGAACGTCTTGCAGGGCATCTTCGGCTCCCGGAGGAAGACGGCACGGCCGACGGCCTCCGCCTCCAGGCCCGGCGCGCATGGGAACGCAGGGCAGGAAGAGGGACGGTTCCAGGGCGTGCGCCGCGCGGACGCAGGGGCCAAGGCCAAGACCGTGTTCGGCTGGATACTGGCGGCCTTCGGCCTGTTCATGACCATGGGGTCCATCTTCGACGGCGTGGGGCTGTGGAAGATCATCAGCGCTGTGGCCATCGCGCTGGGCGGCGGCGCGCTGGTCTGGTCCGGGTTCATGGGCCGGAAAAAAGAGGCCAAATTCCGCCAGTGCATCTCCATCACCGGCCAGCAGGGCGTGGTTGACATCAGGAAGCTGGCCAGGACCATGGGCGTGAAGCCGGCCGAGGCGGACAGGCTGCTCACGGAGATGGTGGACCGGGGCTATTACGGCGAGCGGGCATACATCGACCATGAGCGGCAGCTTCTGGTCATCGACGTGGAGGACATGCGGGACGTGTACCGCCGGGAGGACGAGCAGCGGGCCAAACAGCAGGCCGACGAGAAGGCGCAGGAAAAGGATAAAATGAGCGAGTACGAGCGGTATGTGGAGCGCATACGCCAGGCGGACGTGGACATCGAGGACGAGGCCATGAGCGAGAAGATACGGCGCATGCAGAGCCTGACCGCCGCCATCTTCGCCGAGGTGGAGGCGCACCCGGAAAAACGGCCTCAGATCGACCGGTTCATGAACTATTACCTGCCCACCACTTTGAAACTGCTGGAGTCCTACGCCCGCATCGAGGCGCAGGGGGTCAGCGGGGAGAATATGGCCAAGGCCAAGGCGGATATCGAGGGCATCGCGGACACGCTGGTGGCCGGGTACGAAAAGCAGCTGGACAAGCTGTATCGGGCGGAGGCCATGGATATCGCCGGGGACGTGGGCGTGATCGAGAACATGCTCCGGCGGGACGGCCTGGCCGATCAGGACGACTTTGGACAAACTGTCGCAGGAGGACATTGACGTGGAAAATTATTACGAAAAACTCATCCGCTGCCGGGACGCGGTCCGGGCAAAGACCGACTTCCAGCCCCGTATCGGCCTTATCTTGGGCTCCGGGCTGGGTCCCGTGGCCGAGACCATGGACATCCAGGCCGCCGTGGACTACAAGGACATACCGGGCTTTCCCGTGTCCACCGTGCCGGGCCACGCGGGCCGGTACCTGTTCGGGCACATCGGAGGCGTGCCGGTGGTGTGCATGCAGGGAAGGGTGCACTACTACGAGGGGTTCGACGTACACGATGTGGTGCTGCCCGTGCGGGTGATGGGCCTTTTAGGCATCAAGACCCTGTTTCTCACCAACGCCGCCGGTGGCCTGGACCCGAAGATGCAGACGCCCACGCTGATGGTCATACGGGACCAGATGATGTTCAACTTTCCCAACCCGCTCATCGGGCCGAACCTGGACGAGCTGGGCCCCCGGTTCCCGGACATGAGCCAGATCTATGACCCGGCCCTGCGTAAGGTCCTGCACGACACGGCGGGGAAGCTGGGCCAGAAGCTGGAGGAGGGCGTGTACATCCAGCTCACCGGTCCCAGCTTTGAGACGCCTTTCGAGGTCCGCTACTACGGCTCCATCGGCGGCGGCGCGGTGGGCATGTCCACCGCCTGCGAGGCCGTGGCCGCGAGGCACATGGGCCTGCGGGTGTGCGGCATAAGCTGCATCACCAACAAGGGCGCGGGCTTGTCCGCACAGCCCCTGAGCCATCAGGAGGTCATCGAGGCGGGCCAGCAGATCGCGCAGCGCTTCTCCGCTCTGGTCACCGCCGCCATCCCGGCCATCGACAAAGCATGACAAAGGAAAAGGTACAAAACATCGCGCTCTCGCCTGACGGGAGCGCGGTGCATATTCTGGACCAGACCCGTCTGCCGGGGGAAGTGGTTTACATAAACCTCCGGGATAGGGAGGCTATGTACGAGGCCGTCAAGGCGCTGCGGGTCCGGGGCGCGCCGGCCATCGGCATCTTCGCGGCGTACTGCGTGTGCGTGCTGGCCAAAGGCTATGGGGAAGGGGAGTTCTTCAAACGGCTGGACATCGATTGTGACCACCTCATATCCTGCCGGCCCACGGCGGTGAACCTGGCCAGGCAGGTGGAGCGTATGCGGGGCCTGGCTCACGGCATGGAGGGGAAGCCGGCAGCGGACATCGTGGCGGCGCTGGGCCGGGAGGCGCGGGCCATCCACGACGAGGATATCGCCATGTGCCGGGCCATCGCGGAATACGGGTTGAGCCTGCTGCATCCCGGCGACACGGTGCTGACCCACTGTAACGCCGGGCCGCTGGCTACCAGCGAGTACGGCACGGGGCTGGGGCCGCTGCTGCTGGCCGCGGAGCGGGGCGTGGAGATAAAAGCCTATGTGGACGAGACGCGGCCGCTTCTCCAGGGGGCGCGGCTCACGGCCTGGGAGCTTCTAAATGCCGGGGTGGACTGCACGCTCATATGCGACAATATGGCGGCGCTGGCGATGCGCGAGGGCAGGATACAGGCGGTGCTGGCCGGGTGCGACCGGATGGCCGCCAACGGGGACGCTGCCAATAAGATAGGCACCTCCGGCGCGGCCATCATTGCAAAGCACTACGGCGTGCCGGTGTATATCCTGCTGCCGTCCAGCACCATCGACCTTGCCTGTCAAACCGGGGCGGATATCCCCATCGAGATACGGGACGGGGAGGAGATACGCTCCCTGTGGTACGAAAAACCCATGGCGCCGGCGGGGGTGAAGTGCTGGGACCCGGCGTTCGACGTGACGGACCATGAGCTCATCACCGCCATCGTCACGGAAAAGGGCGTGGTGCGGCCGCCGTATGACGTGAACCTGCAAAAGCTGTTTGGATAAAAAAGGAGGGTTTGAAATGAAATGGCTGATCGCGTCCGACCTGCACGGGTCGGCGGAGTGCTGCGAGGCGCTGCTGAAGGCGTACGAAAGGGAGGGGGCCGACAGGCTCCTGCTGCTGGGGGATATCCTCTATAAGAAGCTGGGGACAAAGCGGAACAAACAGACCGTGGCGGAGATGCTGAACCCCATGGCGGACCGGATCGTGTGCGTCCGGGGCAACTGCGACAGCGACGAGGACATCTCCATGCTGGTCTTTCCCGTGGAGCCGAATTATCTGCGCATCCCCATAGGGCATGTGGCCATGTTCGCTACCCACGGGCATATGTACAACGACACCAACCTGCCTCCCAACATGGACGAGGGGGATATCCTGCTCCACGGGCACACCCACGTGCCCAGAACGGAGAATCGGGGGCATTACCTGTGCTTCAACCCCGGCTCCGTGTCCAGTCCCCTGTGGGGCAGCGAGCGGGGGTATATGACGGCGGAGGACGGGTCGTTCCGGTGGCTGACCCTGGAGGGGGAGGAGTACCGGCGATATGAGCTGTAAATCATCTACTGTGGAGGCAAGTACAATGAAAAAGCGCGTAGTATGTTTGTTTTTGGCGGCGATCGGCCTGTTTTCCCTGGCCGTCCCGGCGTTCGCAGAGGAAGAGCCGGTGGTAACGGAAGAGCCGGTGGTGACGGAAGAGGCGGCGGTAACGGAAGAGCAGGTGGTAACGGAAGAGCCGGTGGTAACGGAAGAGCCGGTGGTAACGGAAGAGCCGGTGGTAACGGAAGAGCCGGTGGTAACGGAAGAGCCGGTTGTAACGGAAGAACCGGCGGAGACGGAAGAGCCGGTGGTGACGGAAGAGCCGGTTGTAACGGAAGAGCCGGTGGTGACGGAGGAACCGGTCGAGGAAGCGGCGGAAGAGGAGGAGGCGGAGCCGGAGACGGTCGCTGCCGGGGATACCATCAACGTGTCCGCGGCGGATATCGCCAGCCTGGGGGCCGTAAAGGCCATCCAGAACGCGCTGGACGCCGCCGCCGTCGGCACGCCGGAAGCGCCTTGCACCGTCCAGGTGGAGGCGGGCACGTATACGCTGGAAAGCGGGTCCCTGTCCGTGGGCAGCAACACCATTTTTGATTTGACGGGCGTGACGCTGAAAAGGACCGGCGCGTCCTCTTTGGGCGTTTTCTATAACATGGTCTTTCTGGGCATGCCGGAGGACCGGGCCAATGCCGTGGGCTATGCCTTTCAAAATATCACCATTCGGGGCGGCACGCTGGACGGCAGCGGCGGGGATACGACCGTGCTGAAAATGTGCCACGCGGCGAACGTCACCGTCAGCGGGGTGACGCTGACCAACGTGAGGAACGCACACCTGACGGAGGTGGCCGGCGTGAGCGGCCTTACCATCAGCGGCTGCGCTTTTTCCAACCAGCTTTTGGATGTGGGCGCGGCCACGGGCACCTTTGAGGCCGTCCAGATAGACGTGCTCAAGGCGGCGCATATCACGGGCTACCGGGAGGAAGATCTGGCCACCGGCGGCGTGACCGTGACCGGCTGCACGTTCAACAACGTGCCCCGCGGCGTGGGCGGACACACGAATATTATCGGCTGCCCCATCAGCGGCGTCACCGTGAGCGGGTGCGTCTTCGCCAATATCAAAAGCGCGGCCGTCTTCTCCTTCGGCTGGACCGGCTGCAATTTCTCCAACAATACCATCACGGCGCCGCGCGGCATCGTGGTCAGCTCCGTGAGCGACGAGGGCGGCGAGGTCTATGCACCGGCCGGCTACACGGCGCCGGCCGCCGACCAGACCATCACCGTCAGCGGCAATACCGTCGCCGTCGCCGGGACCGACCCGTACAGCAACGCCGAACCGTGCGGCATCATGGTGCGGGGCTATGCGCTGGGCGGGGTCGACTATTTCATCGGCGGCGCGTCCGTCACCGGCAACACGATCACCGGCAGCGGCGTCAGCCACGGCATCAGCCTGCTGGACGCGCGCGATTCGTCCGTCACCGGCAACAGCGTGGAGAACGTGGGCAAAAACGGCGTGCTGGTGATGGACAGCGCCGGCGTGACCGTGGCCGATAACACGCTCAGCAAGGCAGGCGCTCACGGCGTCTGGGTATCCGGGTCCACCGTGACAGTCCGGCGGAACACCGTCACAGAAGCCGCCGGCAACGGCATCGGCGGGGAGAACGCCACGCTCACGGTCGAGGACAACACCATCGAGACGCCGGGCAGCAACGGTCTGCTGGGGCAAAACGGCACCACGCTGACCGCTACGGGCAACAGGATAACGGCGGCCGGGGGCAACGGCATCTATGCGGCGGGGGGCAGCACCCTGAACGCCAGCGGCAATACGGTCACCGGTCCCGCCGGGCAGGCCATCGGCGCGGAAAACGCCGCCGTGACGGCCACGGATAACACGCTGGACAACGCGGGCAAAAGCGGTATCATCGTGTCCGCCGGTTCCACGCTGACCGCCACCGGCAACAGGATAACGGCTCCCAAGGCACACGGCATCTATGTGTACAACTGCCTGGCGCAGAGCAAGGCGAGCGTTGTGGACGCCAACACGGTCACGGACGCGGGCAATTACGGCATCGCGGTCTCCAATTCCCAGGTGAAGGCCGTCACCGGCAATACGGTCACCGGTCCCGCGAGCAGCGGCATCTTCGTATACAGCAAGGCGGCGGCCGACAGCATCCGGGACAACACCGTCACCTCGCCTGCCCGCTACGGCATCCATATCGCGGAGGGCTCCAGGACCACGACGGTCAGCGGCAACGTTGTCGCCGGCGCGGGGGAGTACGGCATCGTGGTGAGCGGCAAGTCCGGCGGCGGCACGATCGCGAACAATACGGTGAGCGGCGCCGGGAAGGGCACCGTTTTGGTGGCCGCCGACAGCACGGGGAAGGTCTCCAACACCTACCTGGCAGAAGCGCCGACGGTGAAGATCGCGAAGGTCTCCACGGGTATCAAGGTGACGTGGAACAAGATCACGGGGTCGCCGAGGTATATGGTGTACTATAAAGAAGGGAATGGCGGGTGGAAGAAAATCGGGACCACCACCGCGACAAGTTACACCAGGGCGGCGAAGTACCTCAAGAATGGGGTGACGTACGCGTTCACGGTGCGGTGCTGCGCGAACGATAAGAAGACCATGCTGGGGCCGTACAAGGCGAGTAACAGCGTCACGTATAGCACGGGCCAGCTCGCGGCGCCGACGGTGAAGATCGTGAAGGTGGCTACGGGTATCAAGGTGACGTGGAATAAGTTGG
Source organism: uncultured Oscillospiraceae bacterium (assembly GCA_947625845.1). GTDB lineage: Bacteria > Bacillota > Clostridia > Oscillospirales > Oscillospiraceae > CAJOIG01. Next base: position 10,948 of record CANQQB010000016.1, read on the forward strand.
ACGGAGCGCCGCGGTACATGGTGTATTATAGGGAAGGCAACGGCGGGTGGAAGAAGATCGGGACCACCACCAGCACCACGTACACGCGAGCGGCGAAGTATTTGAAGAACGGGGTCACGTATACGTTTACGGTAAGGTGCTGCGCGAACGATAAGAAAACCCTGCTGGGGCCGTATAAAGCGAGCAATAGTGTGAAGTACACAAAATAGGATACAGGACGCAATTAAGTGAAAAGGAAGGTGTGACACTATGGCAAAGCGCGGTCTATGTCTGCTCCTGGCGGTGGCGACGGTGTTCTCCCTGGCCGCTCCGGCGTTCGCCGAGGAAGAAGGCGTCGTCACGGAGGAACCGGTGGTGACGGAGGAACCGGTGGTGACGGAGGAACCGGTGGTAACGGAGGAACCGGTGGAGGTCACGGAGGAACCGGTGGAGGTCACGGAAGAGCCGGTGGCGACGGAAGAGCCGGTGGTGACGGAGGAGCCGGTGGTCACGGAGGAACCGGTGGTAACGGAGGAACCGGTGGCAACGGAGGAACCGGCGGCAACGGAGGAACCGGAAGAGCCGGAGGCTGTCGCCGACGCGCCCACGTCCGGGACCTGCGGAGAGAGCGTCACTTGGTCCTTCGCCGACGGTACGCTGACCATCTCCGGCGCGGGACCCATGAGCGATTATAAATCGGGCAACGCGCCGTGGTACAGCCTCAGAAGTTCCATCCAAAACGTGGTCATCGAAAACGGCGTGACCAGCATCGGGAGCAACGCGTTCCTGTATTGCCAAAGCTTGACCAGCGTGACCCTCCCCAGCGGCTTGACCAGCATCGGGGACGGCGCGTTTTCCAACTGCACGAGTCTGGCCAGCGTGACCATCCCCAGCAGCGTGACCAGCATCGGGGGCAGCGCGTTTTATAACTGCACAAGCCTGACGCAGGTGACCATCCCCAACACCGTCACCGAGCTGGGACAGTATGCCTTTTACAAGAGCGGGCTGACGAGCGTGACCATCCCGGGCAGCGTGGGGGAGATCCCGGATTTTGCCTTTGAGTATTGCCCAGACCTGGCCAGCGTCAAGATCGGCAACGGTGTGACCAGCATAGGGGGGTATGCGTTTTACGACTGCGAAAAACTGACAGAGATCGACATCCCCGCCAGTGTGACCAGCACCAGTTCAAGCGCCTTTTCCGGCACGCCCTGGCAGGAGGCCCAGAAGGACTTTGTGGTGGCCAACGGTATACTTGTAAAATACAAGGGCAGCGCCGCTGACGTGACCGTCCCCCAGAACGTGACCGTCATTGGGACCGATGCGTTTATGGACTGCACGGATGTGAAGATCGTGACGCTCCCCAAAAGCGTGACCGCCATCGGAGCTGGGGCGTTTGCCCGGTCGGGGCTGGAGAAGATCACGATCCCGGACAGCGTGACCACCATCGGGGGCAGCGCGTTCAGGGAATGCAGAGGCCTGACCGCCGTGACCATCCCCAACAGCGTGACCAGCATCGGTGATACTGCTTTTTATCAGTCGGCGCTCAAGTCGATCACCATCCCGGCCAGCGTGACGGAGATCGGGAAGAACTGCTTTGGCAATTGCAATTTGCTGACGGCCATCCAGGTGGCCAAGGGCAATAAGGTCTACGCCTCAGTGGACGGGGTACTGCTGAATGCCGCCAAGACGGAGATCATCCTTTGCCCGCAAAAGTGGAGCGGCGCGTTCACCGTTCCCAACACAGTGCGCACGATCAGCGCGGAAGTGTTTTATAACTGCGACGGTCTGACCGCCGTGAACATCCCCAACAGCGTGACCCTCATCGGAGAATCTGCTTTCGGCAATTGCGACGGCCTGACCGCCGTGACCATCCCCGGCAGCGTGACCCTCATCGGAGCCGAAGCGTTTTCCTACTGCGACAAGCTGAGCGTGGTGACCATACAGGAGGGCGTGCAGCGGATAGGCGCCTGGGCTTTCAGAAACTGCGGGAGCCTGAGCACCATAGTCGGTCCGCATACGCTGACGGCTGTGGGCTACCAGGCGTTTGACGGCACCCCCTGGAAGAACGGGCAGGCCGGCCCCCTCGTCCTGGGCAACTGCCTGGTGGACTCGCGCGGCTTTTCGTCCATCCCGCAGGGCGTGACCCTCATCGGGTACCACGCGTTTTACAATTACTACGGCGTGACCCATGTGACGGTCCCGGAAGGGGTCGAGATCATCCAGGACGACGCGTTTTATATGTGCTGGGACCTGGAATACATCAAGCTCCCCTCTACCTTGAAGTACATCGGAGAGGACGTATTCAGTTGGACCAAGCTGAGGACGGTGGAGGGCCTGGGCAGCGGCGTTATCGTCCATAGCGCGTTCGGTTCGTGGAAGCCGGAGCAGAAATACGAGAATTTCGAGATCGTCGGCGGCTCGTTGTGGAATTATACCGGCCAGGGCCAGGCAACGGTCACGGTCCCCGACGGCATCGTGGCGCTCGGCAGCGGCGCGTTCAGCAACCATACGGAGGTCACCGGCATAAAGCTCCCCGAGAGCCTGACCGAGATCGGTACGTACGCGTTCAATAATTGCACGGGCCTGCAGAGCATGGAGATACCCGCCGCCGTCACGAGCATTGGGAGCAGCGCGTTCGAGAAGTGCACGGCGCTGGCCAGCGTGACGGTCGAAAACGCCTCCTGCTCCATCGCCTCCGGCGAGACTACCCTGGGCGTAGCCGGGACCACGGTCATCCGTGGCTATACCGGGTCCACGGCGGAGGCGTACGCCAAACAGTACGGCTATAAATTTGAGGCGCTGGACGGGGCTCCCAAGCCTACGGCGGCGCCTACCCTGGCGGCTCCCACGGTGAGCATCAGCCAGACGGCAGACGGTATCAAGGTCACGTGGAACAAGATAACCGGCGCGCCGAGGTACATGGTCTACTACAGGGAGAACAGCGGCGGGTGGAAACAGATCGGGACCACCACCAGCACCACGTACACGCGGGCCGCGAAGTATCTCAAGAACGGCGTGAAATACACGTTCACCGTGCGGTGCTGCGCGAACGATAAGAAGACCATGCTGGGGCCGTATAAGGCGAGCAACAGCGTGACGTATAGCACCACACAGGTCAAGCCTACGCCAGTGCCCAAGCTCGCGGCGCCGACGGTGAAGATCGCGAAGGTCTCTACGGGCATTAAGGTGACGTGGAACAAGGTGAGCGGAGCGCCGCGGTACATGGTGTATTATAAAGAAGGGAATGGCGGGTGGAAGAAAATCGGGACCACGACCAGCACCAGCTATACCAGGGCTGCGAAGTATCTCAAGAACGGCGTGAAATACACGTTCACCGTGCGGTGCTGCGCGAACGATAAGAAGACGCTGCTGGGGCCGTATAAGGCGAGCAACAGCGTGACGTATAGCACGGGACAGCTCGCGGCGCCGACGGTGAAGATCGAGAAGGTGGCTACGGGTATTAAGGTGACGTGGAACAAGATCACGGGGTCGCCGAGGTATATGGTGTATTACAAGGAAGGGAATGGCGGGTGGAAGAAAATCGGGACCACGACTGCGACAAGTTACACACGGGCGGCGAAGTATTTGAAGAACGGGGTCACGTATACGTTTACGGTAAGGTGTTGTGCGAACGATAAGAAGACGTTGTTAGGGTCGTATAAGGCGAGCAATAGTTTGAAGTACACAAAATAAAATTTATGGGCGCGGCCGATGGCCGCGCCCTTTCTCTCCCTCAGTCATGCTGACGCATGACAGCCCCCTCGTCAGAGGGGGCCGCGCTGCGGCGCGAGGGACAACCCTCCAGTCACGCTTGCGCGTGACAGCCCCCCTTACACAGGGGGGCCTTACATAAGGAAAGATTTGAAATTCTCCCCCCAGTCTCGCTGACGCATGACAGCCCCCCTTACACAGGGGGGCCGTTCCATATGGAATGGACGTGGATTTTTTGCTGATGCAAGATGTTGTGGCGCGTAAAAATGCCGCCCACAATTGGAAAAAATTGGCAGCGGAAATGTGGAAAAAAACCGCTTTCGCCCCCTTGCAATTTGGAAAACCGGCCTCTATAATAGGGTCATGTGGGGAGAAGTGGGGGAAAGTGTTTCGCTTTCCCACGGAGAGGGGTGAACAGCATGACAGGCGAATATCAACATTCCCTGGACGCCAAAGGGCGGCTGTTCATTCCCGCGCGCCTGCGGGACGAGCTGGGTCCCGCGTTTTACGTCACGCTGAGCATGGACCACTGTCTGTGCGCCTACAGCGCGGAACAGTGGCAGATATTCTCCGATAAGGTCAACGCAATGCCCTACGTGCGGCAGCGGGCCATGCGCCCGCTGTACGCTTTCGCGTGCAAGTGCGAGCTGGACGCGCAGGGGCGTATTTTGCTGCCCCAAAACCTGCGGGAGCGGGCGGGGCTGGTGAAGAACGTGACCGTGCTGGGCTCCAACAACCACGCGGAGTTCTGGGACAGCGACGAGTGGGCCGCGCTGCGTGACAGCGAGGCCTCGCCGGAGAACATCGCGGCCGTCATGCAGGAGTTCGACTTCTGATGGAGCACAAGAGCGTGTTGCTCCGGGAGTGCGTGCGCTATCTGGAGATAGACCCGGACGGGACCTACGTGGACGGGACGCTGGGTCTGGGCGGCCATTCGGAGGCCATATTGGGCCAGCTCACCGGCAGAGGAAGGCTGGTGGGCATCGACAGGGACGAGCGGGCGTTGGCCTACGCCGGCAAGCGCCTGGCGCGGTTCGGGGATAAGGCGAGGCTGGTCAAGGGCAATTTCGGCGACCTGGGGGCCATACTGGACGGCCTGGGGATAGAAAAGGTCGACGGGATGGTGTTCGACCTGGGCGTGTCCTCGCCGCAACTGGACGACGCAGAGCGGGGCTTTTCCTATATGCACGACGCGCCGCTGGACATGCGCATGGACGAGCGGGCCGGCCTGACGGCGCGGGAGGTGTTGAACACCTGGTCGGAGGCGGAGCTGCGCAGTATCTTCTGGCGCTACGGCGAGGAACGGTACGCCGGGCGTATCGCCGCGGCGGTGGTGGCCGCGCGGGAGAGGGAGCCGGTGGAGACCACGGGCCAGTTCGTGCAGATCATCCGCCAGACCATGCCGGCGGCGGCGCTGCGGGAGAAGCAGCATCCGGCCAAGCGGTGCTTCCAGGCGGTGCGCATCGCGGTCAACGACGAGCTGGACGCGCTGGAACGGATGCTGGACACCGCTCCGGACAGACTGAATAAAGGCGGAAGGCTGCTGGTCATCAGCTTCCAGTCGTTGGAGGACCGGCTGGTGAAGGAGGCCATCCGGAAACGGGAAAACGGTTGTACGTGCCCGCCGGACTTTCCGGTGTGCACCTGCGGGTTCGTGCAGACGCTGAAAAGCGTCACGCGCAAGCCGGTGATACCCGGCGCGGAAGAGTTGGAGGATAATCCAAGGGCCAGAAGCGCAAGGCTCAGGATCGCGGAAAGGGTGTGAAGACCATGGCGGACATCAAAAAATTCAACAGCTACAACTTCGTCACCGGCGCGGTGGACGGAACGCTGGCCTATGACTTCAGCAACCCGGAGATATACCAGCCGGAGGAGGAGACCGTCCGGGAGGAGCCGAAACGGCGGTCCAGGCGCCGCGAAAAACTCCAGCCCAGAGAGTGGGTGCGGGAGGACGTGCGGCCCGACCGGAAGGAAGAGGCCGCCGCGAAAAACCGGCAGGGCCTGTCCCTGGTGTCCCTGATGGGCGTGGCTGCGGCGGTGGTGCTGCTGACCATGATGCTGCTGGCGCAGATACGCCTGACCGATATATCCGACACGGCCGCCAAGCTGGAGCGGCAGATCACCGAGCTGGAGACCCAGCGCAATAAGCTCACCGTGGAATACGAGAGCATCTTCAACCTGGAGGACGTGGAAGAGCGGGCCGTGAACGTGCTGGGCATGCAGGAGCCGGACAACGAGCAGATCTATTACCTGACCGGCGTGGCCTCCGCCGACAGGGCCGAAGTGGTGATAAAACAGGACGCGGACATGTTCTCCCTGGGGCTTGCGGACATCCTGTCGTCGATCAAGGCATATTTCAGTTGACAGGGGTATTATACTGGTAATGACAGGAGCCGTAAGCACATTTCCAAAGGAGATCCCATATGTTTAAGAAACGCCGGGAGAAGAAGTCTCTCACGTCGCCAAACCGCATGATGCTTCGCCGCACACTGTTCCTCATGGTAGTGTGCGGCATAGTTGCATTTATCGCGCTGGGCGCGCGGCTGTTCAAACTGCAGATCCTGGACCACGACACCTACGAATCCGCGGCGGTGGAACAGCAGCTCCGCCAGACCACCGTGTCCGCGCACCGGGGCACGCTGTACGACAGGAACATGAACATACTGGCCATGAGCGCCTCCGTGAGCAATATCTACATCAGTCCCGCCGAGATCCAGATGAACGGGGAGAACGCCGCCTATATCGCGCAGGGGCTGGCCGATATCCTGGGGCTGGACTACAACGAGGTCTATCAGAAGACGCTCAACACCGACTCCTGGTACGCCACCGTGGCCAGGAAGGTGGAGGACGACGTGACCGAGCAGGTCCGAAAGTTTAAGGAAAACGAGGGCCGCAACGCCCAGGGCGAGCCGGTGACGGACGAGAAGGACCACGTCTCCCTCACGGGCGTGAAGATCGAGGAAGCCAGCAAGCGGTATTACCCCTACGGCAGCCTTGCCTGCCACGTGATCGGCTTCGTAGGCTCCGACGACCACGGCCTTTCCGGCCTGGAGCTTTACTACGACAAGGCGCTGTCCGGTACGGACGGGCGTATCGTCCGGGCCACCAACGCCTACGGCACGGACATGATGTTCACGGACTTCGAGGACTATTACGACGCCGTGGACGGCCAGAGCCTGGTGCTGACACTGGACCAGACCGTCCAGTTCTACCTGGAAAAGCATTTGGAGACGGCGGTGGAGACGTACGACCTGCAGGACGGCGCGGCGGGCATCGTCATGGACGTGAACACCGCCGGCATCCTGGGCATGGCGTCCCTGGGGAACTTTGACCTGAACGACTATCTGACCCTGAGTCCCGAGGCGCAGGAGCGGGTGGACAGAGCGGACGTGCACACGGAGGAGGAGCGCAACACCCTTCTGGAGGAGGAGCGGCAGCTCCAGTGGCGCAACAAGGCCATGTCCGACACCTATGAGCCCGGCTCCGTCTTCAAGATCATCACGCTGGCCACCGGGCTTGAGTGCGGCGCGGTGGACCCGGCGACCTCCGCGTTCTACTGCGGCGGCAGCATCAACGTGCTGGGCCGTACGGACCCCTTGAACTGCGCCAATATCTACGGCCACGGGGACATCAACCTGGCCGAGGCGGCCAAGTACTCCTGCAACGTGGCCTTCGTGACCATCGGCCAGATGATCGGCGCGGAGACGTTCTATAAGTACATCCGGGCCTTCGGCCTGTTCGATCGGACCGGCGTGGACCTGGCCGGCGAGTCCGACAGTCTGTGGTGGTCCGACGATGTGTTCTTCGACAAGACCAACCTTTCTCAGCTGGCGGCGGCATCCTTCGGCCAGACCTTCACCATCACTCCCATGCAGCTCATCACCGCGGTCAGCGCCGTGGCCAACGGGGGCTATCTCATGGAGCCCTATTTCGTCAGTGAGTTTTTGAACGCCGACGGCACCGTGGCCAGTCAGCGGGAGCCAAAGGTGATACGCCAGGTGGTCAGCGAGCAGACAAGCAAGACCTGCTGCGAGATCCTGGAGGGCGTGGTCAACGAGCCGGACGGCACCGGCTCCAACGCCTATGTGCCCGGCTATCGGGTGGCGGGCAAGACCGGTACGTCCGAGGACGTGGTGTATGAGGCCGTGCACGGCACGAAAAAATATATCTGCTCCTTCCTGGGCTTCGCGCCGGCGGACGATCCCCAGGTGGCGGTGCTGGTGCTGCTGGAAAATCCCGGACCGGAGAATAAATACAGCATCGGCGGCGGCACCATGGCCGCGCCTGTGGTGGGGGCCGTGTTGCAGGACATTCTGCCCTACCTGGGGGTAAAGCCGGAGTACGCCGAGGGCGAGGAAGCGCTGGTGGACCAGCGGGTGCCCCGGCTGGTGGGCAAGACTCCCGAAGAGGCGCAGGCCATTCTGGAAGAGGCCGGGTTCACCCTCAAGCAGACCGTGGGCGGCGGCGCGGCCGTCACGGCTCAAATGCCTGCGGCCAACGCCAAGGTGGCAGCCGGCAGCGAGATCGTGCTGTACTGCGGCGAGGAACCGACTATGGAGCCGGTGGAGATGCCGGACCTGCGGGGCCTGAGCTACGAGGTGGCGCGGATACGGGCCGGATGGGTCGGACTGTACGTGCGCGGCACGGGCACCATGATGAAGAGCAACTACGTGCTCACGGTGAGCCAGAGCATCGAGCCCGGTATGATGGTGGATCCCGGTACCATCGTGACGGTCACGCTGAACGACGGGACAAAGGCGGGGATATTCTGACATGAAACTGAGAGAACTGCTCACGGAGCTTTCCGTGATCGAGTGCACGGCGGACTTGGGATCGGACATCCGGGATATCCGCTACGATTCCCGCACCGTCCAGCCGGGGGACCTGTTCGTGGCGGTGCCCGGCATGCAGAGCGACGGGCATACGTTCATCCCCATGGCGGCGGAAAAGGGCGCGGCGGCGGTGATTTGCCAGCGCGCGCCGGAGGCAAATGTGCCCTATATTCTGGCGGCCGACAGCCGTCTGGCTCTGGCGCGGGTGTCCTGCGCCTGGTTCGGGTACCCGGCCGAGAAGATGACCATGATCGGCGTCACCGGCACCAACGGCAAGACCACCTCCACCGTGCTGATAAAACACATGCTGGAGGACGTGACCGGGGAAAAGGTGGGGCTGGTGGGCACCATATCCAACTGGATAGGCGACGAGGAATTTCCCACGGAGCGGACCACGCCGGAGTCCTACGACCTGCAAAAGCTGTTCGCACGGATGGCGGACGCCGGGTGTACCTACGCGGTCATGGAGGTCAGCTCCCACGCGCTGGCGCTGGACAGGACGGCGGGGGTCCGGTTCCGGGCGGGGCTTTTTACCAACCTCACGCAGGACCATCTGGACTTTCACGGGACCATGGAGGAATACGCCAAAGCCAAGGCGCTGCTGTTCGCTCAGTGCGGCAAGGCCGCCGTCAACATCGACGACGAGTGGGCAGGGTTCATGATCGCCAGGGCTCAGTGCCCGGTGAGCACCTTCTCCGCGCAGGGAGATCTGACGGCGGACCTGCGGGCGGCGGACGTGCGTCTGGCCGCCGACCACGTAAGCTTCACGGCGTGCGCGAAAAATGAGCGGGCCGACGTGCGGCTGGGCATCCCCGGCGCGTTTTCCGTGGAAAACGGCCTGACGGCGCTGGCGGCGGGCAGGCTGCTGGGTCTGGACCTGGCCGACTGCGCCGCGTCCCTGGACAGGGCCGCCGGCGTGAAGGGCAGGGTGGAGGTGGTGCCCACGGGCTCCGACTTCACCATCGTCATTGACTATGCCCACACCCCGGACGCGCTGGAAAAGGTGCTGCGGACCATGAAGGAGGTGTCCCGCGGCCGGGTGGTGGCGCTGTTCGGCTGCGGCGGCGACAGGGACAGGACCAAACGGCCTAAAATGGGCGCCATCGGGGCCAGGGAGGCGGACTTCTGCGTGGTCACCAGCGACAATCCCCGCACCGAGGACCCTCAGGCCATCATCGACGAGATCCTGGCCGGTATGCCCGCCGACGCGCCGAAAGAGGTCATTTGCGACAGGCCTCAGGCCATCCGCTGGGCCATCGACCATCACCAGCCGGGGGACGTGATCGTCCTGGCCGGCAAGGGCCACGAGACATACCAGGAGGTCGACCATGTGAAGCGCCACATGGACGAGCGGGAGATCGTGGCGGAACATCTGAAGAAAACGAGGAACGACTGACATGACGCTGCGATTGATCGAGAGCCTTCTGACCGGTTTTGCGGTGGCGGCCCTGCTGGGCACGGCATACGTGCCCTGGCTGCGGAAGATCAAGGCGGGCCAGGAGATCAAGGAGATCGGACCCAACTGGCACAAGACAAAGGCCGGGACCCCTACCATGGGCGGGGTGATGTTCATCACGGGCGTGGCGGCGGCGGTGTTCACCTTCGGCTTCACCTTCATCCGGGGCGGGGAGCTGGGGGCGCTGTTCGTGCTGGTGTTCTCCCTGTTTTTCGGGGCGATCGGGTTTCTGGACGATTACGAAAAGCTCAAGAAAAAGCAGAATCTGGGCCTGTCCGCCAAGGCCAAGTTCATCTTGCAGCTGGCGGTGGCGGTGGCGCTGCTGTACCTGCTGCGGCTGGAGGGGTATCTGACCCCGGCGCTGTATGTGCCGTTCTGGAACATTACCATCCACATGCCCGAGTGGCTGTATTTCGCGCTGTGCGCGTTCGTGGTGGTGGGCACGGTCAACTCCGTGAACCTGACCGACGGCATCGACGGGCTGGCCGCCAGCGTGAGCGTGCCGGTGTTCCTCTTTTACACCGCCGTGACCTTCTTCTGGGGCGGACGGTACGGGGCGCTGGGCGTGTTCTCCGCCGGGCTCACCGGCGGGCTGTTCGGGTTTCTGCTCTATAACCACCACCCGGCCAGGTGCTTCATGGGCGACACGGGGAGCCTGTTTCTGGGCGGGGCCGTGTGCGGGATGGCCTTCGCGCTGGATATGCCGCTGATACTGGTGCCGCTGTGCCTGGTGTTCATTCTGGAGACGCTGTCCGACATCATCCAGGTGGGGTATTTCAAGCTGACCCACGGTAAGCGGTTTTTCAAAATGGCCCCCTTCCACCACCATTTGGAGATGGGCGGCTGGCTGGGCCACAAGTGGACCGAAAACCAGATCGTGGGGCTGTTCACGGCCATATCGCTGGTGTGCGCCGTGGTGTCGTTTTTCGCGTGCATGGGCCGCTATGCCTGAGGCGGCAACAGGGAAGGAGAGTGAAGACAGGTGGCGGCAAGGGAAAACACAGTGACATATGAGAACACCCGTCTTGCGGACTATACGTACGACAATTCCATCGAGCGGGGCAGCATCGACCTGCCCTTCGCGCTGTTGACGCTGCTGCTGCTGACGGTGGGGGTCATCATGGTCCTGTCCGCCAGCTTCGCGCGGGCCTACTATGACCCGTCCGGCACAACCCATGGCAACGCCACGTATTACTTCGTGCGCCAGGCGCTGTTTGCCCTGTGCGGCGTGGGCGTCATGTTTGTGTGCTCCCGGTTCCCCATGGGCTTTTACCGGCATATCTCCGGCATCGTGATGATGGCGTCGCTGGCCCTGCTGGTGCTGGTGCTGATCCCCGGCATCGGTGAGAAGGCCAACAACGCGCGCCGGTGGATCAACCTGGGCTTCACCACGTTCCAGCCGTCCGAGATCACCAAGATCGCCGTCATTTTGTTCTTCTCCGTGCTCATATGCTCCTTCAAGGAGAAAATGAAGACGTTCCGGTACGGCATTTTGCCTTTCGTGGCCATATTGGGCGTCATATGCTTTCTGCTGGTGCTGGAGCCGCATATGTCGGCCATCATCATCATTCTGGCTATCGGCATGGTGATGCTGTTTCTGGGCGGGCTGCCGCTTTACTGGTTCATCGGCGGCGGGCTGGGCGCCGCTGCCCTGCTGGGGATAGGGTACGCGCTGTTCCCCTACGTGCGGGAACGGTTCACCGCCTGGCTCAATCCATTCGCGGACGCGTCCGGCGACGGCTATCAGATCGTGCAGAGCCTTTACTCCATCGGCTCCGGCGGGCTGCTGGGCCTGGGGCTGGGCAATTCCCGGCAGAAATATCTCTACCTGCCCGAGGAACACAACGACTTCATCTTCTCCGTCATATGCGAGGAGCTGGGCTTCATCGGCGCGATGCTGATCCTGACATTGTTCGCGCTGCTCATCATCCGGGGGTTCTGGCTTTCCATGCACGCCAGGGACAGGTACAGCGCGCTGGTGGGCGCGGGCATCACAACACACCTGGCCATGCAGGTCATCTTGAACGTGGCCGTGTGCACCAACTCCATCCCCTGCACGGGCATATCATTGCCCCTGTTCAGCTACGGGGGCACGGCGCTGCTGCTGCAAATGGCGGAGCTGGGCATCGTCCTGTCCATATCCCGGGACGTGGCGGAAAAACGATAGGGGAACGTATATGAGCATGAGAGTGTTGTTTACATGCGGCGGCACCGCCGGACATATTAACCCGGCTCTGGGCGTGGCGGGCCGCGTCAGGGAGCTTATCCCCGACGCGGAATTTCTGTTCGTGGGGGCCGAGGGACATATGGAGACGGAGCTGGTGCCGCGGGAGGGGTACGCCTTGAAGACCGTGCGTATCTCCGGGTTCCAGCGAAGTCTCTCGCCGAAGATGATCGTGGCCAATATCCGGGGCGTGGGCAGGGTCGTGTCCAGCCAGCGGCTGGCAAGGCGGTACATAAAGGAATTCAAGCCCGACGTGGCCGTGGGCACGGGAGGGTATGTGTGCTACCCGGCGCTGAAGGCGGCGGCGGCCATGGGCGTGCCCACGGCGGTGCACGAGTCCAACGCCGTGCCGGGGCTCACCACAAGGATGCTGGAAAAGACCGTGGACCGGATCATGGTGGGGTTCGAGGAAAGCCGCCAGTATTATAAGGACCCGGACAAGGTGCAGGTCACCGGTACGCCGGTGCGGGTGGACTTCCGGGGCCTGGATAAGGCAAAGGCCAGGCGGGAGCTGGGTCTGGACCCGGCGAGGCCGGTGGTGCTGGCGGTGTTTGGCTCCCTGGGCGCGGACTATATGAACAACGCTATGCAGGGCTTCATCCGCCGCATGGGCAACGGGGACGGGCTGCATCTTATCTACGCCACCGGCAAGCGGTATTACGACGGCGTGCGGGAAAAGCTGGACGCCGCCGGGCTGCGCAATCCCTGCGTCGACGTGCGGGAGTATATCTACGACATGCCCAAGGTGATGACCGCGGCGGACCTCATCATATGCCGGGGCGGGGCGTCCACCATCAGCGAGCTCACCTATCTGGGCAAGCCCACCGTGATGGTCCCAAGCCCCAACGTGGTCAACCACCAGCAGGAGAAAAATGCCCGGGTGCTGGAAAAGGCCGGGGCCGTGAAGACGCTCCTGGAGGGGCAGTTCGACGGCGACAAGCTCTATGACACCGTGACCGGGCTGCTGGCCGATAAGGCGGCGCTGGAGGCGATGCACTTATCGTCTTTGAAAATGGGCGTGGCCGACGCCACGGACCGTATCGCCTCCATCGTGCTGGGGCTTGCGCAAAAGGGCAAAACAGAGTAAAATCAATAGTATGGCCGCCGCACATTTTCCGGCCTGCCGCATAGTATGTTTTGATGTTGAGTCCACACATACCGGCGGAGGGCGGAACATGAGCATATGGCGGGTACAGGGCGGATATCCCCTGGACGGGAGCTTGACCATCCAGGGCGCCAAGAACGCGGTGCTGCCGGTGCTGGCGGCGGCCATCTTAACGGGCAGCGAGGTGGAACTGACCAATGTTCCCCGGCTGCGGGACGTGGAGGCGTCGCTGAACATCCTGCGGCACCTGGGCTGCGCCGTCGGGCGGCAGGACGATGTTGTCCGCGTGGACAGCCGGAGCATGACCGGCTGCGCCATCGGCCGGGTCTTGACGGGGCAGATGCGCTCGTCGGTCATCTTTCTGGGGGCCATCCTGGCCCGGTGCGGCCAGGCGCGTATCGCTATGCCGGGCGGGTGCGAGCTGGGTCCAAGACCTATCGACCTGCACCTGGCGGCGGTAAAGGCACTTGGCGCGAAGGTGGATATAGAGGAAGGGGAGATCGTCTGCCGGGCCGACGGATTGATCGGCGGGACCATTGACCTGGCGCTGCCCAGCGTGGGCGCCACGGAAAACGCCATGATCGCCGCCTGCGGGGCTAAAGGCGCCACCGTGATAACCGGCGCGGCGAGAGAACCGGAGATCGTGGAACTGCAAGGGTTTTTGCGGGCTCTGGGCGCGGATATCACCGGCGCGGGCACGGACACCATCGCCGTGAGAGGCTTTGCCACCGTGCGGCGGGTGGGCTGGCGGGTCATGCCGGACCGTATCGCCGCGGCCACCATGCTGTGCGCCTGCGCATGCGCGGGCGGGGACGTGGAGCTGCGGGGCGTGGACCCGGAGCATGTGCGAAGCGTCAGCGACGTGCTGGGGCGCATGGGCGCGGACATACATACCGGCTCCCGGCGCGTCCGCATAAAATGTACGGGCCGGTTAAAAAGCGGCGGGAAAGTGGTCACGGAGCCGTACCCCGGCTTTCCCACGGACGCACAGCCGCTTCTGATGGCGGCCAGCCTGAAGGCGGACGGGGTCACGGTCTTTGAGGAAAACATATTCTCCGACCGGTACCGCCAGGGGCGGGAGATGGTCCGCATGGGGGCGAAGATCGAGATCGCCGGCCGGCGGGCGGTGGTCACCGGCGTGGAGCGCCTCACCGGCGCAACGCTGACGGCGGAGGACCTGCGGGGCGGGGCGTCGCTCATTATCGCCGGCCTGGGGGCCGGGGGTGAGACCGCCGTTTATGACAGCGGCCACGTGGCAAGAGGCTACGAGGGACTGGACAGGGCGCTTAGTACATTGGGTGCACATATCGAATTTACAGAATGAGGTAGATCGCTTTGGCAAGACGAGACAGATACGGCGCGGCGAGAAAGAAAAAGAGCAGAAGCGCGTTTTTCGCGCCGCTGTCATTCCTGCTGGTGTGCGTGGCCGTGGTATTCGGCATGGGCGTGTTCTTCCGGGTGCAGACCATCGACGTGGAGGGCGTGGAGGGGTATACGCCGGAGGAGATCATCGAGGCCTCCGGCATCGACATCGGGGATAACCTGTTCTTCATCAACCGGGCCGCCGCCTCCACGCGCATCTATTCCCGGCTGCCAAGGGTGGAGACGGCCGACGTGGAGCCGCACCTGCCCAACCGGCTCACCATACACGTGAAGGAGAGCTATGCCCTGGCGTACGTGGAATGCCAGGGGGTGTACTGGGTGGTCACCGGCAACTGCAAGCTGCTCCAGTCCGCTACGCCGGACGAGGTGGCCGGGCTTATCCACGTGCTGAACCTGTCCCCCCAGGACCCGGAGAGCGGCAAGGCCATGACCGTGGCGGAGGCGGACAGTTTGAAGCTGGCCTATTTGCAGCAGCTTCTGGGCGCTTTCGAGGAGCTGAATATGGCGGCGGACGTGGACCAGCTGGATATGTCCAACCCGGCCAACCCCACGTTCCAGTACCTGGGCCGGTTCACCGTCCGCATGGGCTCCAACGACAACACGGACTATAAGCTGCGCATGCTCCTGAGCGGCGTGCCACAGCTGGACGCGGAGGAGATCGGCACCATCAATCTGTCCGACGGCGTGACCGTTCGCTTTACCCCCAGCTAAAAAATGGAGAAATCAGAAAAAATTTCCTCCGTTTGACATAATATTTTCAAATAAACTATTGACCTCCACGGTAATTCGTAATAAAATGTTACATATGTAATTTGGGTAGGCGGCACCGTGACGATCGCGGCGCCCTCATATTTGGAATACGGGAGGCAAACAAAGATGGCAGCACATGCAGTCGAGTCCGGTCCTGAAAACGTTGTGACCCTGAAGGTCGTCGGCATCGGCGGCGCCGGCGGCAACGTCGTGAACAGGATGGTCGGCGCGGGCACCAGCGGCGTGGAATTTATCGCCGTCAATACGGACAAGCAGGCACTGGCCATGTCCACGGCGGACACCAAGATCCAAATCGGCGAGAAGCTGACCCACGGCCAGGGCGCCGGCAGCGACCCCGAGGTGGGCGAAAAAGCCGCGGAGGAAAGCCGCAACGAGGTGGCCAAAGCCCTGGAGGGCACGGATATGGTGTTCATCACCGCCGGCATGGGCGGCGGCACCGGCACCGGCGCGGGTCCCGTGGTGGCGGATATCGCACGGGAGGCCGGCGTGCTCACGGTGGGCGTGGTCACAAAGCCCTTCGGCTTTGAGGGCAAAAAGCGCATGACCCAGGCCATGAACGGCATCGACTCCCTGCTGGGGAAGGTGGACAGCCTGCTGGTCATCCCCAACGACAGGCTGAAATATGCCACCGACCAGAAGGTCACCTTTGCCAACGCCTTTGAGATCGCCGACGAGGTGCTGCATGAGGCCGTGACC
This sequence comes from uncultured Oscillospiraceae bacterium, assembly GCA_947625845.1. Lineage (GTDB taxonomy): Bacteria > Bacillota > Clostridia > Oscillospirales > Oscillospiraceae > CAJOIG01. The sequence goes on from CANQQB010000016.1 coordinate 27,105, forward strand.
AGCATCTCCGGGCTCATTAAAAACACCGGGTTCATCAACCTGGACTTCGCGGACGTGTGCACCATCATGCGCGGCGCGGGCTTTGCCCACATGGGCGTGGGCCACGCCGTCGGCAAGGGCAAGGCGGAGGACGCCGCACAGATGGCCATTTCCAGCCCTCTGATGGAGACATCCATCAATGGCGCGCACGGCGTGCTCATCAACATCACCGGCTCCGAGGACATGGGCCTGGACGATGTGGAGACGGCCGCCAATCTGGTCCAGTCCGCGGCCCATCCCGACGCCAACATCATCTTTGGCGCGTCCTTCGACAATTCCATGGACGACGAGATCCGCGTGATCGTCATCGCCACCGGCTTTGACGAGAGCACCCAGACCGCCAAGGCGGTGGCCACCAACGCCGTCGGCGCCGGCGGCTCCCAGAGCGCCGCCGAGCAGCTTTTCACCAGCGCCGAGCAGTCCGCCGAGCCCAAGCCCGCAGCGCCGGCCGCGGCCGCGCCGGAGGAAGAGGACCCCTTCGACAGTATCTTCCGTATCTTCAATTCCAAATAAAATACGCCTGCAAATGACCAGCTCCCTGCCCGTGCGGACAGGGAGTTTTTATATTTTACAACGGCTGTTAAAGGTCCTTTTCCAGCTTTTTCGCCAGGGCCTCCAGCCGCCGGACGGCGGCGCTGTCCCCCTCCAGGGACAGGGCGCTCTGGTCCGCCACGGGGGCCAGGTGGGCCTTGCCGTGGGAAAAATTCACGGTCAGACCGTCGGAAAAATCCGCGCCAAATTCCGCCAGCGCCTCGCTCATGGCCCGCATGAGCCTTGCCCGGTCCCGGCAGGGCAGCACCCGGCGCGGCGGCTCCTGACCGCCGGGCAGGTGGTAAAGGCCGTTCAGCGCGTCCAGATTGCACTGGTAATAGGCCTGGGGCGTGCCGATGTCGCACCAGTAGCCGTCCATGACACGTCCCCGCATGGGCTCTCCCCGCTCCAGCAGTCTGGGGAACAGGTCCCTGGCGAAATCGTAGGGCGTGTTTGGGGGGATATACGATAAAACGTCGGGGCTGAGGGCGTAGATGCCGGTGCTGACCCGGTCCGTCACCACCCGCTCCCAGGCGGGCTTTTCCAGAAATCCGGTGATGCGGCCGGACTTGTCCGTGATCACCAGGCCGTAGGGCAGAGGCTCCGCCTGGGCCGCCAGGGCCACGGTGACGCCTTTATCGTGGCCGGCCATCAATTCGGCCAGGTCAAAGTCGCAGGCGCTGTCGCCGCTCATGACCAGGAAATTCTCGTCCCCGATGAAGTCCGCGCAGTTCAAAACAGCCCCCGCCGTTCCCAGGGGGGTGCGTTCCTCCCGGTACTCGATGCGCACGCCGAACCGGCTCCCGTCCCGGAAGTGGTCCCGGATGACCTGGGGCTGGTAGTGGAGCGTCAGACACAGCCTGTCAAAGCCGTTTTCCCGCAGCAGCGCCACGGTCCGCTCCAAAAGCGGCGTGCCCAGAAGGGGCATCATGGGCTTGGGAAGCCCGGCGGATATGGCCCGCAGACGCGTGCCCTCGCCGCCGGTGAGTATGACCGCTTTCATCCTTTCACCTCGGTCATAGTATGTGGACGGGACGGGGGAAAAATGTAATTGTAATATCATGCCATTTCTGCTATAATAACCTAGTATATTTTATCTTGGAGCAGTAGGCCAATGAACAAGATCACGAAAAATCTTGGCGAGCCGGGTTCCCGGTTTTATATCCTCTGCCTGTTACTTTTCGCGGCGGTCACGGCGGTGTTCTTCCACGAGCCATATCTGGCGCTGGGAGAGGCCGCGGCGTCGCTGGCGCTGCTGTTCGTCAACATGTATCTCGTCCGCAAGCGGCAAAAGGAGCTTTTGGCCTATATCCAGTCCGTCACCTATGACTCCGAGGCGGCGCGGGACAACGCGATGATGAACTTCCCGCTGCCCATGGCGGCCTATTTCGTGGACTCGGAGCGGGTGGTGTGGGCCAACCAGGTGTTTTTCTCCATATGCGGGCGCAAATCCCCCAGCGTGGACGTGTCCATCAAGGAGCTTGTGCCAGCGTTTCAGGGCAAGTGGCTCATGGAGGGCAAGAGCCGGTGTCCAGGCCTGGTGGAGCTGGACGGCCGGCGGTATCAGGTCCACGGCAACCTGGTCCAGGGCAAGAGCGGCGAGCGGGTCAGCGGGACCATGGGCGTGACCTACTGGGTGGACGTGACGGATTACGACGATATCCGCCGGGAATATGCCGCGTCCAGGCCGGTGGTGCTGCTCATCATGATCGACAACTACGACGAGCTTGTGCGCAACCTGCCGGAGCGGGCCAGGACCGACCTGCGAAACGAGCTGGAGGATATCTTCGTCCAGTGGATCGAGGGCACCGGCGGCTTTCTGCGCCGGTACGACAGGGACCAGTATATCTTCCTGTGCGAGCGGCGGCACTTTGACACGCTGGCGGCGGAGAAATTCACGCTGCTGGACCAGGTGCACAAGGTGGTCAATAATTCCGGCATCCACGCCACGGTGAGCCTGGGCGCGGGGCTGGACGGGGCCAGTCTGGAGGAGGACTTCAACTTCGCCTCCATGAGCGTGGAGATGGCCCTGAGCCGGGGCGGCGACCAGGCGGTGGTGCGCAACCGGATAAACTTCGAGTTCTACGGCGGCCGGGCCGCCGAGGTGGAGACAAGGACCAAGGTGAAAAGCCGGGTGGTTGCAAACGCGCTGCTGTCCTTCATCAAGGACGCCTCCACCACCTATATCATGGGCCATCGGTTCGCGGACATGGACGCCGTGGGCGCGGCGGTGGGCATCTGCTGCATCGCCAGAAGCTGCGGCAAGCAGGCCAGGATCGTGCTGGGCGGCGGTCCCAACGCCTGCGCCGTGCTGCTGGAGGAGCTGAAACGGCACAAGGAATACGAGGACGTGTTCATTACCCCCAAGGAGGCCATGCTCCAGGCCAACTCCCGGAGCCTGCTGGTGGTGGTGGACACCAACCGGCCGGAACAGGTGGAGGACAGCGCGCTGCTGCAATCCATCAGCCGCCTGGTCATCATCGACCACCACAGACGGGCCGCCAGCTATATCGACAACGCGGCGCTGACCTTCCACGAGCCATACGCGTCCTCCGCGTCGGAGCTGGTGACAGAGCTTTTGCAGGAGGTGGTGGACCCCGGCGGCATCAGCCGCGTGGAGGCGGAATCGCTGCTGGCGGGGCTGGTCACGGACACCAAAAACTTCACCATGCGTACCGGCGAGCGGACATTCGAGGCGGCGGCGTTTCTGCGCCGTATGGGCGCGGACACCATCTCCGTCAAACGCATGCTCCAAAACGACATGCAGCACACCGTCATACGCTACGCCATTCTGGAGCGGGCCAGGATATACCGGAACAACATTTGTCTGGCGGTCATGGACCATGAGGTGGACCGGGTGGCGGCGGCTCAGGCGGCGGACGAGATGCTGAGCATCACCGAGGTGGAGGCGTCCGTGGTGCTGTTCCCCACCGCCGACGGACAGGTCATTTTGTCCGCTCGGAGCATGGGCACCACGAACGTGCAGGTGATACTGGAAAAGCTGGGCGGCGGCGGCAACCAGTCCGCCGCGGGCGCGCAGTTGAAGGACGTCACCATCGCCGAGGCGGAGGCACAATTAAAAGCCGCGATAGACGAATATATAGATACGTAAAAGGGGGAGACATATATGAAAGTGATATTGCAGCAGGATATCAAGGGTCAGGGGAAGAAGGGCCAGCTGAAGGAGGTCTCCGACGGCTACGGGCGCAACTATCTGCTGCCCAGGGGCCTGGCCATCGAGGCCACGGCGGACAACCTCAACGCCATGCGCCTGAAGGACAAGGCTCGTCAGGCACAGATCGCTCGGGAGCGGGCGCAGGCCGCGGAATACGCGGAAAAGCTGGGGGCCGTGGTGGTGCACGTGAAGGCCAAGGCCGGCGCCGGCGGAAAGCTGTTCGGCTCCGTTACATCCAGCCAGATCGCCGAGGCGCTGAACGCGCAGCACGGCATCGCCATCGAGAAAAACCAGATCGTGCAGACCGAGCCCATCAAGCAGTTCGGCACGTTCCAGGTCAAGTGTAAGCTGGGCTATGAGATCACCGGGACCATTCATGTGATGGTGACAGAGGAGAAGTAAGCCGCTATGGACGAGATCCTCGGCCGCAGGGTCCCCTACTCGGGCGAGGCCGAACAGGCCATCCTGGGGTCCATGCTCATCGACCCCGCCTGTATCCCCGACGTGGTGAACAACGTCCGGGGATCGGAATTTTATATCGACGTCAACCGGGACATCTTCGAGACCATGTTCGCCATGTTCGCCATGGGCGCGAAGATAGACCCGGTCACCGTGCTGGACGAGATGCGCACCAGAAAGTGCTGGCGGGAAAACTCCCAACAGTACCTGCTGGAGCTGATGGACGTGACGCCTACGGCGGCGAACGTATTGCAATACTGCGCCATCGTCCGGGACAGGGCGCTGCTGCGGGAGCTGGGCGCGGCCGCGTCGGAGATATCGGAGCAGGTGTACCAGGAGGCGGGCCAGGGCCAGCAGGTGTTGGAGCTGGCGGAGCGCAAGGTCTACGCTCTGCGCAAGGAGAGCACCACCGGCGGGCTGGTGCCCATGACCCAGGTCTTGCAGGACGTGCTGAGCCAGGTGTCCCAGGCGGCGGCCGGCGGCAGCCAGCTCCCCGGTATCTCCACCGGTCTGGCCGACATCGACGAGTGCTTGCAGGGTCTGGGACAGGGGGACTTTGTGCTCATCGCCTCCCGGCCGGGCATGGGCAAGACCAGTATCGCTCTGAACATCGCCGTGAACGCCGCCAAATCCTCCGGCAGGACCGTGGCCATCTTTTCCCTGGAAATGAGCCGCCAGCAGCTTGTACAGAGGATGCTGTCGTCGGAGAGCCATATCGACCTTTACCAGATCAACCAGGGACGGCTGAACGCCGAGGAGTGGACCCGGCTGGCCGAGGCCGCCGGGGCGCTGTCCAAGATCGACATCCGCATGGACGACAACCCCACCATGACCGTGGCGGATATGGCTGCCCAGTGCCGCCGGGTGGAGAACCTGGGGCTGGTGGTGGTGGACTATTTACAATTGATGCAGTCCGCTGGGTCCGGCAATTCCTGGGCCAACGAGAGCCGTACCCAGGCCGTCAGCGATATAAGCCGCATGATGAAGGTCACGGCCAAGGAGCTGGGCGTGCCATTGGTGTGCATGAGCCAGCTCAGCCGCGCCAACGAGGCACGGCAGAACAAGCGGCCTATGCTCTCCGATCTGCGGGAGTCCGGCTCCATCGAGCAGGACGCGGACGCGGTCATCGGCCTGTACCGGGAGGGGTACTACGACAGGGAGTGCGAGGACCCCAACTCCGCCGAGGCCATCATCCTCAAAAACCGGCACGGCCGGGTGGGCACGGTGTATCTGCGGTGGATACCGGAGTACACTACCTATGTGAACGATTCCAAGCGTCAGGACGATGAATACTGACCTTCTGCCCAGGGACGGCCTTGTCTTATGCGCCGTGTCCGGCGGGGCGGATTCCATGTATCTGCTGTGCCGGCTTCGGGAGCTGGGATATCCCGTGGCGGCGGCGCACTATAACCACGGCCTGCGGGGTCCGGAGGCGGACCGGGACCAGGCGTTCGTGCGGGATCTCTGCGCGAAATGGGACATCCCATTCCGCTCGGAAAAAGGCGACGCGGCCGCTTACGCGGTCCGTGCGCATATGGGCCTGGAACAGGCCGGGCGGGAGCTGCGGTACGCTTTTCTGGAGCGGGCGGCGGACGCGTTGGGCGCGGCCGTCATCGCCACGGCTCACACGGCCGACGACAACGCCGAGACGGTGCTGCTGCATTTGGCGCGGGGCGCGGGGCTCAAGGGCCTGGGGGGCATACCGCCTGTCCGGGGCCGGGTGGTCCGGCCTATGCTGGATGTGACACGCCAGGAGGTCGAGCGCTATCTGCGGGATAAGGGCATCCCCCACGTGGAGGACGCTTCCAACCTTGAGGATGATTTTGCCCGGAACCGGGTGCGCCACGGGGCGGTGCCGGCTTTGGAGACGGTGAACCCGGCGTTCGTATGCGCCGTGGGAAGGTCGGCGCGGCTGCTGCGGGCGGACGAGGCGTTTTTGGAAAAGCTGGCGCGGGACTTTCTCGCGGTCCACGCCGACGAAAAATCCGCGGACGCCAGGGCGCTGGCGGAGGCACCATGGCCGGTGGCGTCCAGGGCGGTGCGGCTGCTGGCGGGCCGGGAGCTGGGCCTATCTCATGTGGAGGCTGTTTTGCAGGCGGCCAGAGATGGGGGCGCGGCGGACGTGCCGGGGCTGCGGGCGGCCTGTCACAAGGGGCGGCTGGTGTTCGGGGCGGAGAGCGGGCCGAGGCTTCCCGAACGGGTCCTGACCGTGCCGGGCGTGACCGATATCCCCGAGGCGGGCTTGCGGGTGTGTGTGACGCAATTCACAGACTGGCCCGAAGATGTTCACAAATCGTACAACATTTTTTTCTTTCAATGTGAGAATATATGTGGTAGTATAACTGTCGCCGGCCGTCGGCCGGGGGACAGGTTCCGTCCGGCGGGGCGGGGCTGCACGAAAACGCTCAAGCAGCTTTTTCTGGAGGCGGGCATACCGTCCTGGGAGCGGGACGGGGTACCCGTGCTGCGGGACGAGCGGGGCGTTTTGGGCGCGTACGGCCTGGGGGCGGACGAGAGGGTCTGCGCCGGGCCGGGAGATAAAAACATATTGCGGATAGTATTCCGGCCAATGCCGGGTGAGAGAGGATAAAGATATGCACAACGACATCGAGCGCTATATCGCCACCGAGGAAGAGCTGAAGAGCATCGTGGCCCGGCTGGGCCGGCAGATCTCCGCGGACTACAAGGGCAAGAATCCCCTGTTCGTGGGCGTGCTGCGGGGCTGCTTCATCTTCATGGCGGACCTGGTGCGGGCCTGCGATATCCCCTGCACCATAGACTTCATGGTGGTGTCCAGCTACGGCAAGGGCACCACGTCCACCGGCGCGGTGAAGATCATCAAGGACCTGACCGAGAACATCGAGGGCCGGGACGTGATCATCGTGGAGGATATACTGGACAGCGGCAATACCCTCAGCTATCTGAAAAACTATATGATGGCCAGAAAGCCCAGCTCCATCCGTATCGTGACGCTGCTGGACAAGCCGGACAGGCGCGTCGCGCCTATCAAGGCGGATTACGCGGGCTTCACCATCCCGGACGCGTTCGTGGTGGGCTACGGCCTGGATTTCGACGAAAAATACCGCAATCTCCCCTATATCGGCCTTTTGAAGCCGGAAATTTATTCATGAGGTAAGCACATGGACAATATGCCTGGCAACAACAATAACGACCGTCCCGGACCGGGACCCGGCGGACCCGGACCGGGGGGACAGCGTCCCGGCGGACCGGACGGCGGCGGCCAGCGTCCCGGCGGGCAGCGTCCCGGCGGACCTAACCGGCGGGCCAGGGACATCGGCTTTTATGCCCTGATCCTGGTCATCCTGCTGGCCACGGTGTTCTCCCTGACCGGCAACAAGAGCTCCGCGGAGCTGACCTATTCGGAGATCATCGACCTGTTTGAGGCCAAACAGGTGGAGAGCTTCGTCATATCCGGAAACGAGCTGCATCTCTATCTGCGCGCGCCATACAAGGGCCAGACGGAGATCGGGCGCAATCTGCGGGACGTGGACCTTTTCTATCAGGACCTGGGGGACCTTATCCGGGAGCAGAAGGCCGACGGTATCCTGACGGAGTATGACGACAACGAGGGCTTCGTGGCACCCTGGTGGCTGAGCTTTTTGCCCTATCTGATCGTCATGGGCGTGTTATGCGTGCTGTGGTACGTGATGATGAACCGGGCCACCGGCGGCGGCGCCGGCGGCGTGGCCAAGTTCTCCAAGGCCAGGACCAAGGTGGCGCAGGAGGGCCAGACCAAAAAGACCTTCAAGGACGTGGCCGGGTGCGACGAGGAAAAAGAGGAATTGCAGGAGATCGTGGAGTTCCTCAAAAATCCCGCCGCCTATACGGCTATGGGCGCGCGTATCCCCAAGGGCGTGCTGCTGGTGGGCCCTCCGGGCACCGGCAAGACCCTGATGGCCAAGGCCGTGGCCGGCGAGGC